>JACQES010000271.1 GCA_016200495.1 Gemmatimonadota bacterium
CCATCCGGCACGATGATCAGCCGGCGTGTTCCCGGCGGGAGCGCGTCGAGCAGCGGACCGAGCAGCGCGCCCGCAACGTCAGCGGCCGCGTTGCCGTCGGGCTGGCCCCCCTGGAGCAGCGCCAGCCAGCGATCGATGGGAGGCACCAGCGAGTCGAGTGGCGGCGCGAAGTGTCGCGCCACGCCCGTCGTCGTGCGCAGGAGCACCGTGGTCGCCGTGCCCGCGCTGCGTCCCGCCGTCAGGTGGATGAGGGCCGTGGATCGGTCCACCGTGGCGTCCGTGGCCGCCGTGGCCGGCACGTCGCGCCCTCCCCCGTCGAGACGACGCGTCTCGCCCGCACTCCACGCGTCCACGAGCGAGCGCGCGCGCCCCTCCTCCGCGACGGTCATCGCGTCCTCGAGGCGCCCTGCGCGGGCGAGCGCCGCCACCATCCGCGGCAGCGCCTCGTTGGGACCGAGTACGAGCGCGGGAGACTGGAAGGCGCTCGCCCGTAGCGCCTGCTGCGACAGTGAGGCGCGCCAGACATTGAACTCGGCCCCGGCCGCCAGCGCCTCGCGCGCCGCGCCCTCGGGGTCACCGGCCTCGGCCAACGCGATCGCGAAGCGCATGCGCACCTCGTGGCGGAAGCGGGGCTGCGTGCGCGGGAAGCTGTCAGACGCCTGCCGCAGCAACGGCAGAGCCTCGCGCGGGCGTCCGAGCGCGAGCAGCAGCGTGCCGCGGCGCTCGAGGGCTTCCGCCGTCACACCGCGTCCCTGCCGCGCCTCGAAGCTGCGGGCGACGCTGTCCGCCCGCAGCGCGCCGTCCGCGTCGCCCGCGATCGCGCGTGCGTTGGCCTCGAGCACCCAGGTCACGAGCTGCGCCTGCGGGTTCCCGGACGCGCGCGCATCGGCCAGCTGCGCGTCCAGCAGCGAGCGCGCGTCGCCCATGCGGCGCTCGCGCAGCGCCTGCGCAATGGCGAACGATCGCACGGTGCCGACGCCGAACACGTCGCTCGTCGCCGTCATGAGGCGCGCCGAGCGATCGTACGCGGCGCGGGCCCGCTCGACGTACCCGAGACCGTCGAGCACCTGCGCGCTGTTGAGCGTGGCCCAGGCGAGCACGTTGGTGGCTCCCGCGGCATCGGCATCGCGCATGGCCTGCGCGAGGACGGTGCGGGCCGAGAAGTACGCCCCGAGGGTGATCCACCCGAAGCCCGCCCATTGTCCCGCCGAAGCCGCCGTCGCGAGGTCGCCGACCGCGTGGGCACGCCGCACGGCCGAGTCCAGCCAGGCCAGGCCGAACACGAGGCGCGCGCCGTTGACGAGCATGCTGCCGGCGATCGCGAAGCAGCTGGCCGCGAGCCGCGGCGCGTCGTGCCGATCGGCGAGCGCCACGTGCGCCGCGAGCGCGCGCGCCATCCCCTCCGAGTCCGACGGCGCCAACGTGCGGAGCGCCGTGCAGCGCCGCTGCCCGATCAGCACCGAATCCGCGGGTCCCTGCGCGAGCGCCGCGTCGGCGGAGTCGAGCGCCGCCTGCTGCGCGCGTCCCCCGCGGAAGCGTCCGCGCACCGCACTGGCCGCGAGCAGCGCCTCGGCCAGCGTGCGCGTGTCGCCGTCCTCGCGCGCCGCGGCCGCGGTCACGCTGAAGAGCGAGTCGGCCTCGCGCAGGCGCGCCTGCACCGTTGCCGCGAGGGCGCGGCCGAGCGCGGCGTGCAGCCGCGCGGGCGCAGCTCCCGAGGCGTCGAGCTGTGCGTAGAGCGATTCCGCCGTGGCGTAGCGATAGCGCAGCCGATGCACGGTGGCGAGCGCGAGGCGCGCGCGGTCGCGCGTCGGGCCGTCGAGGGCGGGATCCGCGAGCGCGCGCGTCAGGCGCGCCGCCGCGCTGTCCGCCGTCCCGTGATTGACCTGGCCGATCGCGTCGGCCGTGACGGCCCGCCACGCGCTCGCGTCCGACTGGCCGGACGCGAGGCGCGGCGAGAGCGCGAACAGGAGCGCTGCGGCGCCGCAGTCTCCGAGAAACCTTCCCCCCCAGGCGCGGCGCATGACGCTACGATGCCTGCCGTTCACCTGCCCGGCAAGACGCGACCGTCCGGACGCGCGCGGCGTCCGGACGGTCGGGGGGCCTGCCGGACCGCGCTAGCGACGTCGACGACGCCGGCTCGCGGCTGTTGTTGAGCGACGCCGAGAAATGCAGGCTCAGGTCGATGGGCACGAGCGTCCCCACGGGGAGCGACGCGGACGTGACGGTGAAGTTGTCCCACCAGTAGGCGTTCGCGTGCGAATCGCCGGACCGGGCGTTCGGCTGCGGGCCGTCGGCGGTCAGGTGCAACGAGGCCCATCCGTATGAGCCGTCGGCGATGGCGCTCGTCAGGCTGTTCACGTCGCTCTGCGGCCCGGGGCCGCAGGGCTCCGTCGGGCCGTAGTTGCAGTCATGCCAGTGGAAGACGTTGCCCCAGTTGTACGAGTAGTAGTACTGGGCGATGGCCTGGTTGTCGGTGCCGTGGCCGAACAGCATCTGCTGCGCCGGGAGCACGCGCGGCAGGCTGGCCAGCACGACGAGCGCCGCCCCACGGGCGGCAGCGGCGACGAGACGACGGAGCGGGTGGATGGGCATGGGGACCTGCCGCCTGGGGCGGGGAGATGGGAAGTCGCTCTCCCCTATCCGACGCAGGCATCGTCCCGATCCTCTCACCTCCCCCCGCCGGCCGGACGCCGGCGGGGGCGCCGCACGGCTACAGGTTGCCGCGCAGCTCCTGCTCGCGCTCGATCGACTCGAACAGCGCCTTGAAGTTCCCCTTCCCGAACCCCTTGGCGCCCTTCCGCTGGATGATCTCGTAGAAGAGCGTCGGGCGGTCCTGCACGGGGCGCGAGAAGATCTGGAGCAGGTACCCCTCGTCGTCGCGGTCCACGAGGATGCCGAGCGAGGCGAGCACGTCGAGCGGTTCGTCGATCTTCCCCACCCGGCCCTGCAGCTCGGCGTAGTACGAGCTCGGCGTGCTCAGGAACTCGACGCCACGCGCCTTGAGGTCGGTGACGGTGGCGATGATGTCGTCGGTCGCGATGGCGATGTGCTGCACGCCGGGGCCGCGGTAGAAGTCGAGGTACTCCTCGATCTGCGACTTCTTCTTGCCCGACGCCGGCTCGTTGATCGGGAACTTGATCCGGCCGTTGCCGTTGCTCATGACCTTGGACATCAGCGACGAGTACTCGGTGCTGATGTCCTTGTCGTCGAAGGTGAGCAGGTTGAAGAAGCCGAGGACGCGCTCGTAGAAGCCCACCCACTCGTTCATCTTGCCCAGCTCGACGTTGCCGACGCAGTGGTCCACGTACTTGAGCCCCGTCGGCCTGACGGCCAGCTGGCTCTTCGCGGCGCGGAACCCCGGCATGAAGGTGCCGCGGTAGTTCCGGCGCTCGACGAGCGAGTGGATCGTGTCGCCGTAGGTGGCGATCGCCGCGATCACGATCTCGCCGTCCTTGTCGGTGAGGACGGTCGGTTCCTGCACCGAGGTCGCGCCCCGCTCGACGGCCTTGCTCCACGCGTCGCGGCAGTCGTCCACCCAGAACGCGAGGTCGCGCACGCCGTCGCCGTGCCTGGTGATGTGGGCCGCGATCGGGCCCTCGGGGCCGAGCGGCGAGGTGAGCATGAAGCGGATCTTGTCCTGCTGGAGCAGGTAGCTCGCGCGGTCGCGGACGCCGGTTTCCGGGCCGCGGTAGGCGACGAGCTCGAAGCCGAAGGAGTTCTGGTAGAAGAGCGACGCCTGGCGCGCGTTGCCCACGTAGAACTCGATGTAGTCGGTGCCGTTGATCGGGAAGGTGTCGTGCGCCTTGCTCGAGACGGGGGAGGTGCTGGTGGCCATGGTGGGAGCCTCGTGTGGGCCGGCGGGATCAGGCCCAGGTGACGGTGTGGGACCGGGCGCCCGGAGCGGGCGGTCATCCGGTACAACGCGACACCGGTCCGGCGCTCGACCTGCCGAGCGCCGGACCGGGGGATTCCGTCAGTCGCCGCGCGCGCCCGTGCGCGCGGACGTCCACCAACGCGACCACTCGACGCCGATGCTGCCATCGGCCGAGATGAGGGAAGGGGCGCGGGGGACCATCGTCCAAATATATGTCGTCCGGAGCGCAGCGAAGGACCCGTTTCGTGCCGCTGCCGCCGGCTGGCGATCATCCTCGGGGCGAGCGTGCCATCGTGCGGAGCGCGTTCCCGCCGACCGGCGTCGCCGCGCGCGCCCACGCGTCGTGCCGGCCGGGCGCTCGGGGTACGGGCGCCACACCGCGACACCAGCTGCTGCTGCCGCGCCCAGAGATGGTCAGGCCACGCCGCAGACGCGGCGACCACGGCCCGGCGAGACGGGTGACGAAGCGGCGCGCGCGCCGTTCTGAGCCGCACCACGCGAGGAGGGCGGGTGCGGGAGTGCACGCGGGCTGATGGGTTGCGCCGGCCCGCCGTGTCGCCATAGACTCGCGACCGTGCAGGTCCGACGCCACCCGGAGGTTTCTCATGTCGCTCACCTTGCGCGCGCTGTGCATCGGCGCGGCGATCCTCGTTGCTTCGAGCCACGGCCACGCCGCGCCGGCGCCACGGACATCGCGTGCGTTCGCACCGACGTCCGGACCGGCCTACTACGCGATCGTGGTCGCCGACCTGGATGCGAGCATCCGCTGGTATGAGCGCTTCATGGGCATGCGCCGCATCAGCCGGGCCTCGGGTCGGGCCGAGATCGTCTGCCTCACGAACGACGTGATGATGGTCGAGCTGATCCATTTCGCGGATCGTGCGTCCACGGACACCCTGCTGCTCGATCAACGCGCGCTCGGCCTCACGAAGGCCGGCGTCTGGGTCGACAGCGCCACGTTCACCGCCACGAAGTCGAAGCTGGAGGAACAGGGCGCCACGTTCGTCGGCCGCGAGTTCGTCGACACGCAGATCCGGGCGCGCAGCTTCATCGTGAAGGACAATGCCGGCACGCTGATCCAGTTCTTCACGACCGTGCGCTGACCGGCGCAGCGGAGTCCGCATACGGCTGGCGATCGGGCCACGCTGGCGACACGGTGCGCTCAACAGCAGCGGGGCCCTCGCTGCGCTCAGGACGCCAGCTCGGGGAGGTCGCGAAAGAGGTCCAGCGCGCCCGGATTGGCCAGCGCATCCGTGTTCTTGACCGGCCGCCCGTGGATCACCTCGCGCACCGCCAGCTCGGTGATCTTCCCCGAGATCGTGCGCGGGATGTCGGCCACCGCCACGATCACGCGCGGCACGTGGTGCGGACTCGTGTTCTTGCGGATCTGCTGCCGGATGCGCGCCTTGAGCGCGTCGTCGAGCACGACGCCGTCGCGCAACCGCACGAACAGCACCACGCGCGTGTCCACATCGGGACCGTTGGCAATCTCCTGCCCCACCACCAGCGACTCGACCACCTCGGCCAGCTGCTCCACCTGCCGATAGATCTCCGCCGTGCCGATGCGCACGCCGCCGGGGTTGAGCGTCGCGTCGCTGCGCCCGTGGATCACGAGGCCGTGGTGCTCCGTGATGGCGGCCCAGTCGCCGTGGCGCCAGGTGTTGGGAAAGGTCTCGAAGTACGCGGCGCGGTACTTGGCGCCGCCGGCATCGCCCCAGAACGCGACCGGCATGCTCGGAAACGGGCGCGTGCACACGAGTTCGCCCAGTTCGCCCGACGCGGCCGGCGTCCCGTCGTCGCGCCACACGTCCACCGCCATGCCGAGTCCGCGGGTCTGCAGTTCGCCGCGATGGACGGGCAGCACCGGACTCCCGAGCGCGAAGCACGAGATCAGGTCGGTGCCGCCCGAGATGGACGAGAGCCGTACCCCGGGCTTGATGTCGCGGTAGACGAAATCGTACGAGTGCGCCGCGAGCGGGCTGCCCGTCGAGAGGATCACCTCGAGCGCGTCGAGATCGAACCGCCCGTGCGGCCGCACCCCCTCCTTCTCGAGCAGCGCGAGATACTTGGCGCTCGTCCCGAACACCGTGAGCCGCTCGGCCTCGGCCATGCGCCACAACTGCGCTGCATCGGGCGCGAGCGGCGCGCCGTCGTACAGCACCACAGTCGCACCCACGGCCAGCGCGCTCACGAGCCAGTTCCACATCATCCACCCGCAGGTGGTGAAGTAGAAGATCCGATCGCCCGCGCGCAGGTCGCCGTGCAGCACGTGCACCTTGAGGTGCTGGAGCAGCGTCCTCCCCGCGCCGTGCACCAAGCACTTGGGGAGCCCCGTCGTGCCGCTCGAGTACATGACGTACAGGGGATGGTCGAACGGGAGCCGCGCGAACGCGTCGGCCGGGCGCTCCGCCTCAACCCGCACGTAGTCGTCCCACGCCACGGCCATCGGGACGCCGGGCAGCGGCGACGCGTGGTCGCCGCGCGGCCGCGCGTGCCCGCCATGCGCACCGCGTGCTTCGTGCGCGTCGGGCGCGTCGGGCGACACGGTGCCCTGCCCCGCGCGCGCCGACACCGGCTCGTCCCCCAGCACCGCCTCCCCCAACCACGGCACCACCACCACCCGCTCCACGCTCGGCAGCGCCGCCACGATCTCGCGCACGCGCGCGCGGCAGTCGATCACCTTGCCCGCGTACCGATAGCCGTCGGCCGCCACGAGCACGCACGGCGCGATCTGCCCAAACCGGTCGAGCACCCCCTTGGCCCCGAAGTCGGGCGAGCACGAACTCCAGGTCGCGCCCACGCTCGCGGCACCCAGCATCGCGACGATCGCCTGCGGGATGTTGGGCAGGAAACCGGCCACGCGATCGCCGGGCCCCACGCCCATCGCGCGCAGCGCCGCCGCGAAGCGCGCCGCGCCGTCGGCCAGCGCGTCGCGCGACAACACGGCGCGACGACCGGTCTCGTCCCAGCTCACCACGGCGTCGTCGCCGCCGCGATGCCGCAGCAGGTTCTCGGCGAAGTTGAGCCGCGCCCCCGTGAACCAGCAGGGCCCGAGCGACGCGTCGGGGGGTGCCATGCGGTCGAGGCCGTGGACGACTTCGGTCCAGGGCGCATCGGCGCCGGACGTCGCGACGGCTGCGTGCGGGTTCGGCCGTGACGACGCACTCGCCGAATCACTGGTGGCCCTCGCATCGCTCACCACGTCACACCAGCGCCACACGGCCGGCCAGAACCGCTCGGGGTGCGCCACCGACCACCGCCACAACGCTTCGTGATCGTCCGCGACCTCGGCGGGCGCGCCCATCGACGCGTCGGCGGCGATCGCGCGCGCGAATGCGGTCACCTGCGCGCGCGCGACTTGCGCGGAACTCGGCGCCCACAGCGGGCGATCGGTCGCTCCGCCGTTCACGATTCCCTCCGACGTGCGTGCGTCCCGTGCACGCCTCTCCGCTCCTCCCGCGGTCGCCGCATCGCGCGTCGCCGCCTCGCGCGTGCCCGCCCCGTCGGAGGGCGCACCACCGCCCCGCCGGCCCCGCGCGCCGTCATCAGAAATCCACCTGCAGGATCAGGCTCGTCCGCAACACCTTGAGCTCGTTCAGGTACGACGTGCGGAACCCCACCCCGATCGGCGCCGGGAACTGCCAGAGGTGCGTGTCGGCCATCACCTCCACGCCCCCCGACGTGTAGCGCGACGTGAAGCTCGGCGACGTCGGGAACGCGGCCGACGGCAGCACGTCGCCCACGCCGATGTCATAGAAGAAGTTCGCGCGCACGCGCTGCACCTGCACCGCGCGCAGGAGCCGCGTGTCGGGATAGTCGAGCGGCAGCGCATAGTTGAACGCCACCTTCTGGAACCGGTCGAACGCGACCGCGCTGTAGCCGCGCGGGAACACCATCTGCGAACCGAAGAAGTAGTTCCCCGCCCACTGCCGCTCGTAGCCGCCCTCGATCATGATGCCGTGGTGGCGCAGGAACCCGGGGAAGTACAGGTACCCGCGCGCGGCGAACAGCGCTCCCGAGTTCACGCTCCGCGTGAGCGGCGTGTGCTGGTAGATCGCCACCAGGTACTGCCCCCACACGGGCTGCAGGTCGCGGTACGTCTGGTAGCCGCGTCCCATGCTCGCGAACCACGTCACCGGGAGGAAGGTGCCGTTGGTGAGCAGCCGCTCCCCCGTGGTTTCGCGGAAGTTGACCGGCTGGTCGGCGGTGCGACGCGCCGTCACCGCGCCACCGAGCGTGAGGAACGTGGAGTAGAGCCCGTCGGTCAGGTTGAGCGGGAGCCGGAAGCCGAGCGTGGCGTTGAGCTCGCTCCACCGGTAGCGCGCCTCCTTGATCGGGCCGGCGGCCGAATCGCGGTAGAGGTACGTGCTCTGCCGCTGGTCGCGGAAGAACGACGCGTCGATCACCGGCCACCACCCGGCGTATGTCGCGTTCGCGCCAACGCCCCATGCACGCTCGTCCGTGTTGTATCGCACCCCGATGGCCGCCGACGCGGTGCCGAGCAGGTCGCGCGACGAGAGGGCCGCGCTCGTCACCGGACTCCCCGGAGTCGCCGCCATCGTCAACCCGTAGAAATTGAGCGCGTGCGCCCACGGGTGATACTCGCGCACGGGGTACGGCTCACCGGCCGCCGTGTCGAGCGCCGGACGGGGCCCGAGCCGAGCCGCCAACTCCTCGGCCCACGTGACGCCAGCCTCGCGGGCCTGCGCGAGCGGCACCCAGCTGCCAGAGTCGAGCGGCATCGTCGCGAGGCGTTGCCCGTCGCCCGTCATCTCGCCGAACGCGAGCGTGCGGCCGTCGCGCGACACGGCGGGCTGCGTGGCCGACACGGGGCGCGACGTCACCTGCCACTGCCGGCCGTCGGCCACGGCGACGGCGTAGATGTTGTCCACGCCCGAGCGCGGCGACACGAAGTACACGAACCGACCGTCCGTGACCGGTGCCTGCACCGTGAGCGCGGTCGGGGCCACGAGCGTCCGTTCGCTGCGCGTCGCGAGATCCACCCACTGGATACGGCGCCCCTCGCCCTCGGTCGTGCGCACCACGACGAGATGCTCGCCGTCCGGCGCCCAGCGCGGCAGCTGCAGCATCGCGTTGCCGGGATTGGGCAGCCGCAGCTGCTCCGCACCGGTCCGCGCATCAAGCACGACCAGCGTCACCGTGCCGTCGAGCGCCTGCTCCACAGCCGCGATGCGCTGACCGTCCGCGGAAAGCGCGGGCGCGAACAGGCGCGTCGTGTCGCCCAGCGTCCATTCGTCTCCTGTGGCGAGGTCGCGCACGCGCACGATGGACCACTGCCGCTGTCCCCAGCGCGCGTCGTAGCGCACGGTGCCGTAGGTGAGGCGCCCGCCGCCCACCGAGTGCGGCACGCCGAACACGTAGGGCGCGGGGGTGAACATTTCGCGTCCCCACGCCGTGCTGTCGCCCGGCGTGATGCGCGTGAAGTGGTAGAGGAAGTCGAGTCCGCGCCGGAAGGCGATGATCGAACCGTCGGCGTCGAACTGCGGATACTCGGTCCAGCTGAACCCGGCGGAGTCGAGCCGATGGGCCGGCGTCGCCGCCGTGAGGGTGAAGCCGGCCTGCTGCGTGCGCCACGCGGCCCGGAGCGAATCCATCGCCGACGCGTACGTCTCCGCGTCGCCCTTCCCCGTCACCTCGCGCAGCGACGCGCTGAACCCCCACGGGAGCCAGGCGCGATCGGCCGTGCGACCGATGATCGAGTCCCACGCGGCCGGGCCCTGCGTGCGCGTCAGGTAGGAGGTGAGCGCGTAGCCGAGCTGGTAGTGGTCCGGCACGAAGGTGCCATACGAGCGGAAGTACGCCGTCCAGTAGTCGGGGCGCGGCTTCTCGAGCGTGAGCGCGCGCTGTTCCACGTTGAACTCGGGGATCCGCCCGCGTCCGCCCGGCGTGAGCGCGGTCTCGATGCCCACCGCATCCCCTTCCCACACCCAGGGCGGCAGCGCGACGTTGGCCGCGAAGAGCCACCCCGTTTCGCCGAACACGCTGTTGAGCAACCCCACGAAGCCGCGCCTCATCTTGTCGAACTGCGCCACGTGCCGGTATTCGTGCGTGGCGAGCAGCCCGAGCCAGTCGTTGGGACCGGTGTACACCGCCGCCTGCGGCGCCGTCGTGAACCACTCGGAGTGGCGCGGCGCGAGCGCGACGAAGCCGTTGTTGAGCGTGCCGCGGTTCTGCAGCACCAGCGGCAGCCTGTCGGGCGAAACCCCATACGTGCGCGCGACGGCGGGGGCGATCGCTTCAAGGCGCCGCGCGATGCGCTGCGCGGTGGCGGAGAGTTCGCGCGGGTAGATGAGCTCGAAGCGCGACGTCGTCAGCGCTTCCCAGCGCACCGACGGCGGATTCTGCGCGCCGGTCGGCGGCGCGTCCTGCGCGCCTGCGGCGCGCACGCATAGCGCCACGGCGAGCGCGATCGGGGGGAAGGGTCGTCGAGGCACGCCGGATGTTACGTTGGAGGGATGTCCCCGTCCACGCTCGCGATCGCCGCCACGTCCGCGATGGCCATCGGGCTCACGCTCGGGCTGATCGGCGGCGGCGGGTCGGTGCTGACGGTGCCGGTGTTCGCGTACCTGCTCGGCTACCCCGCCAAGCAGGCGATCGCCATGTCGCTGCCGGTGGTGGGGCTCACGAGCCTCGTCGGCGCGGCGCGTCACTGGCGAGCGGGCAACCTGGTCTGGCGCACGGCGCTCGCGTTCGGCGCGGTGGCGATGGTCGGTTCGTACGGCGGCGCGCGCCTCGCGCGCTTCCTCGACGGGCGCACGCAGCTGGTGGGACTGGGGGTGGTGATGGTCGCCGCGGCCGTCTCGATGCTCCGGAGCGCCGCTTCCCCGGCGCCCATCGAGCAGCACGTCACGCACCACAGCCTGCCCGTCATCGCGCTGGCCGGAGTCGGCGTGGGCGTGCTCACCGGCCTCGTGGGCATCGGCGGCGGTTTCCTCATCGTGCCCGCGCTCGTCGTCCTCGTCGGGGTGCCCATGCGGCAGGCCGTCGGCACGTCGCTTGCAGTCATCTCCATGAACGCGGCGTCCGGTTTCCTCGGCTACGCGGGCACGGTGCAGGTGGACTGGCCCGCGCTCGGTCTCTTCGCGGGCGTCGCGATCGCCGGCATCCTCGTCGGCACGCAGTTGCACGCGCAGGTCACGTCCGCCCAGCTCAAGCGGGGGTTCGCCCTCTTCCTGCTCGTCGTGGCCTCCTTCATTCTCTACCAGAACCGTGGCATCCTCACGGGTTCCTGACCGCCTCACCCCACCGCCATGCTGATCAAGCGCCTCTATGATGAACCGCTCGCCCAGGCCGCCTGGCTCGTGGGCTGCCAGGCCACCGGCACCGCGTGCGTCATCGATCCCAACCGCGACGTCGCGGGGATCATCGCGGCGGCGGCGGCCGAGGGGCTCCGCATCACGCACGTCACCGAGACGCACATCCACGCCGACTTCGTGAGCGGCGCGCGCGACCTCGCCCACGCGACCGGCGCCTTGCTCCTCCTCTCGGACGAGGGCGGTGACGGCTGGCGCTACGCCTTCCGCGACGAGGCCGGCGTCCGCCTCATCCATGACGGCGACACCTTCATGGTCGGTAACCTCAAGTTCGAGGTGATGCACACCCCCGGCCACACGCCGGAGCACGTCGTGTTCATCCTTACCGACACGCCGGCCTCCGATCGCCCGGTCGGCGTCTTCACCGGCGACTTCGTCTTCGTCGGCGACGTCGGGCGCCCCGACCTGCTCGAGCGCGCCGCGCACATCGCGGGCACCATGGAAAAGGGCGCACGCCAGCTCTACGCCTCGCTGCAGCGCTTCAAGCAGCTGCCCGACTACCTCCAGCTCTGGCCCGGCCACGGCGCCGGCTCGGCGCGCGGCAAGGCGCTCGGCGCCGTGCCCTCGTCCACGCTTGGCTACGAGCGCATGGTCAACTGGGGGCTGCGCGCCGCCACCGAGGAAGCGTTCGTCACCGAGGTGCTCGCCGGACAGCCCGAGCCGCCCGCCTACTTCGCCGAGATGAAGCGCCTCAACCGCGACGGCGCCCCGGCGCTCGCCGCGATGCCCGTGCCCGCGGCGCTGCCCCCGTTCGCTCTCGCCGAGGCGCTCGACGCCGGCGCGACGGTGATCGACCTGCGGCCCGGGGCCGAGTTCCTGGCGCACCATGCGCCGGGCAGCCTCGGCATTCCGTTCTCGAAGAGCTTCAGCACCTACGCGGGTTCGGTGGTGCCGTTCGGCGCGCGCATCTTCCTGCTGGCGAGCGCCGCGAACGCGCGCGTGGTCGCGCAGGCGGCGCGCGACCTGGCGCTCATCGGCTACGACAATGTCGTCGGCGCGTTCGGCGTCGAGGCGCTCGACGCACTCGCCAAGGCCGGCCGGCCGATCGCGCGCATGGCCGACGTCAGCGCCACGGAGGCCGCGCAGGAGGCGGCCGCCGGCGTCGCGACGCTCCTCGACGTGCGCAAGTCGTCGGAGTACGCGGCGGGCCACGTGGCCGGGGCGCAGTTGGTGCCGCTGCAGCAGCTCGCGGCGCGCCTCGCGGAAGTGCCGCGCGACAGGCCGCTCATCGTGCACTGCCAGGGCGGCACGCGCTCCATCGTCGCGGCGAGCCTGCTCGAATC
>JACQES010000272.1 GCA_016200495.1 Gemmatimonadota bacterium
CGCGCGCGTGACCGCGATGAGCGACAGGTCGGACGTGTCGGTCATGTTGAACTCGATCGCGTGCGCGGCGCCGGCGAGGCTCGGCTTGCCGTGCGCGCCCGTGACGAAGGCGACGTCGTCCGGGCGGCAGGCGGCGTAGTGCGCGAGGAGCAGGCGCTTGACGGCGTGCGCGACGGCGAACCGGTCGCGATCGCGCTCGAAGTGGAAGCGGGCCTGCCGGGCGCGCTCGTCGGGCGCGAGGCAGGCGAGACAGGCCGCGTGATGCCGAGCGAAGGCGCCACGATCGGCGCGCCAGACGTGGATGTCGTCGTCGCCGAGCGGCGGAAGCGCCGCCGGCGACTCCCACGGCGCGACGGCCGGCGTCGCGGCGCCCGGTGCGCTGCTCACCGCGGCGAGGGCCGGCCGGACCGCGCGCCGCTCACGCGCCGGGCGTGGGCGGCGGCGCGCTCGCGCCGGTCTTCTTCTCGAGCGCCTCGAGCTGCGCGAGTTGGCGTTCCACGTCGAGCAGCTCGGCGAGCGCGGCGACGGTCGGCGCCTCGAACACCGCCCGCAGCGGCAGCCGCACGCCGAACGTCTTGCTGATCTTGCCGAGCATGCGGATGGCCATGAGGGAGTGGCCACCCAGCTCGATGAAGTTGTCGGTGACGCCGATGCGCTCGCGCTTGAGCACGTCGGCCCAGATCGCGGCCAGCGCCACCTCGGTGTCCGTGGTGGGCGCGACGAAGGCCGGCGCCGCCGACTCGGTCGCATCGGGTGCCGGCAGGCGCGCCTTGTCCACCTTGCCGTTGGCGGTGAGCGGAAGCGCGCCAAGCAGCACGACGGCCTGCGGCAGCATGTGTGCCGGCAGCTGGGCGGCGAGCCACTCGGCGAGCTTCTCGCGCGTGGGGCGATCGGCGTGCGACACGGCATAGCCCGCCTGCCGGGCGACGGCGTAGGCGACGAGTTGCGGTTCGCCGGCGTCGTCCACGCGGATGACCACCGCGGCCTGCGCGACACCGGGATGCGCGGCGAGCGCCAGTTCCACCTCGGCCAGCTCGACGCGATATCCGCGCACCTTGACCTGGTCGTCGGTGCGGCCGAGGAACTCGATGGTGCCGTCGGCGAGGCGACGGACGCGATCACCGGTGCGATACGTGCGCGCCCCCGCGTCGTCCACGAAGCGCTCGGCCGTGAGGTCGGCGCGCTTGAGGTAGCCGTTGGACACGCCATCGCCCGAGATCCAGAGCTCGCCCGGCACGCCGAGCGGCTGCTCGTGGCCGTGCGCGTCCACGACGCGCGCGCGGGTGTTGGCGAGCGGGCGGCCGATCGGCACGGTCTGCGCGCCCAACGCCTCGACCGCGGCGAGCGACGCGCTCGTCACTTCGAAGGTGCAGACGCCGACCGTGGTCTCGGTGGGCCCGTAGTGGTTGAGCACCCGGCACGATCCGGCGGCGATCAAGCTGCGCGCGAACGCGGGACGCAGCGCTTCGCCGCCCAGCACGAGCCACTGGCGCGGCAGCACCGCGGCGAGGTCGGCGCCGGTGCGCCCCGCGGTGAGCGCCGCGAGGTGGTTGGGGGTCACCTTGAGCACGTCGAGGGCGTGCACGCTGACGTACTCGGCGAAGCGGGCGGGTTCGGTGGCGACCTCGCGCGCCAGCACGTGCAGCGTCCCGCCGGCCAGGAGCGATGGCACGAGCGAGGTGTTCCCGAGGTCGGCCGCGAGCGACGAGACCAGGCCGAAGCGCCAGCCGTCCACCGCGGCGAATCCGTCGCCCGAGGTGCCGGCCGGCGTGCCCGCGAGCACGCGACTCACGGCACGCGCGTAGTGCACGATGTTCCGGTGCGTGACGATGGCGCCCTTGGGGGTCCCGGTCGAGCCGGAGGTGTACAGCACGTAGGCGGGATCGTCCGGCGTCGCCGTGGCCGCGAGGTTGCCGTCGGCAAGCGCGCCAAGCTGCGCGGCATCCCGATCGAGCGCGATGGCTGTCACCCCCTCGGGCGCCAGCGCGAGGTGCGCGGAGGCGGTGACGAGGGCGACCAGCCCCGCATCGGAGGCCTGCTGCACGAGGCGTCCCTTGGGCGCGTCCACCGCCATGGGCACCCACGCGGCGCCCGCCTTGAGGATGCCGAGCATCGCGATGATCGCGTCGCCCGTGCGATCGAGGAGCACGCCCACGCGCGTGCCCCGCCCCGCCCCGAGCGTGGCGAGGTGACGGGCGAGCTGGTTGGCGCGTGCGTTGACCTCCACGTACGTGTAGGCCGTGGTGCCCGCCACGCTGCCGGCGGCGGTGGCCGACGCGCGCGGTCCCACCACCGCGAGCCGCGAGCCGACGCGTGCGGCTTGGGCCTCGAAGAGCGCGTGCAGCGTGGCGGGGGCGCCCTCGTCCACGCGCGTGTCGTTCGCGGCAGCGACAATGGATCGTTCCTCGTCGCTGCCGAGCGCGATGGCGGAGACGCGCTGCTCGGGCGCGGTCGCGATGGCGTCGAGCACGCGCCCGAGGTGTGCGAGCATGCGTCGCACGGTGTCGGCGCGGAAGAGCTCGGAGCGGTAATGCAGGTTGAGCAGCAGGCCCTCGGGTCGCTCGGATGGCAGGAGCGTGAGGTCGAACTTGGTTGCGCCGAGTTCCGCGCCGAACGGCTCGACGGTGCAGCCGTCCAGGGCAAGGCCGCCCGCGAGCACGTTCTGCATCGTGAGCACGACGTCGAAGAGCGGCGCGTTCTCGAGGCGGTCGGCGCCCTGTCGAAGCTCGAGCACGAGCTTCTCGAGCGGGATCTCCTGGTGGTCGTACGCCCCGAGCGCCGACGCCTTCACGCGCGCGAGGAGCTCGCGGACGGTCGGGTCGCCGGTGAAGTCGGCGCGCTGCACGAGGGTGTTGTTGAGGTAGCCCACCATCGGCTCCGTCTCGTGCTGCGTGCGGCCGGCGCTGCCCGACCCGATCAGCACGTTGGCCCGTTCGCTCCAGCGATGCAGCACCGCGCCGAACGCGGCGAGGAGGACCATGTAGAGCGTCACGTCCTCGCGCTGCGCGGCGGCCTTGATCCGGCCGAGCGCGGCCGCGTCGAGGCGCAGCACCTCGCGCGCGCCCTCGAACGTGGCGACGCGCCCGCGCGGGCGATCGGTGGGGAGGTCGAGCGGCTCGGTGGCGTCGCCCAGCTGCGTGCGCCAGAAGGCGAGCAGCTCCTCGAGGTGGGCGCCGGTGAGGCGCGACCGCTGCCAGGCGGCGAAGTCGCCGTACTGGACCTCGGGCACCGGCGCGGCATAGCCGCCGCCCTTCCGGATCGCGGCATACGCCTCGCCCAGCTCCCGCTGGATGATGCCGAGCGACCAGCCGTCCACGGCGATGTGATGCGACTCGAGGACCAGCACGTGGTCGTCGGCCGCGAGCGCGACGAGCGTGGCGCGGAAGCACGGCTCGGCCGCGAGGTCGAACGGCGTGCGCGCCCGCTCCTGCACGATGCGGGCGGCCTCGGCCTCGCGCCGGTCGGCGGGAGTCGCAGCGAGGTCCACGACCGTGAGGGCCACCGGGCCGGGCGGCGCGACGAGCTGGCGCGGCTCGCCCCCCGCGTCGGTGAGCCGCGTGCGCAGCGCCTCGTGGCGCGCAGCCACGGCATCGAGCGCGCGCTGCAGCGCGGCGCGGTCGAGCGGCCCGCGCACTCGGCGCGCGAGCGGCATGTTGTACGCGGTCAGCCCCGGCGTGGCGCGATCGAGGAGCCAGAGCAGCTCCTGCGCGAACGACATCGGCGCGCTGGCCCGGTCGGCGCGCGGCACGATGCGCGCCGCGTCGTCGGGAGTCACGCCCGCCTCGTCGAGCAGGCGGGAGAGGACGTCGAAGGTGTCGTCGAACTCGTGGGTCTGGCCCGTGGACTCGGTCATGGAACGGATTCGGTTGGTGACGACGCCGGGGCGGCGCCGCGCAGGCGCTCGCGCTGCTGCGGCGACATCTGCCGGACCTTGAGAAAGGTACCGGCGATGAGGGCCGACTGGCCGGGGCGGGCTTCCTGCTCGGCCAGCGCGCGCGCGATGCCCGCCACGGTCGGCTCGGCGAAGAAGCGGCGCAGGCTCACGTTGGTGCGGAAGATGCGGCCCAGCTGCGCGGTGACGCGCGTGGCGAGGAGGCTGTGGCCCCCGAGCGCGGCGAACGGGGTCTCCGCTCCCTCGACCGGGGTGCCGAGCACGTCCTGCCAGATGAGGGCGACGGCCTGCTCGAGCTCGCCGGCCGGCGCACGCGACGGCGCCGCGAGCGCGGCGAACTCCGGCGCGGGAAGCGCCCGCCGGTCGAGCTTGCCGCTTGGCGTGAGGGGCATCGCGTCGAGCACCATCACGGCCGCGGGGACCATGTGGGCCGGGAGCCGCGCGCCGAGGCTCGCGAGCAGCGCGGGAGTTTCGATGGTGGCGCCCGGTGCCGCGACGACGTACGCGACCAGCTGCTGCTCGCCGTGCGCGTCCACGTGCACGATCGCGACGGACTCGCGCACGCGCGCGTCGGCCTGCAGCGCGGCCTCGATCTCGCCGAGCTCGATGCGGAAGCCGCGCAGCTTGACCTGGAAGTCGAGCCGGCCGAGGTACTCGATGGTGCCGTCGTGCCGCCAGCGGGCGCGATCGCCGGTGCGATAGAGGCGCGCGCCCGGCGCCCCGGCGAACGGATCGCGCGCGAAGCGCTCGGCCGTGAGCTCGGGCCGGTTGTGGTAGCCGAGCCCGACCTGCACGCCGCCGATGAAGAGTTCGCCGGGCACGCCGACGGGGGCGGGCGCACCGTGCGCGTCGAGCACGTAGAGCTGCGTGTTGGCGACGGGCCGGCCGATGGGCACGACGTCGCCGAGGCCGAGCCCGGGGGGACAGGGCCAATAGGAGACGTCCACGGCGCACTCGGTGGGGCCGTAGAGATTGTGGAGGCGCGCCGTGGGCAGCGCCGACTGGAACGCGGCGACGAGATCGGCCGGCAGCGCCTCGCCGCTGGCCATGACGTCGCGCAGCGACGTGCACCCCGCCGCCGCGCCGTCGGCAAGGAAGGCGCGCAGCATGGACGGCACGAAGTGGCAGACCGTGACCCCTGCACGCGTGATGACGGAAGCGAGGTAGGCGGGGTCACGGTGCCCGCCGGGGCGCGCGAGCTCCAGCCGCGCACCGGCGAGGAGCGGCCAGAAGAACTCCCACACCGAGACGTCGAACGACGCGGGGGTCTTCTGCAGCACGACGTCGGCCGGACCGAGGCGATACTCGTCCTGCATCCACCGCAGGCGGTTCACGATGCCGCGATGCGCGTTCGCCGCGCCCTTGGGGCGACCCGTCGAGCCCGACGACGACCCTGCGGGGCGCCCCGGCGCGACGCGTACTCACGCCTCGACGCGGCGCGGCGCTCGCCGCGGCGATTTCGCCGCGCGGCGGACCGTTTCGTCCGGGCGATCGCGGTGGCGCGGCCCGGATCCACGACGTCCCGTAGGGCGTCCGGCGCCAGCATCACTGCCACGTCGGCATCCTCGCGCATGAAGACGAGCCGGTCGCGCGGATACTCGGGGTCGAAGGGCACGTAGGCGCCACCGGCCTTGAGCGTGGCGACGAGCGCGACGACGAGCTCGACGGAACGCTCGGCGAGCACCCCCACGCGCACGCCCGGGCGCACCCCCGCGGTACGCAGCCGGCGCGCGAGCGCGTCGGCGGCGGCGTGCAGCCTCGCGTACGTCATGGTGCGCCGCTCGTCGGCGACGGCGATGGCGCCGGGGGTCGCGGCCGCCTGCGCCTCGAGCAGCGACACGAGCGTCTCGCCCGGCGGGTAGTCGCGGGCCGTGGCGTTCCAGTCGCGCACCACGAGCCGGCGCTCGGCGTCGCCCAGCATCGCGAGACGCGAGAGCGGCGCGCCGGGATCGGCGCCTGCCGCGGCGAGCAGCGTGCCCAGGTGGGCGAGCATCCGCTCGATCGTCGCGGCCGAGAAGAGGTCGCCACGATATTCGGCGATCGCGCGCATCGCGCCCTCACGCGTGGCGATGGTGAGCGAGAGGTCGAACTTCGCGACCCCCATCTCGGTGGGGAGCCCCGCGGCGGCGACGTCGCCGAAGACGGTGGCGCGGCCGGCGTCGTCCTGCAGCGTGAAGAGCACGTCGAAGAGCGCGCCGCGGGTGTCGTCGCCCATCGCGCGCACGAGCCGGTCGGCGGGCACGAAGGCGTTCGCGAACGCGTCGGCCGATGCGGCACGGAGCCGCGCGACCAGCGTCGCGAACGACGGATCGTCGCCACACTCCGCGCGGAGGAGCACGGTGGACACGAGACAGCCGACGAGGCGCTCGAGCTCGGCGCGCTCACGCCGCGCCACGGGCGATCCGATGACGAGCGTCTCCTGACCGGCGTAGCGGTGGAGCAGCGTCGCGAAGCCCGCGAGGAGCACGACGAACGGCGTCGTCTCGGCCGCTCGCGCGATCGCCCTCACGGCGTCAGTGGCGGCGGCGGGCAGCGGCGCGGCCGCGCGCGCGGCCGGCCCCCAGCGCGCGGCCGTGCGCGGGTGGTCCGTGGGCAACTCGATGCCCGCGCGCGCCCCCTGCAGGACCGTGCGCCAGTGCGCGACGGCCGCATCCACGTCGGCCTCGGTGACGGTCGCACGCTCCCATGCCGCGTAGTCGTCCAGCCCGACCTCGGGCGCCGGCACGGCCGGGATGCGCCCCGCGACGGCGTCCGCGTATGCGCGCTGCCAGTCGGCAAAGATCACCCCGACCGAGGCGCCATCGGCGACGAGATGGTGCACGACGAACGCGACGAGCGCCTCGTCGTCGGCGAGATGCACCAGGCACCCGCGCGCGAGCGGTGCCAGCGCCAGTTCGAACGGCGCGTTGGCGGCCTCGCGGATGAGGCCGATTCCCTCGCGCTCGCGCGTCGCGGCCGGTCGGCTGCGCAGGTCGTGCTCCTGCCACGGCAGGGTGGCGTGTGGCTGCACCTCCTGGACAGGCACACCCTCGCGCTCGGTGAACGACGTGCGCAGCGCCGGATGCGCCTCCACCACGGCGTCGAGCGCGCGGCGCAACGCCGACGCATCGGCGCGACCGCGCAGCCGGCGCACGAGCGGAATGTGATACGTGGAGGTTCCGGGGTTCATCTGCTCGAAGAGCCAGATCGGCTCCTGCGCGCGCGCGAGCGGCAGCGGTCCCGTGCCCTGCCGGCGCGGGACCGGTGTGAGCCGCTCAGCGCCGCCGCCCGCCGCACGCGCATCGATCAACGCGGCGAGCGCAGCCACCGTGTGCGCGGCGAACACGGCGCCAATCGTGAGTCGCACCGGGGCGCGCTGCGCCAGGCGCGAGACCACGCGCATCGCGAGCAGCGAGTGGCCGCCGTACGCGGTGAACGGCACCTCGACGTTGGTAATCGGGACGCCGAGCACCTCGGCCCAGACGTCGGCGACGAGTTGCTCGGTGGGGGTGCGTGGCGGCAGCGCGGCGTGCACCGGCTCGAGGC
>JACQES010000296.1 GCA_016200495.1 Gemmatimonadota bacterium
CGGTCGAAGGCGATCCGCGGCCGCGGCAAGCGCCCGCTCAAGTCGCTGTCCGACATGCTCAAGGGCAAGCAGGGCCGGTTCCGCCAGAACCTGCCCGGCAAGCGCGTGGACTACTCGGGCCGTTCGGTCATCGTCGTGGGCCCGGAGCTCAAGCTGCACCAGTGCGGCCTGCCCAAGGCCATGGCGCTCGAGCTCTTCAAGCCGTTCATCATCCACAAGCTGGTCGACAAGGGCATCGCCGAGACGGTCAAGCGCGCGAAGAAGATCGTCGAGCGCGAGTCCCCCGAGGTGTACGAGATCCTCGAGGAGATCATCAAGGACCACCCGGTGCTCCTCAACCGCGCGCCGACGCTCCACCGCCTGGGCATCCAGGCGTTCGAGCCGGTGCTCGTCGAGGGCAAGGCCATCCGCATCCACCCGCTCGTCTGCGCGGCGTTCAACGCCGACTTCGACGGCGACCAGATGGCCGTGCACGTGCCGCTCTCGTTCGAGGCGCAGCTCGAGTGCCGCGTCCTCATGCTGTCGTCCAACAACATCCTCAAGCCGTCGGACGGCCGCCCCGTCGCCGAGCCCAGCCAGGACATCGTCCTCGGCTGCTACTTCGCGACCAAGGCCCCCGGCGACTTCGACGAGATCCTCAAGGACAAGAAGCGCCAGGCCGCGCTGCCCCGCTTCTCCGACATCGCGGAAGTGGAGATGGCGATCGCCCACGGGCGCGCCAACTACCACACCGCGGTGCACTACCTGCACCGCGAGGCCGACAAGGCGTCGTGGATCCTGACCACCGCGGGGCGCGTGCTGTTCAACGCGATCATCCCGCCGGCGATCGGGTTCCAGAACAAGGACATGAAGAAGAAGGTCCTGGGCGAGCTCGTCTTCGAGTCGTACCGGACCGCGGGGCTCGCCGCGACGGTGGAGTTCCTCGACCGCCTCAAGGAGTTCGGCTTCCGCAACGCCACGCGCGGCGGCGTCTCCATCGGGATCGAGGACCTGCACATCCCGGGCGAGAAGGAAACCCTGCTGGCCGAGGCCACGGAGCGCGTCGAGCGCTTCCAGCGCGCCTACCAGACCGGCAACATCACGAACGGCGAGCGCTACAACAAGGTCATCGACACGTGGACGCACGCGAACTCGGACATCGCCGACGCGATGGTCAAGCGCATGCGCGAGTCCGCCAAGGGCTTCAACCCCGTGTTCATGATGTTCGACTCCGGCTCGCGCGGGTCGCGTGACCAGATCCGCCAGCTGGCGGGCATGCGCGGCCTGATGGCCAAGCCGCAGAAGAAGCTCACCGGTGGCATCGGCGAGATCATCGAGAGCCCGATCAAGTCGAACTTCCGGGAAGGCCTCTCGGTGCTCGAGTACTTCATCTCGACCCACGGCGCCCGCAAGGGCCTCGCGGACACGGCGCTCAAGACGGCCGACGCGGGTTACCTCACGCGCCGCCTCGTGGACGTCGCGCAGGACGTGACGATCACCGAAGAGGATTGCGGCACGATCCTGGGCCTCGAGATCGCCGCGCTCAAGGAGGGCGAGGACGTCATCGAGCCGCTCGCCGAGCGCATCGTCGGCAACGTGGCCGCCGAGGACGTCGAGGATCCGCTCGCGCGCGACGAGTCCGGCCGCGCCGTGCTGCTGGCCGAGTCGGGCCAGCTCATCGACGAGGAGACCGCCCGCTCGATCGAGGAGTCGGGCATCGAGTCCATCAAGATCCGCTCGGTCCTCACCTGCGAGGCCAAGCGCGGGCTGTGCCGCATGTGCTACGGGCGCAACCTCGCCACCATGCAGATGGTCGACATCGGCGAGGCGGTCGGCATCATCGCCGCCCAGTCGATCGGCGAGCCGGGCACGCAGCTCACCCTCCGCACCTTCCACATCGGCGGCACGGCGGCGCGTATCGCCGAGCAGACCGCCCGCAAGTCGAAGGTGGCCGGCGTCGTCGAGTACGGCGACCGCCTCGTCACCGTCACCAACCCCGAGGGACAGCGCATCGTCACCTCGTACGAGGGCGACCTCGCCATCAAGGCCTCGGCCGACAAGGGCGCGGCGGTCTCGGCACGGCTCCAGGTGCCGCTCGGCGCGATCCTGATCGTCAACGACGGCGCCTCGGTGAAGAAGGACGAGGTCATCTTCACCTGGGATCCGTACACCAACCCGATCATCGCCGACATCGAGGGGCAGGTGAAGTTCGTGGACCTCGTCGAGGACGAGTCGGTGTCCGAGGAGCTCGACGAGCTCACCGGCCTCCGCCAGCGCGTCGTCATCGAGGATCGCGAGAAGAAGCTCCACCCGCACATCGAGATCTGGCAGACCAAGGGCGGCAAGGAGAAGCGCGTCCGCGACTTCGTCATCCCGGTGGGCGCCCAGCTCACCGTCGAGGACGGCGGCACGATCTCGGCCGGCACCATCCTGGCCAAGGTCAACCGCGAGGCGTACAAGACCCGCGACATCACCGGCGGCCTGCCGCGCGTCGCCGAGCTCTTCGAGGCGCGTCGCCCGAAGGACCCGGCCACGATCTCGGAGATCGACGGCGTCGTGCGGTTCGGCGAGATCAAGCGCGGCAAGCGCGAGATCTTCGTCCAGCCCATCCAGGCCTCCGGCGCGCTCGAGGAGGGCGCCGAGCCGCAGCTGTACGAAGTGCCCGCGGGCAAGCACCTCCGCGTGCACGAGGGCGACCGCGTCCGCGCGGGCGACCGCCTCTCCGAGGGGCCGGTCAACCCGCACGACATCCTGCGCATCAAGGGCCCGCGCGCCGTCCAGGAGTACCTCCTGAACGAGGTGCAGGAGGTCTACCGCCTGCAGGGCGTGAAGATCAACGACAAGCACATCGGGGTCATCGTCCGCCAGATGCTCCAGAAGGTGCGCGTCGTGGACGCCCAGGAGACCGAGTTCCTCGAGGGCGAGCACGTGGACAAGCAGGTCTTCCGCGACGTGAACGACAAGTCGCGCAAGAAGAAGGAAAAGCCCGCCACGTCGGAGCCGCTCCTCCTGGGCATCACCAAGGCCTCGCTCACGACGCAGTCGTTCGTGTCGGCGGCGTCCTTCCAGGAGACCACGCGCGTGCTCACCGACGCGGCCATCCGCGGCGCCAAGGACGACCTCCTCGGCCTCAAGGAGAACATCATCATCGGCCACCTCATCCCGGCCGGCACCGGCATGTACCGGTACCAGGACGTGGACCTCGAGGGCGAGGCGGTGCCCGTGGGCGAGCCGCCCGCGCCTCCGTCGGCCGACCTCAGCCTGCTCGCCGGCATCGGCGGGCTGGGTGAGGGCGCCCTCGCCGCCGGCTTCGACGACGAGTAGGCGTATCGGTTGCACACGGCGGGCCGGGATTCCCTCGGGAATCCCGGCCCGCCGTCGTTTTGGCCCCCGCGTTACCTTGACCAATTCGCGCCGGAGGCGAACTTCTCCCGTCACGCGCGCCGCCGGCCGCCGTCCCGGCGCGTCGGGGCGCCCCGCACCTCGAACTGCATTCGCCACCGATGTCCGCACCCAAGCGCGCCTGGACTCCGGCGCCTGCTCCCAAGGGCTTTCCGCCACCGGTCGGGCCGTACACCCCGGCCGTCCGTGCCGGCAATTTCGTGTTCGTCTCGGGCCAGACACCGCGCGATCCCACCACGGGCGACGTCGGCCATCCCGAGATCGCGGTGCAGGCGCGCCGCACGCTCTACAACCTCAAGTCGGTGCTCGCCGCCGCGGGCGCCACGCTCGATGACGTCGTCTCGGTGACGGTCTACCTCTCCGACGAGGACAACTGGGCCGCGTTCAACGAGATCTACAAGGAGTTCTTCAAGGAGCCGTATCCGACGCGCACCGCCGTGGGCTGCCAGCTGCGCGGCATCCTCGTCGAGGTGAGCGCGATCGCGATGGTCGCCGACTCCACGCCGGCGCCGGGCGGGGCGGGGAAGGGCTTCCGTCCCGACATGACGCTCTACTAGGCGACCGCTCCGTCGCGGCATGATTCTCGACGCGATTGCCGCGACGGGCCATGGCGCCCGCGAGCTCGGTGCGTCGAGCGCGCTCCTCACGCGCTTCGCCGGCGCGGTCGTGCGCTCGGCGCTCACCTACCCGCGCACCGCCTTCCGCCTCTGGTGGCGGTCCGTCATCAACCAGGTGCGGTTCACCGCCGCCGACGCGATCCCATTCGTCGGCACGGTGGCGATCGCGGTGGGCGGCATCGTGATCGTCGAGGCCAGCGCGCAGGCGATCAAGTTCGGCGCGTCCGACACCCTCGGCCGTCTGCTCGCGAGCGTCATCGTGCGCGAACTGGGGCCGCTCCTCACGGCGATCCTCGTCATCGGCCGCTCCGGCACGGCCATCGCGGCCGAGCTCGCTGCGTGCCGCGTGTACGGCGAGATCGACGCCCTCGAGGCCATGGGGGTGAACCCGCTCCACTACTTCGTCCTGCCGCGCATCCTGGGCGCCGCCATCTCGGTGGCCGCGCTCACCGTGCTCTTCGACGCGGTCACGCTGACCTCCGGGCTGCTCTCGGCGCGGCTCATCCAGAACATCTCGCTCGCCGAGTATGTCGGGTCGCTCAAGCTCGCGATGCGGCCCTCGGACATCATCGCCGTCACCCTCAAGGGCGCCATCTCGGGCGCGGGGATCGCCGCGCTGTGCGCCTTCGAGGGGCTGCGGGCCGGGCGCGCCCCCACGGAGATCCCGCAGGCCGTGACGCGGGGCGTCGTGGACGCCCTCCTGTTCGTCGTCGCGCTGACCGGCGTCTTCGCCGTGCTCCGCTACCTGTGAGCGCCGCCTTCCGCGGCCGCGACCTCCGGCCCCGTCGCCCGGGGTCCGAGTGGACGGAGCCGATCAGCTTCGACGTCGAGGCGGGCGAGTGGTTCGTCATCCGCACCACGCCGGCGCGGAGCGCGGCCCTGCTCCGGCTCTGCTGCGGGCTCGACGAGCCGGCGCCCCCTGGCACGATGGAAGTGCTGGGCGAAACCCCCGGCACCCTCGGGCGCGACGCCGTCTTCAACTTCCGCCGGTCGCTCGGGGTGGCCTTGCAGCCGGACGGACTCGTGAGCAACCTCCCGCTCATCCGCAACCTCATCGTGCCCCTCGTCTACTCGGGCCATCGCGCCCCCGCCGAAGCGAACGCGCGCGCCCGCGCGGTGCTCGAGATGCTCGAGCTGGTGCCGTGGGCCGACGCGCGCCCGTCCGACCTGCCGCCCGACATCCGGCAGGTGGCGGCGATCGCGCGGGCGCTCGCCCCCGAGCCCAAGGTGCTCGTGCTCGAGGACCCGCTCAACGCGGTGCGATCGCGGATGGCCGCCGGCGTGCTCGCACGCTGCAAGGCCGCGGTGCCGTCGGCGATCGTCACGGTCTTCCGGCGCTTCGAGCCCCTGTACGACATCGCCGACCACCTCGTGCTCTGGGACGCGCGCGGCTTCGTCGCGGCGGGCGAGGGCGTCGCATGAAGTGGGAGAGCGCGGACCTGCGCGTGGGGCTGTTGCTCGTGACCGCCACGGCGGTGGGGCTGGGATCGTTCGTCTGGCTCACGCCCGCCGTGTCGGATGACTCGATCACCTACTACGCCGACTTCTCCAAGGTGGACGGGCTCGCCACGCAGGGCGAGGTGCGGCTGGGCGGGTTCGAGGTCGGTCGCGTGGCCGACATCGTGCCCGCCGCCGACAGCGCGACGGGTCGCGTCTCCTTCCGCGTCAAGATGCAGCTCCGGCCGCGCCTCGCCGGCGACCGGCCGTTCCGCATTCCCAAGGGCACGCTCGCGCACATCGAGTCCGGCTCCCTCATCGGCAGCGCCGTCATCACCCTCGAGCCCCCCGCCAAGGTGGGCGGCTACCTCCAGCCCGGCGCCATCCTCCGCGGCGACGTGGCCACCGGCCTCAACGACCAGCTCAAGGCCGTCGCCGGCGAGCTCGGCGAGGAGATCAAGCGCACGCTCAAGGCCACGACGCGCCTCGTGGACTCCCTGCAGGTCGTCGCGCACGAGGCGCGCGGCGCGGCGCAGAACGTCACCCAGCTCACGCAGCAGGGCAAGGAGGAGCTCCCGGTGCTCCTCGCCAACGTGAACCGCGACCTCAACAGCGTCGACTCGCTCGTGCGCGAGCTGCGCACCCTGTCGCCCGCGCTCAAGGTCTCGCTCGACTCGGTCAACCGCCTCGTCTCCGACACGCGCAAGACGGTCAACACCGTCAACGGCATGATGAAGGACCGCGAGCCCGAGGTCGCGCGCATCGCCGCCAACCTCGACTCGACCGCGGTCCTCCTCCGCTGGTTCGTCGAGCAGGTCGCCCGGCGCCCGATGCGGGCCCTCACCGGCGTCACGATTCCGGTCGTCTCGCCGCGCGACTTCCAGGACAGCCCGCGCCCCGCCGACGCGAAGCAGGATCCCAAGGCCGACCCGAAGCCGGACGCCCGGGCGCCGGCGCCCAAGGGCCCCGATCCGAAGGCCCCGGACGCGCCGCGTGACGACGCAGCGCCCTCGCGCGCGCCCCCCGCCACGGGCGACGCGCCGGCCACGCCCGAACGCCCCGCGCACGCGCGGTAGCCGCGCCGTCATGGGCAGCTTCCTGCTCGCCCTGCTCGCCGCGTTCGTCGGCGGCATCGTGGCCCTGGTCCTCGCGCGCCACTGGCTCAACCGCATGGCCGTCCGCGCCATCCAGCGCATGCGGCCGCGGCTCGACCGCTTCAAGCTCACCGCCAAACCGTACGTCATCGCCGACCTCATGGGCGACGCGCGCATCGCCGAGGCGGTGCGCGCGCATGCGGCCGAGCACGGCATGGACGAGGGCAAGGTGTGGGCGCGCGTCGAGGCCTACCTCGACGAGATCGTCCCCTTCTTCAACGTGCTCCTCTACTACCGCGTCGGTTACACCCTCTCCAAGTGGCTCCTCGAGACCTTCTACAAGGTCTCCGTGGAGTACGCGGCGCCCCGGGCGATCAACGAGCTGCCGCGCGACGCCGTGGTCGTGTACCTCATGAACCACCGCTCCAACGCCGACTACGTGCTCGTGAGCTTCGTCCTCGCCGGCGAGGTCTCGATCTCGTACGCGGTGGGCGAATGGGCGCGCGCCTTCCCGCTCGAATACATCTTCAAGAGCTTCGGCTCGTACTTCATCCGCCGCCGCTACCGCGAGCCGCTCTACCACGTGGTGCTCGAGCGGTACGTGCAGCTCATCACGCGCAACGGGGTCACGCAGGGCATCTTCCCCGAGGGCGGCCTCACGCGCGACGGCAAGCTCCTCCCCGCCAAGATCGGGCTCCTCGACTACATCCTCGGCGTCGGCCGCGAGGCGCCGCTGCGCGACCGGATGTACATCGTGCCCGTCGCCATCAACTACGACCGCGTGCTCGAGGACCGGTCGCTCCTGCTCGAGCTTGCCACGCGCGAGGGCCGCGCGCGACGTCCCTCGCGCCTGCAGCAGATGCGCGAGGTGGGTAACCACTTCCTCGGCAACGTCGGGCGCGCGGCCACCGGCCGGTTCAAGCGCTACGGACGCGCGGCCGTCACCGTCGGCGAACCCGTGCCCCTCGCCCCCTGGTTCGCCGCGCAGGGAGGCGACGCCCTCTTCGCCCTCGAACGCCCCGAACGCCTCGGACGCGTGCAGCAGCTGGCCGACGACGCGCTCCGCCGGATCGGTGCCATCATCCCGGTCACGCCGGTGCCGCTCGCCTGCGCGGCCATCCAGTCCCTCGACGCCGACTTCATCCCGCGGCCCGTGCTCCTCCGACGCATGGAGGAAATGCGCGACGTGCTCGTCGAGCTCAACGGGCGCGTGCTGCGCGCCGATCGCGACATCGAGGAGACCTTCGAGCGCGCCTGGCGCATGCTCGGCATGCGCAAGGTGCTCGTGCGGTCCGGCGACGGCTACGTGGTGATGAAGCGGGGCCGGCCGCTCGTGAGCTACTACGCGAACTCCGTCGCGCATCTGCTCGGTCCGTTCGCCGAGGGGGTGCGACGGCGCGATGCGCTGCCGGCCCTGGCGGTCTCCGCCCCCGAGCGGTCGAGCGCCGCGCTGGCGGGCTAGGGCTTCGGCTTCTTGCCCTTCTTGACGGCCTTCTTGGCCGCGGGATCGGCGCCGGCATCGTTGAAGCCCACGTCGGCCGGCTCTGCGTTCGCATCCACGGCGGGCGCCACGTCGGGCTTCTTCGGCTTGTCTTCCGCGACCTTCTTCGGCTTGGCCGTCGCCGATTCCTTGGCCTTCGCCACCGACTCCTTCGCCTTGGCCGGCGGCTCGGCCGATGGCTTCTCGGCGACCATCTTCGCGCTGTCGGCGGCCACGGGCGGCGCCACCTGCGAGCTGGCCGCCGCCGCGGCGAGGGCCGCGCTGTCCACGGGCGGTGCCACCGGCAGCGGGGCCGGCACTGCCACCTGCTCGACCTTGGGCTCGGGCGCCGGGCGCATGAAGTAGAACGCCGCGCCGCCCCCGCCGAGCACCACCAGGGCCGCCACGGCCGCGATCAGCGCCGTGTTCGACTTCGGGGCGGGCGCCGGGGCCGGCGCCGCCTTGGGGCTGCTCACGATCGTGGCGGCATTCGCGCTGCGGGGCGTCGGGCGCTTGCCGAGCGGAATGGGCGAGAGCGGCACGCTCATGCGCGGCCGGTTCTCCATGCCCGTCTTCACGATCTGGATCATCTGCGTGCGCACCGGGTCGTCGTCCGTGAGCACACGCGCGTCGAGCGCCTTCACGAAGTCGGTCAGGTCGGGGAACCGGTCCTCGGGCTTCTTCTCGAGCATGCGCATGATCGTGTCGGCCACGTTCTTCGGCAGGTCCTGCCGCCGGTCCGTGAGCGACGGGGGCGGATCCATCAGGTGCCCCTTCATGACCGTCATGATCGAGTCGCCCTCGAAGGGCGTCTTCCCCGTGAGCATCTCGTACGCGACGATGCCCAGCGAGTACTGGTCCGCCGCACCCGTGATGTTCGTGCCCGAGTACTGCTCCGGACTCATGTAGTACGGCGTGCCGACGGTCGCGCCGGTCATCGTGAGCCCCTTGGCCTCCGACACCTTGGCGATGCCGAAGTCGGTCACGATCGCGTTGCCGTCCTCGTCCACCATGATGTTCGCGGGCTTGATGTCCCGGTGGACGATTCCCTTCTTGTGCGCGAACTGCAGCGCCCACGCCACCTGCGACAGGATCGGGCGCGCCATGTCGAGCGGCATCGACCCGAGTTCCTTGATGATCGAGTCGAGCGGCCGCCCCTCGATGTACTTCATCACGAAGAACACGAGCTTGGGCGTCTGCCGCACCGCGTAGATCGGGATGATGTTCGGGTGCTGCAGCCCGGCCGCCGTCTGCGCCTCGCGCTTGAAGCGCGCCACCGCATCGTCGCCCGAGAGCAGCGCGGGGCTCATCACCTTGATCGCGACCTTGCGATTGAGCGCCAGGTCCAGCGCCAGGTACACGCTCGCCATCCCGCCGCGGCCGAGCAGCCCGTACACGTCGTACTCGCCGATCGTCGCCTCGATCAGCAGCGCGAGCACCTCGTCCTTCGCGACGTCCGGGTGCACCTCCGCCGGCGCCGCCGTCACGGCCGTCAGGTCGTTCCCGCAACTGCCGCAGAAGCGCGACCCCGCCGTGTTGGCGGTGCCGCACTGCGGGCAGGTCAGGATCACATTCGTGTCAGCCATGGCGACGCCCGGACGTGGAAGCGGTGCTCCCCCACATGCTCTGCAAGGTCTGAGCCGAGGTATCGGCCAGACCTGGCCCGGAGCCAATGTAACTCGCCTTGGGCACTTACGGGTCGCGAGTGCGGGCAGGGAGTCAGATTTGTGACATCCCCCTGCCCGCGCTTCGCTACGATCCCTGTGGTTTGCCTGCGGCAGCGGGGGGCGGTGGGGTCCCGATCGTGAACGGCGCGCTGACGGCCTCCGGGTAGCCCGGTGCCGTGGCGCGCAGCGAATAGCCCTCGCCCGGCCGGTTGATGCGCACGTCCCGGAACTCGGCCACCCCCTGCTTCGTGTCGTTCGGGCCCTGACCGCGCAGCTCGCCGTTCCCCGGGTTGTTGTCGATGGTGAGGGTGATCGACACGTGCGCCGAGTCCACCACGTTGCCCACGTCGTCCTGCACCTCGACCCGAACGGTGAACTTCTGGTCCGGCGCCGCCGTGCTGGGCACCACCTTGAAGAAGAGCCGCGTCGGCTTTCCGTACGACGCCACGCCGAACGGCAGCGACGTGCCGTTCGCGAGGCCCGGGGCCGAGGCCACGAGGGTGACGGCCCCGCCTTCCGAGACGGAGAGGTTGTTGAAGGTCGCCGCGCCATTTTCGGCGCGCTGCTCGCGCGCACCGCCGAGCGTGCCGCCGCCGCCGGGGCCGAGCGCGAGCGAGATCAGGTCATTGCCCTGGCCCACGTCGTTGCCCAGCGAGTCGCGCACCGCGACGCGGATGTCGTCGAACTGCACCTTCGCGCGGCGCCCCTCCGCCGTCAGCACGTTCTCGAAGCCGAGGGTGAACGGCGCCCCCGGGGCGATCGTGAACGGGCCGCTTTCGCCGTCGGTGAGGCCCGGCGAGGAGAAGACGAACCGCGCCTCGCTCGCCGCGCCGCGTACGCGATAGCGTGTGAGGTCGAACGTCGCCTCGCCGCGCAGGGCCGGCGTCGAGGGGCCCTTGGGACTCGAGCAGGTGCCGCTCGGTTCCGCGAACATCCCCGCGAATCCCACGACCACGGGGCCCTTCGTCGTGGACGTGCTCTTGAAGGCGCAGTTCACCGCGATCGCGACGGGATTCGTGGCCGTCGGCACGCGGTTGCCGTTGGCGTCCGCCACGATCACGCGGACCTGGCCGCGCATCGGCTGACCGGCGACGCCGTTGTCGGGCTGGTCGACCACCACGAGCTTGGCCGGGGCGCCGGGCGACACGCTGAAGCCCGCGCTCGTCGCCGGGGTCAGCCCCTTCGCCCGCGCGATGAGCGTGTAGCCGTCGCCTGCCCGCTTGACGGAGAGGTCCGCGAAGCTCGCACTGCCCGCCGCCGCGTTCGCCGTCACGGTGCCGGAGAGCGTCGCTCCCTCGGCCGCGCCCCCGAGCGAGACGGTGATCTCGTCCGTCGCGCCGGGGATCAGCCCGCCGTCGCACTTCTGCACCGCCACCGCGATCGCCGGCGTGAACGCGGCGCCCGCCGTCGCGCGCACCGGCGGCTGCGTGAACGCGAGCTTGCATGGTGCACCGGCATCCACGACGCTGAACGGCTCGCTCTTCGTGCCCTCGAGCGACGCCGACGTGGCCTGCAGCACGTAGCCGGTGCCCGTGGCGCTCACGGAGAGCCCGGCGAAGCTGGCGCGTCCCGCCTGCGCGGCCGAGACGAGCGTGCCGCCCAGCGTGGCGCCCGCCGCGTTGGACTCGAGCGCGAGCGAGACCTGGTCGAGCGAGGTTTCCACCACGTTGCCCACCGAGTCGCGCACGAGCACGCTCACGGCCGGCGCGATCGTGCCGCCCGCGTTGCTCACGGGGACGGGTCCCTCGAACGCGAGCGAGCGCGGCGGACCGTGGCGCGCGAGCGTGAAGGGGGTGCTGGTCGCGCTCGAGAGCTTGGGCGCGCTGGCCGAGAGGCGGAAGCCGACCCCGTCTTCGGTGACCTTGAGGCCGCTCACCTTCGCCTCGGTGGGCGTCGCGGGCGAGCGCGCGGAGGCGGGTTGCGCCGTCACCGTCACGGTGCCGGCGAGCGACGCCTTCGGATTCGGCGACGTCGCGAGGGCGAAGGTGATCGGCACGGGGCCCGCGTTGCGCGGCGTGCCGAGCGAGTCCTGCACCTGCA
>JACQES010000297.1 GCA_016200495.1 Gemmatimonadota bacterium
CACGTACACGTGGGGCATCGCCGTCACGCTTCCGCTCTTCGATGGCTTCAAGCGCGACGGCCGCCAGGCCGAGCAGGAAGCGCAGCTCCGCGAGTACGAGGCGCGCGAACGCGACCTGCGGCAGCAGGTGACCGTCGAGGTCCGGAGCGCGCTCCTCGACGTCGTCTCCACGCGCGAGCAGGCCGACGCCGCCGAGGTCCGGCTCAAGCTCGCCGAGCAGGAACTCGCCGAGGCGCGCGACCGGTTCAAGGCGGGCGTCGCCGGCAACGCCGACGTCGTCACCGCCTCGCTCTCCCTCAACGCGGCGCGCACGCAGCTCGTGGACGCGCTCGTCCAGTCGGCCTCGGCCCGCGTGCAGCTCGCGCGCGTGCAGGGCCTTGTCGCGAAGCTCCCGTAACGCCCCCCACGTTGTCGATCGCTCCACGGCTCCCTACACGCACACCGCCATGTCCAGCACCATGACCCCCGAGTCCGAGACCGCCCGCCCCGGCCCGAGCGCCGGCGCGGCGTCGCCGGACGCCTCGGCCGCGGCCCCCGCCGCGGCGCCCCAGAAGAAGAACCGGATCCTGCCCGTCCTCGCCGTGCTCCTCGTGCTGGGCGGCGGGTGGTTCGCCAAGCAGTGGTGGTTCGGCCGCACGCACGAGAGCACCGAGAACGCGCAGGTGGACGGCCACATCGTTCCCGTGCTCGCCAAGGTGGGCGGCTACATCACGAGCGTGAACGTCAACGAGAACGAGCGCCTCCCCGCCGGCAAGGTCGTCATCACGATCGATGACGCCGAGTACCGCGCCCGCCTCGCGCAGGCCGAGGCCGACTACGCGGCCGCCCTGGCCGCGGTCGGCACCGGCCGCGACGTGGGCCAGGCGCTCGCCGCGCAGGAGCAGGCCACGAGCCAGCGTGCCGTGACCGACGCGCAGATCACGGCCGCGCGCGCCAACTACGAGAAGGCGCGGTCCGACCTCGCGCGCATGCAGGAGCTCGCCGACAAGCAGATCGTCAGCAAGCAGGCGCTCGACGCGGCCAAGGCCACCGAGGTCGCGCTCAAGGCGCAGCTCGAGGCGGTCGAGAAGCAGGCGGGCGGCGCCACGGCGGGGGTGAGCGGCGCGCAGGCCGGCGTGCGCCTCGCGCAGGCCCGCCTGGGCGCGGCCAAGGCGGCGCGCGACAACGCGGCGCTGCAGCTCTCGTACACGCGCATCGTCGTGCCCGCGTCGGGCATCATCGCGCGCAAGCAGGTGGAAGTCGGCCAGCTCGTGCAGCCGGGACAGGCGCTCTTCTCGGTGGTCGGCGACTCCGACGTCTGGGTCACCGCCAACATGAAGGAGACGCAGCTCGAGAAGGTGAAGGTGGGCCAGAAGGTGGACATCGAGGTGGATGCCTATCCCGGCTCGCCGGCCAAGGGGGTCGTCGAGAGCGTGAGCCCGGCCACGGGCGCGCGCTTCGCGCTCCTGCCGCCCGACAACGCCACCGGCAACTTCACCAAGGTGGTGCAGCGCGTGCCGGTGCGGATCCGCGTGGCCGAGGGCCCGGGGCCCGACAAGCCGCTCCGTCCGGGAATGAGCGTCACCGTGAACATCGAGACACGCTAGACGGGGATCAGGACGGCTCCCGCGCGCGACGCGGGGGCCGGGCGCTTCGCCACACGCACACGTCTGCCCGAGCACGCGCACCATGGCCACAGCCGCACTGCCACAACCGATCGCGACCCCGGCGGCGCCCGCCCTCTCGGAGGCCGAGCGCAAGGCCCGCCGCAAGGCGCAGATCGACGCCGATCCGCGCTACGCGAACCGGTACCTCATCGCCATCGCCGTGACGATGTCGGCCGTGCTCGAGCTGATCGACACCAGCATCGTCAACGTCGCCATCCCGCACATGATGGGGAACCTCGGCGCGACGCTCGACGAGATCAGCTGGGTCAGCACCGGCTACATCATCGCCAACGTCATCGTCATCCCGATGTCGTCGTGGCTCTCGAGCTACTTCGGGCGCCGGCGCTACCTCACGGGCTCGATCCTGCTCTTCGTCACGGCGTCGTTCTTCTGCGGCGCGGCCACGTCGCTCGGCGGACTGGTGCTCTGGCGCGTGATCCAGGGGCTGGGCGGGGGCGCGCTCCTCTCCACGGCGCAATCCACGCTCTTCGAGGCGTTCCCGCCCGAGGAAGTGGGCGTCGGCCAGGCGATGTTCGGCGTCGGCGTGATGGTGGGGCCGACGGTCGGCCCGACGCTCGGCGGCTACATCGTCGACAACCTGAGCTGGCCGTGGATCTTCTACATCAACGTGCCGCTCGGCATCCTCGCGGCGCTCATGACGTGGACGTACGTCCGCAACTCCGCGTTCGGCAAGCGCGCGGCGACGATCGACGTCGGCGGCATCGTGCTCCTCACGCTCGCGGTCGGCGCCCTCCAGTGGATGCTCGAGCGCGGCGAGCGGTTCGACTGGTTCGAGAACGGGTTCATCACGTCGCTGGCCGCGATCGCGGGCACGTCGGCCCTCCTGCTCGTCTGGTGGGAGCTCCGCGTGCCGGAGCCCGTCATCAACTTCCGCGTGCTCAAGAGCCGGCAGCTGGCCACGGGGGTGATGTTCGCCGGGTCGCTCGGGCTCGCGCTCTACGGCTCCGTGTTCGTGATCCCCGTCTTCCTGCAGAACCTGCACGGCTACACCGCGCAGCAGACGGGGCTCGTGATCCTGCCCGGCGCGATCGCCAGCGCCATCACCATGGCCACGCTGTCGCGGCGCATCGGCACCTTCGACGCGCGCATCACCATCGTCGCGGGGGTGTTCCTCTTCTTCGGCTGCATGCTGTGGATGAGCAACATGACGCTCGAGTCGGGCGCCGACGAGATGTTCTGGCCGCTCATCATCCGCGGCTTCGCGATGGGCCTCATCTTCGTGCCGCTGACCAACGCGAGCATGGCCGAGCTCGCGCCGCAGGACATCCCGCAGGGAACGGGGATGTTCAACCTCATGCGCCAGCTCGGCGGCTCCATGGGCATCGCCGTGATCGCGACGCTGCTTGGCCGGTTCACCAAGGTCGGCAAGGCGCTCCTGTCGGAGCACGTCACCAACGGCGACCCGGCGACGATGGAGCGGCTCAACTTCATCACGCGCGGCCTGCAGTCACGCGGCATCGACGCGATCACGGCCAAGCAGCAGGCGCTGGCGCTCCTCGACCGCGGCATGACCGCCCAGGCCACCGTGCTCGGCTTCTCCAAGATCTACCTGATCTCGGGCACCGCGTTCGTGTGCGCGCTGCCGCTGCTGCTGCTGTGGAAGCACGGGAAGGGGCGGCAGATGGGGGGAGGCGCGGCGCACTAGGAAACACCTGTCGTCGGGGAATCGGGCGCGAAATGCCCCCGATTCCCCTGCGGCACCGTGGGTGGACGGCTGGCGTGCAGCCTCGGGTTCCGGGTGCTACCTTCGCCCCCGACTTCCAGCCCCCACGACGCTCCCATGGCCCTCCCGACCTCGCTCGAAATCGCCCAGAAGGCGACGATGCGCCCCATCGCCGACGTCGCCGCCGACCTCGGCCTCTCCGCCGCCGACCTCGACCCGATCGGCAAGTACAAGGCGAAGCTGCCGCTCTCGCTCGCCGAGCGACCGCGCAAGGGACGCCTGATCCTCGTCACCGCCGTCAACCCGACCACCGCCGGCGAGGGGAAGACCACCACCACCATCGGCCTCACGCAGGCGCTCCGGAAGATCGGGCAGAACGCCGTCGCCTGCCTCCGCGAGCCGTCGCTCGGGCCGGTCTTCGGCGTGAAGGGCGGCGCCACCGGCGGCGGCTACTCGCAGGTGCTCCCGATGGAGGACATCAACCTCCACTTCACCGGCGACTTCCACGCGATCTCGAGCGCGCACGCGCTGCTCTCGGCCTTGGTCGACAACCACCTGCACTTCGGCAACGCGCTCGGGCTCGATCCGGCCGCCATCACCTGGCCGCGCGCGGTGGACATGAACGACCGCGCGCTCCGTCGCGTGACGGTCGGCCAGGGCGCCAAGGCCAACGGCCCCGAGCGCACCGACCGCTTCGTCATCACCTCGGCCTCCGAGGTCATGGCCATCCTCGCGCTGTCGAGCTCGCTCGCCGACCTGCAGGCGCGCCTCGCCCGCATCGTCGTCGGCTACACGGCCAACACGCCGCGCAAGCCGATCACCGCCGGCGACCTCGAGGCCAACGGCGCGATGGCGCTCCTCCTGCGCGACGCGATCCGCCCCAACCTCGTGCAGACGCTCGAGGGCGGCCCGGCCTTCGTCCACGCCGGCCCGTTCGCCAACATCGCGCACGGTTGCTCGTCCATCATGGCCACCAGGACGGCCCTGGGCCTCGCCGACCTCGTGCTCACCGAGGCCGGCTTCGGTTCGGATCTCGGCGCCGAGAAGTTCTTCGACATCAAGTGCCGGCAGGGCGGGCTCAATCCCGAGGTCGGCGTCATCGTCGCCACCGTGCGCGCGCTCAAGCTCAACGGCGGCGCCGATGCCAAGACGCTCGCCACCGAGGACCTGGGCGCCCTCGAGAAGGGGCTCCCCAACCTCGCGCGCCACATCGCCAACGTGCGGCAGTTCGGCGTCCCCGTCATCGTCGCGGTCAACCGCTTTCCGTCGGACACCGACGCCGAACTCGCGCGCGTGCAGGCGTACGCGGCCGAGCACGGCGCGCGCGTGGGCCTGAGCGAGGTGGTCGTGAAGGGCGGCGCCGGCGGCGAGTCGCTCGCGCGACTGGTGCTCGAGGCGCTGGCGGAGAAGAAGTCGGCGTACAAGCCGATCTACGAGCTCGACCAGCCGCTCAAGGCCAAGATCGAGACGATCGCGAAGAAGGTGTACGGCGCCGACGGCGTGGACTACACCGACGCCGCCAACGCCGACCTCGCGCAGGCTGAAGAAGCCGGGCTCGGGCACCTGGGCGTCTGCATCGCCAAGACCCAGTACTCGTTCACCGACAACCCCAAGGTATTTGGTGCGCCGGCGGGCTTCCGCATCACCATCACGGGTGCTTCGCCCAGCGCGGGCGCGGGCTTCGTCGTCTGCCGCGCCGGCGACATCATGACGATGCCTGGCCTGTCGGCGAGCCCGGCCGCGGTGCGCATGAGGCTGCTCGAGGACGGCACGAGCGTCGGGCTCTTCTAGGAGCGGGCCTGTCAGGCGACTCGCGACCGTCCGGCGCGCACGGCAGGCACGCATCGCGCTCGTGAGCACGGCCGGCCTTTCCCTCGGGAAAAGCCGGCCGTTTCGCGTGTCTCACATTGACCACACGACACTCCGGAATCGAGGACAGTGACGCGCGATACACGGTGGGACTCGCTCGTAACCTTCGATGTCCGCCGGCGTATCACCTGATGCAAGGCAGCACCACCGTGGATCCCAGGAGGACCCATATGCGCATCACCGCTCCCCGATGGCAGACGCTCGCGCTCGTCGCGACGCTCTCGGGCACCGTGCCCGCCATCGCGCCGCTCGCGCACGCGCAGGACGTCGGCATGGCGCCGGGCGTCGCGCGCTCCGCGGGCGAGCTCGAGCAGCTGGTCGCACCGGTCGCGCTCTACGCCGATCCGCTGCTCGCGCAGCTCTTCCTCGCTGCCACCTTCCCCGACCAGGTGCGGGAGGCCGCGGACTACGTGCGCGCCCACGGCCAGTCCGGACTCGACGAGCAGTGGTGGGACGTGAGCGTGCGCGCCGTCGCGCACTACCCGACCGTGCTCAACATCATGGACCAGAAGCCCGACTGGACGCGGGCCCTCGGCGAGGCGTACGCCACGCAGTCGGCCGACGTCATGAGCGCCGTGCAGCGACTCCGCCAGCAGGCGAACGCCAACGGCAACCTCGTGTCGAACGCGCAGCAGCAGGTCGTCGTCGAGCACGACGTGATCGCGGTGTGGCCGGCGCAGCCGAACGTCATCTACGTGCCGGTCTACAATCCGACCGTCGTGTACGTCATGCCGGCGCGATACGCGCCGCGCCCGTACGTCTCGTTCGGCATCGGCTTCCCGCTGGGGGCCTGGGCGGTGTACGACTGGGACTGGCCGGCGCGTCGCATCGTGTACACCGGCTGGGTGGGCGGTGGCTGGGTCGCCCGCGCGCGCCCGTTCATCCACGTGAGCGCGTACTACGTGCCGGAGCGCTATCGTCCCGGGTACATCGGGCACGAGGTGCGGTACGCGCGCCCGTTCGAGCGCCGCGAGTGGGACGAGCGCGCCCGCGTCGAGGCGCGCGAGCGCATGGAACGCGAGCGCCGCGGCTGGGACGACCGCGGGTGGGGGGAGCGCGAGCGTCGCGGGTGGGATGATCGCGGCCGTGGGGAGCGCGAGCGTCGCGGGTGGGACGATCGTGGCCGTGCCGCTGCGCCGGTCGCGGTCCCGCGCTACGACGGCGGCGCGCGCGAGCGCCCGCAGGGCAACGGCTGGGGCAATCGCCCGGCCGAGGCGCCGCGCGGCAACGCGCCCGCCGAGGCCCCGCGCGGGCGTGGCTGGGGCAACGCGCCCCAGCAGCAGCCGATCGCGCAGGGGCCGCGCGGTGGCGGACGGTCGCCGCGCGCCGGCATCGAGCTCGGCGACATCCATCGCGGCGCGCCGCCGATGATCTCGCACAACCGGGTCGAGGGTGGCCAGGGCGAGCGCGGACGTGGCGAGGGCGAGCGCGGCGGCAACGGTCGCGGCGAGGGCAACGGGCGCCGCCACGGCGGCTGATCCCCGTCCGGCTTGAGGGCACGTACGACGACGCCCGCCGCAGCGATGCGGCGGGCGTCCGTCGTTCCCCGCTCAGGCTACTTGCAGAGGTGGGCCATCGCGATCTCGGGGGTCGTGCCCTTGATCGGCGACGAGAAGCCCGGCTGCTTCGGCGCGGACGTCTCGTACACGCGCGTCATCGCCTCGTCGAAGTAGTAGGTGTTCGCCTTGACGGCGATCACGTGCTTCGCGCAGTCGATCATCACCACCGTCTTCGCGCTCCGGATCTCCCCCTTCGCCGTCTTCACCGGCTTGAGGAAGGTCGCGCGCACCGTGGCGGTGATGATGCCGTCCTTGCCCTTCGAGACGCTCCGCGCACCGACGTACACCGGGTTGCCGATCGACGTCTTCCCGATCGCGGTCCACTGCTGGGCGCGCGCGGGCGTGGCGACGAACGCCAGCGCCGCGAACGCGACCGGGGCCAGGCGCGCGCGCAGCGGCGTCCTACCGGCCCCAGTGCGCGCCGAGCGTGAAGCTGAGCGCGCTGTAGCGCGCCTGGCGCTGGTACACGCTCGCCAGGTTCGCCTTGCTGAACTCGATCGACTGCGCCTCGTAGTTCACGCCAAGCTGGAACCACCCCGCGCGGTACGTCACGCCCCCGTTGGCGCCCAGCATGGTGGACGGCGCATCCGGCGCCTGCCCCTTGGCCGACACGCTCGGGAAGTACGTGAAGCCGAGGTTCGCCTTCACCCGATCGCCGAACATCCCGAACCGACCCTCGACCCCCGTGCGCACCATCGTCCACTGCTCGGTGCTCGCGTAGAACAGGCGCGACAGGCCGCGCACGCCGTAGCCCGCGCGCAGGATGAAACCGTTGATCGGCTCGTACCCGACGTCCACGCGGGCGTCGCCGAAGGTGCCGTCGTACAGGTTGGTGATCGTGCCGGCGGTCGCCTTGAGGTTGCCCGTCAGGAAGTGCCCGTCGAGGAAGAAGCCGCGGCCGATCCCGACCGAACCCGCGGCGCCGAAGACGAGCCCGCCCGTCGTGTACACCGTGCCCACGCTGTCCACGAGTACGCGGTACTCCACCTGCGCCGCCATCGGCGTCAGCACCCAGGTGCGCTCCTTCGCGCCGCCCTGCGTGAGCCCCGCCTCGATGATCTTCGCGATCGCCGCCGAGTCCGCCGCCGCCGAGCCGGCGCCGGAGCCCGAACTCGCGAACGTCGCCGCCTGTCCGCGGGGCGCCACGAACGATGTGGCCGCCGGCCGCGCGCTGGATCCCGACGGCGGGAGCACCGGCGCGCTCGGCGCCGGGGCCGGCGCCGCACCC
>JACQES010000292.1 GCA_016200495.1 Gemmatimonadota bacterium
CGCACCACGGCCGAGGGGGCGACGACCGCGACGCGAACGTTCACGCGGGGACGGTCACCCGCCGCGGCGCGGCCGCTCGCCGACGGTGAGCGGCACCGGGACGAGCGCGCCCGCGCGCACGACGCGCGCCGCGAGCGTGCTGCCCGGCGCGGCGTTCGCGACGAGGAAGAGCAGCTCGCGCGGATCGCTCACGGGGGCGTCGCCCACGCTCACGATGATGTCGCCCAGGTGGATGCCGGCCTGCTCGGCGGGTCCCTTGGGCTCGATGGTCACGACCATGAGACCAATCTCGCGTGCGAGCGTCTCGCGCGACACGAGGTCGGCGCCGAGGCGCACCGGCTGGAGCCCGAGGCCGAGCCAGCCGCGCCGCGTGCGACCGTGGGCCAGGAGCTGGTCCACGACGCGATCCACCGTGACCGGCGGCAGCGCGATGGCGGCGGCGCGCGCGAGGCCCGAGGTGTTGAGGCCGATGACGCGACCGCGCGCATCGACCAGGGCGCCGCCCGAGAAGCCGTCCTGGATGGCGACGTCGGCGCGGATGAGCGCGTCCACGGAGCCGCCGTGCCAGGTGCGCCACTCGCTGCCCGTTTCGGCGATGACGCCGAGCGCGACGGTGATGGTGGCGCCGGGACGGCCGACGGCGAGGACGAGCTGCCCCACGCGCGGGGCGGCGTCGGCACGCGTGACGACCGGCGCGTCGTTCGCGCCCTCGAGGCGGAGGACGGCCAGGTCGGTCGCGCTGTCGCGGCCGGCGAGTTCGGCCTTGAGCTCGCGGCCGCCTTCGAGGACGACGGTGATGTCGTCGTCACGGCGGATGGTGTGGTGCGCGGCGACGACGACGCCCGGGCGCCAATGCAGGCCGCTCGCGGGAATGCGGCGGCGCGCGTGGACGGCGACGACCCCCGCAGCCGCAGTCTGCGCGGCGTCGGCGAAGGCGGTGGACAACTGCTCGGCGTGATCGAGCGGCGACGTGGCGGTCATGGCGAATCCTCAGGACGAACGGGGTCGAGGCGCCGGGTGGGCGGCGGCGCCGTGCGCGAGCACGGAGCGCCGCGCGGCACGAGGCGCGGGCTGCGATGATGATGCGGCGTCGAAGGCGCGCCGAGCATCGCCCGTTCGGGGGAGCCGCGCGGGTCCGGTGAATGGGGGAGCGCGCGGGGGGATGGCGCGCGACGAGACTGGTGCGCATGGAATCGCACGCGATCTCATCGTGGGACATCCCCGACGCCGCTCTCCTCGACGCCTACTCGCAGGCGGTGGTGGACGCGACCGACCGCGTGCGCCCGTCGGTGGTGCACTTGCAGGTACGCGGGCCCGGCGGCCGGCGCGGCGCGACGGGCTCGGGGTTCGTGTTCACGCGCGACGGGCTGGTGCTTACCAACCAGCACGTGGTGAACGGTGCGCGCGAGGTGGTGGCCGCGCTGCCCAACGGCGAGACGTGCCGCGCGCGTACCGTGGGGGAGGACGAGCACACCGACCTCGCCGTGCTGCGCATCGTGGCCGACGACGTGGTGCCGGTGACGTTCGGCGATTCGGCCGCGCTCAAGGCGGGACAGGTGGCGATCGCGATCGGAAGCCCGTTCGGGTTCGAGACGACGGTCACGACCGGCGTGGTGAGCGCGCTCGGGCGCAGCATGCGGTCGCGGAGCGGGCGGCTGATCGACGAGATCATCCAGACCGACGCGGCGCTCAACCCCGGCAACAGCGGCGGGCCGCTCGCGACGTCGCGCGGCGCCGTGGTGGGGGTGAACACGATGGTGATTGCGGGGGCGCAGGGGCTCTGCTTCGCGATCGGCGCGAACACGGCGCAGTGGGTGGCCGCGCGGCTCATCAAGGACGGGCGGGTGCGGCGCGCGATGCTCGGCGTGTCGGCGCAACCGGCGCGCGTGCCGCGGGCGACGGCGCGAGCGCTGGGGCTCGCGGTCGAGGGGGGCGTGCTGGTGGCGGAAGTGGAGCGCGGCAGCCCGGCCGATTTCGCGGGGCTCGCGCGCGGCGACGTGATCGTGGCGATCGACGCCGAGTCGATCGGCGGGGTGGACGCGATGCACCGCGCGCTCGGCGAGGAGCGGATCGGGCGGCCGTGCCAGGTGCGCGTGCTGCGCGCGGGCGCGGTGCGCGAGGTGATCGTGGTGCCGCGGGAGGTGGCGGGCTAGAGCCTGCAGCGCGGTGGGAATACGCCACTCGGCGCCGCACGGGGAAACGGTGGCGAGATGGCGTGACGGTCCAGGTCGCGCGTCGCGCAGCCGCGGGCGAATCCCGACGTGCCGCTACACCCCGAACTGCGCGAAGTGATGATCCACGTGGCGCAGGACGAGCCCGCCCCAGTGCTCGACGCTCAGGCGCCCGAACGCGGGGTGCGGCTGGAAGGGGCCGCCGTCGCGGCCGCGCTGCGCGACCTGCGCGAGCAGCGCACGCAGGCGCGCGCGATCGGCCTCGAACTCGGCCGGCTTTGTCTCGAGGAATTCCTTGTGCGTCTTGACCTTCCCCTTGGGCCACGGCAGCAGGAAGAGCATCGCGTAGCGCAGCGGCGGGAACGTGAGCGGCCCCGTGCCGGCGCGCACGGGCTTGTCGCCGAGCGCGATGAGGGAGGCGTCGATGAGGTGACACATCATCCGGTGCGCGTTGAACTTTCCGAACCGTGCCGGCGCGTCGGGGGTCAGGCGTTCGAGGCGCGCGAGGGTGGCGCGCTCATTGGCGGGATCGAAGATCGTCTGCACGACGGACTCGCTGGGGTGAGGAGTCGGCAATCTGCCTTGCGCACGGGGGCGTGGGCAACGTAGCGTGACTGATCACCGCAGCACCCGCCTTTCCCCCTCCCGGAGGTCGCTGATGTTCGTTCGCCCGTTTGCCAGCGCGCTCGCCCTGATGGCGCTCGTCGCGTCGTCGGCCATGGCGCAGGCCAAGCCCGCCGCGAAGGATGCCAAGCCGGCCGCTGCTGCGCCGGCCAAGGCCGCGCCCGCCCCCGCCGCCAAGGACGCCAAGGCCGCCCCCGCCGCGAAGGCGGGCGACCAGGTGGACATCAACACGGCCACCGCCGACAAGCTCAAGGCCGTGCCCGGGATCGGCGACGCGTATGCCGCCAAGATCATCAAGGGGCGCCCGTACAAGTCGAAGGACGAGCTGTGGCGCAAGAAGATCATGCCGAAGGGCGTCTACGAGAAGTTGAAGGAGAACATCATCGCGAAGCAGTAGGCCGCCGCGATGCCGGTGGTGTCACAGGCCGCCGTCGCCGCCCTCGCGCTCGTACCGTGGCCCTCGCGGGTCACACCGGGCGCGGGGGCGTTCGCGTTGGCGCCCTCGACGGTGATCGTCGCCGACGCCGCGCTCGACGGCGTGGCCGACGGGTTCGCGCGCGCGCTGCATCCCGCGACGGGCTACGCGTACGTGGTGCGCCACGGCGCGGCGCCCAAGGGGAGCGTGATCGAGTTCCGGCTGGATGCGTCGCTCAAGGGTGCGCTGGGCGAGGAGGGCTACCGGCTCGACGTGACGCCCACGCACGTGACGGTGCGCGCAGCGGCGCCGGCCGGCGCGTTCTACGCCACGCAGACGATGCGGCAGCTGCTGCCCGCCGCCATCGAGCGATCGGCGCGCGTGGCCAAGGTGGCGTGGACGATGCCCGCGGTATCGATCGAGGACGTGCCGCGGTTCAGCTGGCGCGGGTCTCACCTCGACGTGTCGCGCCACTTCATGCCGGTGACGTTCATCAAGCGCCACCTCGACCTGATGGCGCTGCACAAGTTCAACCGGTTCCACTGGCACCTGACCGACGACCAGGGGTGGCGGCTCGAGATCCGGAAGTACCCGAAGTTCACGCAGGTGGGCGCGTGGCGCACCGAGACGCTGGTGGGGTCGTACCAGCCCGACTCGACCAAGCGGAAGTACGACGGCACGCCGCACGGTGGCTACTACACGCAGGACGACGTGCGCGAGATCGTGGCGTACGCGGCGGCGCGGTTCATCACGGTGGTGCCCGAGATCGAGATGCCGGGGCACGCGCAGGCGGCGATCGCGGCGTATCCGGAGCTGGGCAACCTGTCGCGCCCGCTCGGCGTGTACCGCCTGTGGGGCGAGGGCGAGGACGTGCTCAACGCGAGCCCGGCCACCGTGGCGGTGATGCAGGACGTGCTGGCGGAGGTGCTCGAGCTGTTCCCGTCGCCGTGGATTCACGTGGGGGGCGACGAGGTGCAGAAGGGGCCGTGGCAGCAGAACCCGGCCATGCAGGCGCAGATCCGGCAGCTGGGGCTCAAGGACGAGCACGAGTTGCAGAGCTGGTTCATCCGGCAGATGGACACGTGGCTCACCGCGCGCGGCCGGCGGCTGATCGGGTGGGACGAGATCCTTGAGGGCGGGCTCGCACCCAATGCGACGGTGATGAGCTGGCGCGGCGACGACGGCGCGATCGCGGCGGCGAACGCGGGACATGACGCGGTGCTCACGCCGAATCACCACACCTACTTCGACTACTACCAGTCGAAGGAGCGCGGGCGCGAGCCGCTCGCGATCGGCGGCTTCCTGCCGCTCGACACCGTGTACACGTGGGACCCGATCCCCAAGGCGATCGCGCCCGACAAGGTGGGACGGATCCTCGGGGTGCAGGCGCAGGTGTGGACGGAGTACATCCCCGATGGGCGTGCGGTGGAGTACATGGCGTGGCCCCGGTTGAGCGCGCTGGCCGAGGTGGCGTGGACGCCGGCGGCGGGGCGCGACCTGGTGAAGTTCCGGGCGCGGATGGCCGTGCACATGGAGCGGCTCAAGGTGCTGGACGTGAACGCGCGGCCGCTGGACAAGCCGGTGTTCTGAGTCGGCTCGGGCGGCCCTGGAGGTCGCCCGCGGCCCGGCCGGATGAGGTTCAATGAAGGGGCTGGCCTGACGGGGGGACTTGCGCGAATCTTCTACAGCTGTAATTCTACACCTGTCGAAGTCACCGGAGCCCCTTGTCATGCCCACGACGCACCAGCTCACCGACCTCCAGCTCGCCATCCTCCGCCACCTCTGGGAGAAGGGCGAAGCCACCGTTGCCGACATCTGGGGGGCGCTCTTCGAGGAGCGCGGCCTGGCCCAGTCCACGCTTGCCACGGTGCTCTCGCGCCTCGAGAAGCGGGGGGTCGTCACCCACCGCACGCAGGCGCGGCAGTTCGTGTACCGCGCGCTGATCACGGAGGCCGAGGCGCGGCACTCGATGGTGAGCGAGCTGACCGAGCGGCTGTTCGAGGGCGACGTGCCGGCGCTCGTGAGCCACCTGATCGCCGAGCAGGAAGTGAGCCCGGGCGACCTGAACAAGATCCGCGCGATGCTCGACCAGGCGGCCACGCGCCGCGGGAGGTCCGCATGAGCGCGACGTTCGCAGACGCGATGCTCGCGTGGCTGGCGACGTACGCCATCCACAGCACGCTGCTCATCGGCGCGACGATGCTCGCGACGCGCCACGGTGCGCTGACGGCGCCGGCGCGCGACTTCGCGTGGAAGCTGGCGATGATCGGCGCGATCCTCACCTCGACGATCCAGCTCGCGGTCGGGGTGCGGCCGTGGGGATCGCTCGCGCTCGAGGAAGCGCCGGCCGCCGCGCCCGCGGTCGGCGCGACGACGCCGGCCCCGGATGCCACGGTGGGTGTGGCGCCCGCGGATGCGGCGGGCCAGAGCGCACCGGTCTCGAGCGAGAACGTGCGAGTGGCCCCGGGCCGCGCGGCGCCAGATGGACCGGTGCTGCCCAAGGGCTTCAAGGGCCGGAGCCCCGCGCCTGTGTCGGACGCGAACGTGCGCGTCGCGCCGGGGCGCACGGCGCCCGATGGACCGCCTTCGGTGGGCGTGGATGCCCAGTCTGCGACGCCTGCGAACGCCGACCTCCCGACCACGCTCACGCTGTTCGCGCTCGGCGCGTGGGGCGTGGTCGCGTTCACGCTCGCGCTCGCGTGGGTCGTGCGCCGCCTGCTGCTCGCCGGCCGCCTCACGACGCGCCGCACCGTGACCGAGGGGCGCCTGCGCGCGCACCTCGACCGGCTGATCGCCGACTGCGACTACGACGGCATCGTGCACCTCACGAGCGCGCCGACGATCGCGAGCCCCGTGGCGCTGGGCTTGAACGAGATCTGCGTGCCCGAGGCCGCGCTCACTGACCTCGATGACGAACAGATGCGCGGCCTGCTCGCGCACGAGCTCGCCCACCTGGTGCGCCGCGATCCGCTCTGGCTCGACGTGGCGTCGCTCATCGAGCGTGTCTTTTTCTTCCAGCCGCTCAACCGCCTGGCGCGCGCCGAGCTGCAGCGCAACGCCGAATACATCTGCGACGACTGGGCCGCGGCCCGCAACGGCTCGGGTGAGCCGCTGGCGCGCTGCCTGGCGCGCGTCGCCGAATGGATCGAGGCCTCGCCGCTCGGGGTTCCCGTGGCCGGCATGGCCGAGCAGCGCTCGCTGCTCGTTTCCCGCATCGCCCGCCTCCTGGAGGGGCCCAACATGAAGAACCCGCTCTCCCGCGCGACGATGGCGCTGCTCACCGTGGTGGCGCTCGGCGTGGTGGTGGCCGCGGCGCCGGCGGTGCATCGCATGGCGCCGACCGAAGACGAACAGCAGGGCGACAGCACGCAACGGGGATACGCGACGACGCGCGATCGCGACGCCGTCCTCGCCCGCGCGCGCGGCGCCAGCATCCGCATCCGCGGCAAGGACCTCGCGGAGCTCGAGGCGATGACGGAAGCCCGGGCGGAACGCGGCGCGGCGCAGCGCGCCGAACGTGACGCCGAGCGCGCGGTCTCTGCCGACCTGAAGAACTTCAGCTTCCGCGGGATGATCGAAGGTTTCCGCGGCGGGCGTGACCTGCGCGGCGACCGCGAGGTGGCCGACTCGGTCGAGCAGGACCCGACGGTGGTGACCGCGCTGATCGAACGGTTGTCGGACACGCACCCGGCCGTGCGCCGCGCCGCGGCGAACTCGCTCGGCAACCTTCGCGCGCGCCGCGCGGTGAGCGCGCTCATCACCGCGCTCAGCGACAAGAACCGCGAGGTGCGCTCGGCCGCCGCCGAGGCGCTGGGGAGCATCCAGGACACGAAGGCGGTGCCGGCGCTGGTCAAGCTCCTGTCGGACGACACGGGCGAAGTGCGCGAGTCGGCGATCAACGCGCTCGAATCGTTCAACGAGGACGTGCCCGCGTCGGCGATGATCCCGGTGCTCGCGGACAGCCGGCCGCGGATGCGTGCGGCGGCGGCCAACATCCTGGGCAACACGGGCGATCGCGCCGCCATCGCGCCGCTCAGCAAGCTGCTCAAGGACCCGGTGGCGGCGGTGCGCCACCAGGCGCTCGACGCGCTGGAGCGGTTCCGCGACCCGTCGGTGGTGGCGGCGGTGCAGCCCCTCATGACGGACGAGAGCGCGGATGTGCGCATGGCGGCGATGCAGACGCTGCGCGAACTCAACGCGCCGGTGCCCGAGGCGGCGGTGCTCAAGGCGCTCGACGACCCGAACATGGAGGTGCGGCAGCACGCGGTGGAGCTGACCAAGGACCAGCCGCTGTCGGCCACGATGGTGGCGGCACTCCGCAAGCTGGTGATGGAAGAGGGGAACGCCGACGTGCGCACGTCCGCGATCGAGGCGCTTGCCGAAGCGCGGAACCCGGCGGCGCGCGAGGCGATCAAGGCCGCGCTCTCGTCGAGTGATGCGCGCGTGCGGCGCGCGGCGGTCGAGGCGCTGGGGCAGCGCCCGTGAGCGCCCGGCGGATCGGCGTCATCGTCGCGCTGGCCACGGTGGTGGTGGCGAGCGCCGGCGGTGCGGTGGCGTGGAGCGCGCAGGGATTCCACTGGTCGTCGGGCCCGGGTGACGACGAGGCGGCCGGCCCGGACTCGGCGCGCGTGTCGAAGCTGTTCGCGACGCTGGCCCCGGCGGACCCGCTCATCTGCGACATGATCACGGAGCAGATCGGCAACTTCTGGAGCGAGGGCGGGCGCGACGGCGTGGGCCGGTTCGCCGACGCGCCGAACGTGCAGGCCGTGAAGGACTCGCTCCACTCGGCGGTGCGCGCGCCGGGGGCGATCCGCCTGCTCGAGGCGTCGCTCGACGCGCCGGACGCGTGCACGCGCCGGCTCGCGGCCAAGCTGCTGCGGCAGAGCAAGGCGCCGACGGCACAGATAGAGGGACTGCTGGGGCACGCGTCGGCGCGGGTGCGCGAGGGGGCGGCCTACGCGCTCGCGACCGAGTCGCGCGCGGAGGCGCGCGTCGGGCTCGAACGACTGGTCAAGCGGAACAGCGGCGCGGACGCCGCGATGGCCACGTGGGCCCTGGGCGAGCAGGGGGCGCAGGTCGCGCTGCCGACGCTGGTGTCGGCGCTGGCCGAGGGCGATGCGCGGGTGAAGGTGGCTGCGGCGCACGCGATCGGTGAGTTGCACGACCTGACGCAGGCGCCGGCGGGGCTCGTGACCGCCGCGCGCTCGAGCGACCCGGCGCTCCGCCGTGCCGCCGCGCGCAGCCTGGCCGAGATCCATGATCCGCAGACGCTCGACGCGCTCATCGAGCTGATGTCCATCAACGATTCCGAAGTGCGGCTGCACCTGGTGGAGGCGCTGGGCTCGATCGGCAACCCCAAGGCGGCCAACGCGCTGATGAAGGCGGCCAAGGACCAGAGCCCCGAGGTCAGGCGCGCGGCGGTGGAGGCCTTGGGCGAGGTGGCGAAGGAGACGTAGCGGCGCGCGCGCGGTCGTCGTACGTTGGCCTCCGTCTCGTGCGACGGGGGCCTTCGTTCATGGTGCACATGCGGAAGGGATGCGTGGTGGTCGCGGCGCTGCTGCCGGTGGTGCTCGGCGCACAGGCGCAACCGGTGCCGGTGACGTCGGCCAAGCCCGGGTGGAAGTGGACGATGGACAGCGTGCGCACGGTGGTGAACGGCGTGCGCGCGGGGCGCAACCTGCAGCCCAAGGCGTGGCCCGACGGCAAGAAGGTGGCGGTGCTGCTCTCGTTCGACGTGGACAACGAGACGATCCCGATCCGCTACGGCGAGCCGACGGTGGGATCGCTGTCGCAGGCGCAGTACGGCGCGCGCGTGGGGCTGCCGCGGATCCTCGCGCTGCTCGACCGGAAGAAGATTCCGGCGAGCTTCTTCATCCCGAGCGTGAGCCTCGCGCTGACGCCGGAGATGGCGCAGTGGATCGGCGCGAGCGGGCGGCACGAGATCGGCGTGCACGGGTGGATCCACGAGATGAACATGACGCTCCCCGATTCGGCGGAGCGCGCGCTCGTGTCCAAGGCGGTGGCGGAACTCACGCAGCTGACGGGCAAGAAGCCGGTGGGCTACCGCGCGCCGAGCTGGAACTTCAGCCCCAACACGCTGTCGATCCTGCGCGACATGGGGTTCCGCTACGAGAGCTCGCTGATGGCCGACGACCGCGCGTACGAGCTGACGCAGAACGGCCAGGCGACGGGACTGGTGGAGCTGCCCGTGGAGTGGATTCTCGACGACGCGCCGCTGTTCGACCCGCGCGGGCAGAGCTACGCGTCGCCGCGCGACGTGGCGCGCGTGTGGATGGACGAGTTCGACAAGGCGTACGCCGAGGGGACGATGCTGGTGCTGACGATGCACCCACACATCTCGGGGCACCGGAGCCGGATCGTGGCGCTCGAGCTGCTGATCGCGCACATCGAGAAGACCGCGGGGGCCAGGGTGTGGTGGGCCACGCACGCCGACGTGGCGGAGTACGTGCGGAAGCAGGCCGCACTGGGGGAGCCCAAGCCGCGGATTTGACGACGCGCGCCGCGCGGGGAGCGCGGCGCGCGTCGAAGGGCGCGATGTGGGCGGCGCGCCGGCCCGCTACGACGCCTTGGCGAGCACGACGCGCGTGCCGTTGGGCGCGACCAGTGCGACGTGCGTGGCGTCCACGCGCTCGAGCTTGACGGCGGGATCGGGCGGGCCGCCCGAGAGATCCACGCGCTCGAAGGCGGTGGCGCTCGTGGGCACGAGCATGGCCGCAGCGAGCGGCCGCGCCACGCGCCGCAGGATCCTGCCGCCGGGGCCCCACTGGAAGACGTTCGACACGACGCCGCGCTCGTAGTCGAGGCGCACGGTGGTGACGAGCATCCCCTGCTGGCGCGCGATGGCGCCGAGGAGGGTGACGGCCTTGAGCGCGCCAAGTCGCTGGACGCGGTCGGCGGCGAGGTTGCGCACCTGCTGCGTCATCTCGTCGAGCGGCTCGGGCTCGGCGAGGGCGTCGTGGAGGGGCTGGGCCTCGCCGCGCGTCATGGCCTGCACGATGCTGAGGGCGCGCGCGCCGAGTTCGGTGGCGCGTGGCGTGGTGGCGGTGTCGCCCTGGGTCATGAGGCGCCAGGTGAGTGGGCCCGTGGCGCGGAGGAGGAGGCGGTTGCCGTCGCGTTCGACATCCACGCCGTCGCCGGTGGGCGACTTCCAGGACCCGGCGAAGGCGGCCAGCGCCTTGGCATCCACGGTGGCGACCGCGGGGGGCAGGCGCACCTCGCCGCCGAACACGAGTGACTCGACGTTGTCCACCACGGCCGACGCGGTGAGGTTGGACACGCTCGACGTGACGAGGATGGTGATCCCCTCATCCACCAGGCGGCGCCACTCCGCGACGTACACGCCGTTGCCGCCGTTGTGTTCGACGACGCGCGTGTTGCGCGGGCTCATGTGCACGGCCCAGCCGTAGGCGTACTTGGACATGCCCATCGGGCCTTCGTTGACGTAGCCCGTCATCCACTTGCGGCGCGAGGAGTCGGTGAGGACGACGTTGGTGCGCGCGACCTTCTCCCACCTGGCCATGTCGGCGAGCGTGGTCTGGAGGCCGCCGTTGCCGCGCAGGGCCCAGAACGGAGCGCCGGGGACGCGGAGCTTCTCGACGATCGTGCCCCAATCGCGGCCGTCCTGGTAGCCGTGCGCGATGCGATCGGCGGACCAGTTCGGGCGCGTGTAGCCCGTCTCGGTCATGCCGGCGGGGGCAAGGACCAGCTCGGTGAGCGCCGCCTCGTACGAGCATGCGCTGCATGTACTGCTCGCGCGTGTTGGGCGTGTAGTCGGTGGGGGCGTAGTCGGACTCGAAGCCGGCGGTGTGCGTGAGGAGCTGGTGGAGCGTGATGGCGCGCTTGGGCCCCTGGGCCTCGGGGAACCAGCGCGTGATGGAGTCGGTGGTGTGGAGCTTGCCCAGCTCCTCGAGGCGGAGGATGGCGGCGGCGGTGAACTGCTTGGTGATGGAGCCCAGGCTCCACGTGGTGCGGAGGTCGGCCTTGATCCCCTTGTCGCGGTTCGCATATCCGATGGCGCGCTCGAGCACGGGGCGGCCATCGCGGAGGACGAGGACGGCGCCGTTGTAGCCCACGCCGGCGAGGCGATCCACGTAGAGGCCGACGCGCGCGCGAATGGCGGAGTCGGAGAGCGGTCCCGGCGGCGCGTGGCGCGGGCGCGGGGGGACGGCGAGGTGGAGGGCGGTGAGGGCGAGGAGCGTGATCGCGGGCATGGGTGCGGCGCAGACGTGGAGGGCGGAACAGGAACGTAGTGTGACACGGAATCAACGTCCTGGGTTGCCCCGGCGCGTGCCCGACCGACTTATCGATCAACTCAACAGGTAATCGCCGGCACCGGCGGCACGCTCGGCACCCACACCGGCACCGGCGTTGCGAAGCCGTTCGCGTTGGCGGTGTGTGCCGCGTTGTACAGCAGCTGCAGCGTCGCGGGCGAGAGGGGCGGCAGCCCCGCAATCGCGGGCTGCGTGGTGGGCAGCGTGCGCACGTCGAGGCCCGCGACCTGCTCCACGATCACGAGCGCGGCGAGGTAGGTGCCGAGCGCGCTCGGGTGGTAGCCGTCAGGCCCGTAGAAGGCGAGCGCGGGATCGCCCTGGTTGGCGAGCAGCCACGCGTCGCCCGCGGGGGCGAACTTGGCCGACGCGGTGACGGCGGCCATCTGCGCGCTCTCGTGCACCTTGGGGAAGTCGCCCACGCGGCTGCTCGACGGCCACGACATCATGACCACGGCGTTGGCGTTGATGGCGCGCGCGAGCGTCGCGATGTCGCGCACGGCCATGACGGCGGTGTCGCGGCAGATGGGAAGGGTGGTCGGGCCCTGTTGGAGCACCACGTGCTTCCAGCCGCCCTGCGCGATGGCGCGCTGCGCGCTGCCGTCGAGCACGAAGTCCACGAGCGCCTTGTTGGCGGCGGTGAGGCCGCGCACCTGCAGCGTGACGCCCCCCGCCTGCGCGACCGCCGCGACCATGCCCGGCAGGTCGTTCACGTAGGTGAGGCTGTTGCCGATGAAGAGGACGTTGTTGCCCGGCGGCAGCGGTTCGACGCCGGGAGC
>JACQES010000288.1 GCA_016200495.1 Gemmatimonadota bacterium
AACCCCACGCGCCCGTCGAGCTCCGGCACCGTCGCCTCGAGCAGCAGCCCCTTCTCCTCGGCCATGGGGCGGACGATGTTGATCGTCTGCTGCACGATGTCCGCGACGGAGAACGGCACCGGCTCCGGGTCCATCAGCCGCAGCCCGCCGCGCGCGAGCTCCATCACGTCGTTCGCGAGCCCCGACAGCCCGAGGGCGGCCGAGTACACGAGGCCCAGTTGTCGCGCTTGCAGCGCCGTCACCGGGCCCGACTGTCCGTTGCGGAGCCGCTCGGCGAGGAACAGGATCGATCCCAGAGGCGACCGCATGTCGTGCGCCACTTCCGCGAGCAGCTTGGGCGCCTCGATCCCGGAGAGCTTGGTCAGGAACCGCTGGCCGGCGTCGGCCTCGAGGGCGGCCTCCACCCGCTCGAACGCGAGCAGCACGCGCACGAGCTCGGGCGCCTCGCCGGGCCCAGCGCCCTCGAGTTCCTGCAGGAAGATCATGCGCAGCGTGCCCGCCACGCGGTTGGCATAGACGAAGCCCGGCACCGCGCCCAGCGGCGGCATCTCGCCGTCGGCCGCGGCGTGCACGGCCGTCTCGATCGTCGCCAGCGCGTCCGACAGCACCTCGTGCGACACGCCGTCCGGACGCGACCGGCCCTCCTCGGTGCACAGCCGGTCCACGGCCCGCGCCAGCGCCACCCACGCCGCCCCACTGCGCGCCGCCGGCCGCGACGTGCCACGGCGCGGCTCCACCGGTTCGCTCGACGGCGGCGTGGTGCGTCCCACCGCCATGCTCGACCGGGGCGTGTGGGGCCCGCTCGTGCGCTGGAGCGGCGTCACGTCACCCCTCGGCCGACTCGACCGGTTCGTCGCGACGGATGCCGTGCTTCTCCATCAACCGGTACAGCGTCGTCCGGTCGATGTCCGCGAGCCGTGCCGCCTTCGACATGTTGAACCCCGCGCGCGCCGTCAGCCGGCTCAGGTACTCGCGCTCGAAGTGCGCGATGACCTTTTCCTTGGCCGTGTGGTACGCCTCGTTCATGACGTTGGGCGGGAACGCGCCCTCGGTCGCCGCCGGGCCGCGCGCCGCGCCTCCCTCGTCCTCGTGCAGCGGAATGTCGTCCGGGCGCACCGTGCTCCCGGGCTCCGCCAGCACCGCGAGGTGCTCGATCACGTTCTGCAGCTCGCGCACGTTCCCGCGCCACGGCCGCGTCCGCAGGAACGCGATCGCCTCGTCGGAGAACTTGGGGCTCGCCTCGGCCGCGCCATGGTGGCGGCCCCAGTAGTGCGCCAGGAAGTGGTTCGCGAGAAGCGGAATGTCCTCCTGCCGCTGCCTCAGCGACGGCAGCTTGATCGGCACCACGCGCAGCCGGTACAGCAGGTCCTCGCGCAGGATCCCGGTGGCCGCCGCGTCGGACGGCTCGCGGTTGGTGGCCGAGATGAAGCGGACGTTCACGATCGCGTCCACCTGCTCCGAGCCCACGCGCCGCACCACGCCGTCCTGCAGCACGCGCAGGAGCTTGGCCTGGATCGACATCGGCATCTCGGTCAGCTCGTCGAGAAAGAGCGTTCCGCCGTTGGCGGTCTCGAGCAGGCCCGGCTTGTCGCGATCGGCCCCGGTGAAGGCGCCCTTCCGGTGGCCGAACATCTCCGACTCGAGCAGCGGCTCGGGCATCGCGGCACAGTTGATCGCCACCAGCTGCCGCGACGCGCGCCGCGAGTGCCGGTGGATGAACTGCGCGATCAGCTCCTTGCCCGTGCCGCTCTCGCCCGTGATCATCACCGACGCGTCGGTGGCCGCCACGCGGCGCGCCAGCTCGACCGCCTTGCGGAACGAGGGCGAAATGCCGAGCAGGACCATCTTGTCCGAGTTCCCGCTCTCGCGCGACACCTGCGACTCCATGTCGCGCGTCTCGCGGGCCACCTTGATCGCGTGCGAGGCCCGGCCGATGAGCACCTGCAGGTGGGTCGCCGCGAACGGCTTCGGCAGGTAGTCCCACGCCCCCTCGCGCAGCGCCTCGATCGAGGTCGTGATGCTCGGGTTGCCCGTCATCATCACGACGATCGTGTCCTTGTTGTGCGTGAGCGTCGCCTTGAGCACTTCCATCCCCGTGATCGGGGTCAGGAAGAGGTCGCACAGCACGATGTCCCACTTGCGCGACTGCACGAGGTTGATCGCCTCGTCGCCGCGACCCGTCGAGGTGACCTGGTAGCCCTCCGACTCGAGGACCGACACGCACCCTTCGCGCAGGGTGCGGTCATCGTCCACGATCAGGACGCGCAGGTCCGCCTTGAACTCGGCCGGCAGCGCGGAGGCGTCCGCGATCGCGCCAGCGTCGGCGGCGGTGAACTCGGTCGGGGTGCTTCTGGGCGGTGGTGCCATGCGGCGAGGACTCGACAGGGCCCGGGGGGGAGGGGCGTGGCTCGCGTGCAACAGGGGGTGGACAATATTGGTGATCTAAGTCCGCCCGTCCAGTTGTCCGTCGAGAACAAGTTAATGCCGGAGCGGCCGAAACCATGGTCAGGGGCGACTTTACGCAGCCCCTGCAGCGCGGACACCTCACCCGCTGGCCTAAGCCTTGCTACTGGAAGGGACGCACTCCCCCCCGTCGGCGTCGCAACCTGCCAGCGCGGGTATGTTTCAGGGCCTCCCCCGGTGGCGGGAGAGGTGCAGTATCGTCTATTCCTGACGGGGGTAGATGAATCGCGCTGGCGGCCCGCTTCCGCTTGCGCTGCACGTTCGCACCGCATCATCGGAACCGATGGCCAACCAACTCATCCCCAGTTACGCCGCGCGGCCGCCGCTCGAGCAGCCGCAGGCGCTGCCCCCGGCGTACTAGCCGGGCCCGCCGCTCGGCGGGCAACCCCAGACGAACCCGGTCACCCGGCTCGCGGGCGCCATCAAGCGCCACCGCTGGTGGGTGGTCTCGTTCCTCGTCCTCGGCGGGCTGGCGGGCTACATCACGACGCGGTTCGTGAAGCCCCAGTATGAGGTGCAGGCCAACATCTTCCTGCGCGGCGATTCCAAGCGCATCAACGGCGCCGTCCCCGGCCAGGCGCAGGAACTGATCAGCCAGCAGGGCTGGATCGAGCTCCTGAACTCGTTCGAGGTCACCGACCAGGTGGTCCGGCGCGTCGGCCTCTTCGTCTCGACCGACAGCCCGAAGGACTCGACCATCCTGCGCGGCTTCAAGATCAAGGATCGCATGGTCGGCGGCGACTATGTCCTCAAGACCGACCGGGCCGGCAAGGCCTGGTCGCTCTCGCGTGGCGGCATCGACGTCGACAAGGGCGCGTTCGGCGACTCCGTCGGCGCCAAGGTCGGCTTCGCCTGGATTCCGCGCTCACCCGGCCCCGACAAGAGCATCAAGTTCTCGGTGCGCACCCCGCGCGAGGCGTCCATCGAGCTCCGCGGCAAGTTCACGGCCACGATCCCGCCGTTCACCAACTTCATCCGCATCAAGCTCAACGCCGACAACGGCGAGCTCGCCGCCACCACGCTCAACCGGTGGCTGGAGGAGTTCACGACCGTCTCGAGCCGCCTCAAGACGCGCAACGTCGTCGACTTCGCCAACGTGCTCGAGCAGCAGGTGCAGACCGCGCAGCAGCGCCTGCACGACGCCGAAGTCGCGCTCGAGTCGTTCAAGGTCAAGACCATCACGGAGCCCACCGAGGCCGGCACCACGCCCGGCGCGGGGCTCAACCTCCCGGGCAACGGCGACCCGGGCATGAACACGTTCTTCCAGCAGAAATTCGCGTTCGAGTCGGTCAAGCGCGACCGGGAGCAGCTCCAGGAGCTGATCACCGATTCGCGCACCGGCGCGACCCCCGGCGTCATCACCGCCGAGGCGCTCATCGCGCTGCCCAGCGTCGTGCAGGGCTCCCCGCAGCTCAAGGTCGCCCTCGACGAGCTCACCGTCGCGCAGGCCAAGCTGCGCACCGCCCGGCAGTTCTACTCCGACGACTTCAAGACGGTCAAGGAAGCGGCCGAGCAGGTCCGCGTCCTCCAGACCCAGACGATCCCGCAGGCCGCCCTCGCCATGCTCGACCAGCTCCGCCGCAAGGAGGAGCAGATGAAGGGGACGCTGAGCGGCGCGGAGTCGGAGCTGAAGAAGATCCCGGCGCGGTCCATCGAGGAGATGTGCCTCCGCCGAGACGTCGAAGTCACCAACCAGCTCTACACCGCGCTCCTCGGCCGCTACAACGAGGTGCGCATGTCGTCCGAGAACACCGACGCCGACGTGTCCGTCATCGACACCGCCGTCGCGCCGCTCGAGCCGACCAAGAGCACCACGAGCGCGCTCATCGCCGGCGGCATCGTCGGCGGGCTCGTGCTCGGGATCGTCATCGCCTTCC
>JACQES010000293.1 GCA_016200495.1 Gemmatimonadota bacterium
CAGCGTGGGCGCGAGCGCGTTCTGCACCGAGCGGAGCGAGCTCGCGTTCTGGCCCGACAGCGCGAAGCTCGGCACGCCGAAGATGAGGTACGAGAGGAGCTCGGTGTCGCTCGACCCCGTCGTCGCCTGGTCGTCGCTCGAGAGCACGATGCGCGGCGTCGCGGCGGTGCCAAGGATGGAGGCGTGGATCTTGACCTGCTCGCGCGTCTCGAGGCGCACCACGTACGTGGTGGTGATGTCGAGCGCGGGCGAGTTCTCGAGCGGGCCGAAGAAGGTCACCCGGCCCGAGTCCACCTGGAAGGTGCGCGTGGCGAGGCCCAGGTTGAGGCGGTAGATGCCGCGCTTGGCGATCAGGTCGCCGCCGAGGTTGATCGCATCGAGGCGGCCGCTGGCGCGAATCGCGCCGCCCAGCACGATGTTGGCGTCGCCCGAGCGCAGCCGCACGTTGTCGCCCAGGCGGAGCGAGAGGTCGCCGATGGCGACGCGCTCGCGCAGGCGCTCGGTGAAGCTCGGCGCCTTGGGCGGGGCGGGTCCGATCGTCGAGTCGGCCTCGTCGGGTTCGTCCACCACGAGGCGCGACTCCTCGACCTGCCGGCTGAACTTGGCGCCGATGTAGCCCACCGCGTCGTACACCTCGGCGTCACCGTCGAGCGTGGCGGCGTCGCGGGTGCCGTAGAGGTGGAGCTCGCCGTTCACGTCGAAGGCGCCCAGGCTCCGGTTGCGGAAGGCGGCGTACTGGTTGGCCCGGAGCCGCAGGTCGATCGCGCCGAGGCCGGTGTCGGGAAGGAACGCGTAGCCGCTGAGCGTGAGCGAGTCGCCGCCGCGCTTCTCGCCCTTCGCCCGGAACCGCTCGATCGTGAGCGTGTCGTTGCGGATGACGACGTTCGCGACGACGTCGCGCAGCTGGAGCCCGACGTCGCTCGAGACGAACTGGCCCGCGTCCACGGCCACGTGCCCGTCGAGCAGCAATCGCTCGGGGCGTCCGCCGACGTTCACGTCCGCGCGCAGCGTGCCGCCGATCTCGCTGAACGACGGTACGAGCTTCTTGAGGAAGCCGAGCTTGAGCGAGTCCGAGCGGAGCGTGCCGACGATCGGTTCGTCGGTGAGCCGCTTCTCGACCGTCACGAGCGAGAGGTCCACGGGCAGGTCGCCCGCGAAGACGAGCGATCCGTCGGCCCCCTCGTCGATGCTCGCGGTCGCGGAGAGGCGCTTCTTCACGTATTCGCCCGTGACGCGCGCGGCGCCCGCCGCGGTGCCGAACAGCTTGACGTCGGCCGCGTCCACGAGCGCCTCGAACCGCGGCGCCTTGCGCGTGCCCGAGAGCCCGGCGCGGGCGTTCACGAGCGCGCGCACGCGCGGCGGCACCTGCGTCGCGGAATCCTGGATGACGAGCGGGAAGTCGTCGAGCTGCAGCACGCCGGTGGCCTCGGCGCTGTCGGTCAGGCGGCCGGCCATGAACAGGCGGCCGCCCTGGCCGAGCGTGGCCTGCGTCGAGTCGAGCGCGATCAAGCCGGGAGCGGTCCAGAAGCGCGTCGGCGCGCTCAGGCGCAGCGTGTCCACGCCGAAGTGCGCGAACACGGAGTCGATCGTGAAGGCGATCGTGTCGCCGGTGACGCCGGCGAGCGCGTGCCCGCTCAGGCGGTCGAACCCCTTGTTGGCCTGGCCGTCCCACGTGAGGCCGTAGCGGCCGGGCCCGAACGCCTCGCCGTGCACGCGGGCGCGGTCGAGCGGCTGCCCCGCGACCTGCGCGCGGCCCAGCGCGAGGTCGGCGGTGCCGGTGAGCGTGTCCCGCTTGAGGAGCAGCGCGGCGGCGAGCGTGGCCGAATCGGTGCGGAAGGCGCCGACGTGGAGCGCGCGGAGCGCGGCCAGGGCACGCGCGTCGGCCGAGTCGGCGCGGCCCGAGATGACCGTGCTCGCGTCGAAGGCGCCGCGCACGGTGTCGTCCCACATGAAGCGCGCAAACGTCGTCGAGTCGGACGGGCGCCGGCGCCCGAAGAGCGGCCGCACGGCGTTGCGCAGTGCGTCGAGGTTGCCGGCCACGAGCGCGAGCCGGAGCGTGTCGCTCACGCCGCGCGCGAGCCCGAGGCCGCCGCGCCCCGTGAAGCGCATCACGCCGGCGTCGAGGGCGAGCGTGTCCACGTACGCGTGCGCGCTGGCGAAGCGGACGCGGGCGACGCCGGCCGAGAGGTGCGCGGCGCCGATGGTCGTCGAGTCGATGTCCACCGCGACGTTGCCGGTGAGCACGGGGAGCGAGTCGCCCTTGAGGTCGATGGTCGAGTGGGCGTCGAGGCTGATGGGCGCGCCGCCCTGGGCGAGCCGCACCACGACGTCGTGCACGGCGACGGTGCCCGCGATCGTTCGGCCCGGCGCGAAGTGCACGGCCACGTCGCTCGAGATCGCCCCCGCGGGGCCGCCGAGCTCGGCCTTGATCGTGACCTGCTCGTCGTCGCCGCGCGCGTTGATCGTCCCGGCGAGCGCGCCGACGCGCGCCACGGACGAATCGCGCAGGATCGTGGTGAGCCGGAGCGAATCGGCGCGCAGCCGGGCGTCGTAGCCGTCCACCCCCTTGGGACCGCGGTGAAGCGCCACGCGCCCCGTGATGAGCGACTGGCCGACCTTGGCGCGGTCGTACACGGCGCGGAGGCCGCTCACCCACATCGAGTCGCCCTTGGCGTCGATCGTGGCCGACAGGCCGGCCACGCCGCGCGCGAGCCCGGCCTTGGGGGCGAGCGCCGCGATGAACGGCGCCTCGAGGCGCGGCGCCTCGACGACGAGCTTGGTGAAGCCGGTCTTCCCCTTGACCGAGAGGTCGAAGGTGCCGCTCGCCTTGAGCGGCACGGGGGTCTTGGGCGCGCGCGTGTCGGTGA
>JACQES010000294.1 GCA_016200495.1 Gemmatimonadota bacterium
GCATCCTGTGGCTTCAATCGCGCCTCCCCCCTCGCACGCCGACTCGCCGGCGACGCGGGCCTCGACATCCGCGCCATCGCGGGCTCGGGCCCGGGCGGGCGCATCATCAAGCGCGACATCGAGGCGGCGCTCGCCGGTGGCGGGTCCGCGCCCGTGGCCGCCGCACCGGCCGCCAGCGCGGCGCCCGCCGTGCGCGTCCCCACCGGCGACGGCTTCCGCGACATCCCGCTCACCCAGATCCGCAAGACCATCGCCAAGCGGCTCGCGGAGTCCATCGGCCCGATCCCGACGTTCTATCTCACGGCCGAGTACGACCTCTCGCGCGTGATGGAGCTGCGGCACGCGATGGCCGAGCTGGGCGACGACTACAAGGTCTCGGTCAACGACGTCATCCTGAAGGCGACGGCCACGGCACTCGCGCAGCACCCCGAGGTCAACAGCCACTGGCTCGGCGACCGGATCCGCCAGCATGACCGCGTCCACCTCGGCATGGCCGTGGCCACGGACGACGGCCTGATCGTGCCGGTGCTCTTCGACGCGCACCTCAAGCGCATGAAGGACCTCTCGCGCGAGGCCAAGGAGCTCGCGAAGAAGGCGCGCGAGCGGAAGCTCAAGCCCGAAGAGTACACGGGCTCGACCTTCTCCGTCTCCAACCTCGGCATGTTCGGCATCGACCAGTTCACCGCGATCATCAACCCGCCCGAGTGCGGCATCCTCGCCATCGGCACGGCGAGCGAGCAGGTCGTGGTGAAGGACGGCGTCGTCGCCACGCGGCAGGTGCTGCGCGTGACCATGAGCTGCGACCACCGCGCGATCGACGGCGCGGTGGGCGCGAAGTTCCTGCAGACGCTGCGCCGGATGATCGAGAACCCCCTGATGCTCGTCTACTGAACCCGACCCCGCCGCGGGCGCTCCCTGCGCCGTGCGGCCGGCCCGTGACTGCCTTCCAACAACTGCCCCGCACCCTCCCATGGCCCAGTACGATGTGATCTTCCTCGGCGGCGGTCCCGCCGGATATGTCGGCGCCATCCGCTGCGCCCAACTCGGGCTCTCCGTCGGCGTCGTCGAGCGCGAGGGGCTGGGCGGCACGTGCGTGCTCTGGGGGTGTATTCCCGCCAAGGCCCTCCTCGAGGCGGCGAGCATCGCCACCAAGGTGAAGCACGCCGCCGAGTTCGGCGTGACCACGGGCGAGGTCAAGACCGACTACGGCGTCGCGATGAAGCGCTCGCGCGACGTGAGCACCAAGAACTCCAAGGGGGTCGAGTTCCTCTTCAAGAAGAACAAGGTCACCTGGATCAAGGGCACGGGTACGCTGGGCAAGGGGAAGTCGGTGAGCGTCACCGCCGACGGCAAGACCGAGGTGCACACCGCCACGAAGGCCGTGGTGATCAGCACGGGGTCGCGCGTGAAAGGGCTGCCGCAGGCCGGCCTCGAGCTCAACAAGACGACCGTCATCTCGAGCGACGAGGCCCTCATCCTCGACAAGGCGCCCAAGTCGATCGCCATCGTCGGCGCGGGCGCCGTCGGCTGCGAGTTCGCCGACGTCTTCAACGCCTTCGGCGCGAAGGTGACGCTGCTCGAGGTCGCCCCGCGCATCCTGCCCCTCGAGGACGAGGATTCGTCGGCCGAGGTCGCGCGCTCGTTCAAGAAGCGCGGGATCGACGTCGTGGTGGGCGCCAAGCTCTCCGCCACCAAGGTCGGCAAGGACTCCGTCAAGATCTCGCTCGAGGCCCAGGGGGCCAGGCAGGAGATCGAGGTCGAGAAGGTGCTCGTGGCCGCGGGCCGCGCCGCCAACGTCGAGAACCTCGGGCTCAAGGAAGCCGGCGTGCAGCTCACCGAGCGCGGCTTCATCAAGGTCACGCCGAAGCTCGAGACGACCGCGCCCGGCATCTACGCCATCGGCGACGTGGCTGGCCCGCCGATGCTCGCGCACAAGGGCGAGCGCGAGGGGATGGTCGTGGCCGAGGTGATCGCGGGCAAGTCGCACCACCTCGTCAACTACGGCAACATCCCGAACGCGACCTACTGCCACCCCGAGGTCGCCTCGATCGGCGCCACCGAGGCGCAGCTCAAGGAGAAGAAGGTCGAGTACAAGGTGGGAAAGTTCCCCTTCTCCGCCAACGGCCGCGCGCGCACCTCGGGCGAGACCGAGGGCTTCGTGAAGATCCTCCGCGACGCCAAGTACGGCGAGATCCTCGGCGCCCACATCGTCGGCGCGCACGCCACCGAGCTGATCCACGAGCTCGCCGTCGCGCGCGAGAACGAGTTCACCGTCGAGGAGATCGAGCTCGCGATCCATGCCCACCCGACGCTGTCCGAGGCGATCGCCGAGGCCACGCTCGATGCCATGGGCCGCATGATCCACGCGTAGGCGGCCGTGGCCGCGCGCGACCTGCTGGTCGTCCGCTACGGGCGGCGGCCGTGGACGGAGGTGCTCGCCGTCCAGCGCGCCGCCGCCCGCGCGCGCATCGAGGGGACGCTCGCGCAGGACCTGTTGATCCTCTGCGAGCATCCACCCGTCATCACGCTGGGCCGCGCCTTCAAGAAGGAGAACCTCACCGCCCCGCAGGCGCTGCTCGACGCGCGCGGCGTGGAGGTGCACGAGGCCGAGCGCGGCGGTGACATCACCTTCCACGGCCCCGGGCAGCTGGTCGGCTACCCGATCGTGGACCTGCAGGTGCACAAGCCCGACCTGCACTGGTACCTGCGCATGCTCGAGGAAGCGTGCATCCGCGTCTGCGACGACTTCGGCATCGAGGCCGGCCGCCAGAAGGGGCAGACGGGCGTCTGGGTCGAGGGGCGCAAGATCGCCAGCATCGGCGTCCACGCGCGGCAGTGGGTCACCTGGCACGGCTTCGCGCTCAACGTCACGACGGACCTGAGCTTCTTCGACCTCATGGTCCCGTGCGGGATCGCCGACGTGCGGATGACGAGCATCGCGGCCGAGCTCGCGGGTCGTGGCGAGCCGGTGGCGGACGCGCTCAATGCGCAGGTGGAGCGGGCCGCCATCGCGGCGATGGCGGCGATCCTCGATCTGGGGGTGGACGAGCTGAGCCCCGAGGCGCTGCAGCTCTTCCTGACCCCCGCGGTGGCCTGAGCGCGGACGGCACGCGCGCACCGGGCCCGACCGGTGCGGCGCCGCGCGACGCGCAGACGACGCGCGTCGCGCGCGCCTACTGCATCGAGGTCGCCACGATCGTCGGCCCACCCGCCGTGCCGGCGGGCGCGTCGATGAGCACCAGCAGGAGCGGCGCGCCGCGCACGGCCGTGAAGGTCGCCGTGGCGATGGGCACGCCCGTGGGCGCCACGCCCGACGGATAGACGTCGACGACCAGATCCGTCGTCGGCGACAGGCTGTTCGGGACGAGCGTGACGGGCGACCGGTGCGCGCGGAAGCTCACGGGCTGCAGCGTCGGCGCC
>JACQES010000284.1 GCA_016200495.1 Gemmatimonadota bacterium
AGTTCCGCAAGATGTTCAAGGGCCGCATGAAGGGGCTCGCGACCCGTGGCGCCGAGGTGTCGTTCGGGCACTACGGCCTGCAGGCGCTTGAGCCCGGCTGGGTGACGAACCGGCAGATCGAGGCGGCCCGCGTGGCGCTCACGCGCCACATCAAGCGTGGGGGCAAGGTGTGGATCCGGATCTTCCCGGACAAGCCGATCACGAAGAAGCCGGCGGAAACCCGCATGGGCAAGGGCAAGGGGTCACCGGAGGGCTGGGTGGCCGTGGTGAAGCCGGGCCGGATCCTGTTCGAGCTGGAGGGGGTGACCCCGGAGATCGCCGTGAAGGCGATGGCGCTCGCGCAGGCGAAGATCGGCATCAAGACGAAGTTCGTGGCTCGCGAGGAGGCGAAGACCCATGAAGGCTGAGGACATGCGGAACCAGTCGGACGAGGAGCTGCGCGCGAAGCTGGCGGAGCTCACCGAAGAGCGCTTCCGCCTCCGCTTCCGCGGCGCGACCCAGCCGCTCGAGGACCCGCTTCGCTTGCGCGTGATCCGGAAGGATGTGGCGCGCATCAACACGATCCTCCGCGAGCGCGCGCAGTCGGCGAGCGCCGGCGCGGGCCGCTAGGAGGAACCGAGGACCGATGGAACCCGTGAGCCAGGCACAGGCGACCGCACGGCCGGCGCGCAAGACGCGCGTGGGGCTGGTGGTCAGCGACAAGATGCAGAAGACGGTGGTGGTCGCGATCGAACGACGCGTCCCGCACCCCGTCTATGGCAAGATGGTGACCCGCACGACGCGGCTGAAGGCGCACTGTGAGGACAACAGCGCCAAGGCCGGCGACACGGTGCGGATCGTCGAGACGCGACCCTTGTCGAAGGACAAGCGGTGGCGGGTCGTCGAGATCGTCGAGCGCGCGCGCTAGGAGGCGACGACCATGATCCAGCAAGAGAGTGTGGTGAAGGTCGCGGACAACTCGGGCGCCAAGCGCGCCCTGGTGATCCGCGTCCTGGGGGGGACCCGGCGCCGCTATGCGGGGCTCGGGGACACCGTGATCGTGGCGGTGAAGGACGCGCTGCCGAACGGCACGGTGAAGAAGTCCGACGTGGCGCGCGCCGTGGTGGTGCGCACCGTGAAGGAGACGCGCCGGAAGGACGGCAGCTACATCCGCTTCGACGAGAACGCCGTGGTGATCATCAACGAGCAGGGCGAGCCCCGCGCGACCCGCATCTTCGGTCCGGTGGCGCGCGAGCTGCGCGAGAAGAAGTACATGAAGATCGTGTCGCTGGCCCCGGAGGTCCTCTAGCATGCGGATCCTCAAGCATCGCGCGACCGAGGGGCGGATCTCGCGCGCCCGGCACGCGCACAACAGCGAGCGGACGAAGACGCGGATCGTGAAGGGGGACGTGGTGAAGGTCCTCCGCGGCGACGACAAGGGGAAGGAGGGGAAGGTCCTCCGGGTGTTCCTCAAGACGAACCGCGTCACGATCGAGGGGATCAACATCGTGAAGCGCCACCAGCGGGCGCGTCGCGCGGAGGAGCAGAGCGGCATCATCGAGAAGCCGGCGCCGGTGGCGCTGTCGAACGTGATGCTGATGGACCCGAAGACGGGCAAGGCGACGCGCATCAAGGCGCGGATCGATGCCGACGGGACGAAGGAGCGGCTGAGCGTGAAGTCGGGCGAGCCGATCGCCCGCCCGGCGCGCCAGGCCTGAGGACACCGACATGGCAACCAAGGAAAAGAAGGGCGCGGAGAAGGGCGGGTCGAAGAGCTTGGGCGGTGGCAAGGGCCAGCGCCAGGGGTCGATGCTGCCGACGTCGCATGCGGGGGAGAAGCTTCCGGTGCCGGCGCCGCGCCTCAAGATCCACTACACGACGAAGGTGCGCGATCGCCTGAAGGCGCAGTTCGGCCTGGCGAACCCGCACGAGATCCCGAACCTCGAGAAGGTCGTGATCAACGTCGGGCTCGGCGAGGCGATCAAGCAGCCCAAGCTGCTGGACGTGATCGTCGAGGAGCTCGCACTCATCACGGGCCAGTGCCCGGTGCGGAAGAAGGCGAAGAAGTCGATCGCGAACTACGGGCTGCGCGAGGGGCAGGAGATCGGCGCGGCGGTGACGCTGCGCGGCGCGCGGATGTGGGAGTTCGTGGACCGCTTCATCTCGACGGCGGTGCCGCGGATCCGCGACTTCCGCGGGCTCGGGACGCGCTCGTTCGACGGGCGCGGGAACTACTCCGTCGGCGTGAAGGAGCAGATGATCTTCCCGGAGATCAACTTCGACATTGTCGACCTGATCCACGGCATGGACATCACGTTCGTCACGACGACGAACCGCGACGACCACGCGCTTGCCCTGCTGAAGGAGCTGGGCATGCCGTTCCGCGGCGAAGATCGCGCCGCGAACGCCCGCTGAGGCCCCGAGGACCCCATGGCCAAGAAGAGCAGCATCGAGAAGAACGACCGCCGCAAGGCGACGGTCGCGAAGTACGCCGAGAAGCGCCGGAAGCTGAAGGCGATCCTCTCGGACCGGAACGCCTCCGAGGCGGACCGGGCCAAGGCGTACGCGGCGCTGATGAAGCTGCCGCGCGACGCCTCCCCCGTGCGCGTGCGCAACCGGTGCAGCATGACCGGCCGTTCGCGCGCGTACATCGGCACGTTCGGGCTGGGTCGCATGGCATTCCGCGACATGGCGCTGAACGGCCTGATCCCCGGCGTCCGCAAGGCGAGCTGGTAGGCTCGCCCCTGGACGCCTTCACCTCCTACAGGTCCGGTTCGGCCGGATACCATAGGACCCTGTCATGAGCATGACCGACCCGATCGCCGACATGCTGACGCGGATCCGGAACGCTTGCGGGAGCAAGCACCGGCGCGTCGATGTCCCGGCGAGCAAGCTGAAGACCGAGGTGGCGCGGCTCCTCAAGGAGAACGCGTTCATCTCGGATTACCGCCTCGTCGAGAACGACGAGGGGCGCCCGATGCTGCGCGTGATCCTCAAGTACGCGCACGGCGGCCAGCCCGTGATCCGCGAGCTGCAGCGCGTCTCGACCCCCGGCCTGCGCAAGTACGTGGGCGTGGGCGAGATCCCGCGCGTGCGGAACGGCCTGGGCATCGCGATCCTGTCGACCTCGCGCGGCCTGATGTCGGACAAGCAGGCGCGTGCGGCCCGTACCGGCGGCGAGTTGCTCGCCGTCATCTGGTAGGAGGCCGCCCATGTCGCGTATCGGCAAGCGCCCGATCCCACTGCCGGCGGGAGTCACCGCCACGGTGTCGGGGCATGACGTGAAGGTGAAGGGCCCGAAG
>JACQES010000019.1 GCA_016200495.1 Gemmatimonadota bacterium
CGATGAGAAGGCCGTACTTGAAGCCCGAGCATCCGCCGGGCTGCACCGAGACGCGCAGGCCACCCTTTTCGGGGGTCACGTTCTCGGCCGCCATGAACTTCAGCACTTCGGTGCAAGCCGCCGGGCTCATCTGGAGCAGGACATCCGGCTGGTTCATCGTGCTCATGTGAACAATCCTCCGTTGTCGGGTTGCTTCGGTGCTCCCCGAGTGACTGCCCGGAATATGAGGGACGGGCGTGTCGCCATCAAGGCTCGCACACCGATAACTTCCTTACAGGAAAGCACTTGGGTCCATCTTTGTTCCCCGCCAGCACATGCGCCGTCGCCCCCGCCTGACGCGTCCCCTCGCCTCTCCGTTCGGTTCACGCCTGGGGGGCCTGCTGCTCGGCCTCGTGATGGCGGGCGTCCCCGGGCTCGCGGGGGCTCAGGCGGCGCCGGGCGCCGTGCGGCCCGGCATCTCGGTGCTGATGTCCGACTCGATCCACCTGATCCGAGGCAAGCGCGTGGCGCTGCTCACCAACCAGAGCGGCGTCGACGAACATCGCGTCTCCGACATCGATCGGCTGGTTGATTCCACGGCACCTCCAGGATCTCGGGGCGCGTCCGTGGACCTATCCCGCCTCGATGGTCTACGCGGTGCGCGCGGCCGGGCGCAATCACGTGCCGGTGCTGCTCCTCGACCGCCCGAATCCGATCGGCGGCACGATCGTCGAGGGTCCCCTGATGGATTCCGTGCTCACGAATCCGGACGATGACGCGCCGCGGAAGATCGCGCAGCCGACGGCCGTCTTTCCGGTGCCGTTGCGCCACGGCATGACGCTCGGCGAGCTCGCGCGCTTCTACAACGACGCGCTGCATCTCGGCGCGCAGTTGACGGTGATTCCGGCCACGGGCTCGAGCCGCGGCATCTGGTTCGACGCGACGGGCCTTCCGTGGGTGCGACCGAGCCCCAACATGCCCTCGCTGACCAGCGCGGCGTTCTACGCCGGGATCGTGGGGCTCGAGCCAACCAACCTGAGCGTGGGGCGCGGCACCGACTCCGCGTTCCAGGTGGTGGGGGCGCCGTGGCTCAACGCGGCGCGCGTCGCGAGGCGGCTGACCGCGCTCACCCTGCCGGGCGTCACGTTCACCCCCACCACCTTCACCCCGCGCCATCCCGGCGACGGCAAGTACCGCGATCGGCTCTGTCAGGGGGTGCGGATGCGCATCACCGACCGCGAGCGGTTCCGGAGCGCCCTCGTGGCGGCCGCCATCGTCTGGGCCGTGGCGCGGGAACACCCGCGCAAGCTCCAGGTGCAGCCGGTGGGCTTCGACCGGACCTTCGGGGGGCCTGGCGTCCGCGAGGCGCTGCTCCGTGGTGAGGCGCCGGTCGCGGTGCTCGCGCGGCAGGTGGCAGCCGTGGACGCGTTCCGGGCGCGCGTGTCGCCCTACCTGTTGTATCGCTAGAACTTGCACCGTCCGGGGTAGTAGCTTTGGAGCGCGCATTCCGGACCGTTCCGGCCGGGGTGTCGGCTGGCCTCCCCCACGTTCGCCCACGTGCTCAACGCCATCTGGCTCTGGATCCAGCGGTCGTACCTGCGGCTGATCGACCCCGTTGCCGACTGGCTCGTGGCCAAGGGGGTGTCGCCGAACGCGATCACCCTGTTCGGGACGGGCTGTTCGGTGGTGGGCGGCGTCATCTACGCCACGGGGCATATCACCACGGCCGGCCTGTGGCTGGGCATCACGGCGCTGTTTGACGTCGTGGACGGGATGGTGGCGCGACGCGCCGGAAAGTCCACCACGTTCGGCGCCTTCTTCGATTCCACGCTCGACCGCGTGGCGGACGGCGCCGTGATGGGCGGGCTCGCAGTGTTCTACGCGAGCAGTCCGCGGCACCACTCGGTGACCATGGTGGTGGTCTGCGTCATGGCGATCCTCGGCGCCTTCCTCACGTCGTACACGCGGGCCCGGGCCGAGGCGCTCGGCGTGGACGCCAAGGTCGGCATGCTGCAGCGCCCCGAGCGCGTGACGCTGCTGGCCGCGCCGCAGGGGCTGTTCGGCCTCGCGCTCGACGGATGGGTGCTGCTCGCCATCGTGTGGCTGCTCGCCGTGACGAGCTGGGTGACGGTCTGGCAGCGCATCTCGTACGTCGCGAAGGTCACCGCCGCCATGGACCAGGCCGAGCCTGGCGCCGTGGCCCTCAAGCCGATGGACACCACGGTGGCCGAAGTCACCGCGCACGACCCGGGAGCTCGCGCATGACGGCAGGGACCATTGCCCCGGCGACGGGGAAGCTCGGCATCCTCACGCCGGGCCTCGGCGCCGTGGCGACGACGTTCATCGCGGGGGTCGAGAACGTGCGGCGCGGGCACGGCCTGCCGATCGGCTCGCTGACGCAGATGGCGACGATCCGCCTCGGCCGGCGAAGCGAGAAGCGGTCGCCGCTGATCCGCGAGTTCGTCCCGCTCGCCACGCTCGAGGACCTCGTGTTCGGGGCCTGGGACCCGATCCCGGACGACGCCATGACCGCCGCGCGCCATGCGGGCGTGCTCGAGCCGCGCGACCTGGATCCCGTGGCCGACGCGCTGTCGGCGATCAAGCCGATGCCCGCGGTGTTCGACCCGGCGTACGTGACGCGCATCCATGGCACGAACGTCAAGGTCGGGAAGACCAAGCGCGACCTGGCGGAGCAGCTCCGCCAGGACATCCGCGACTTCAAGGCGCGCCACGGACTCGCGCGCTGCGTGATGGTCTGGTGCGGCTCGACCGAGGCCTACCTCAAGGCCGGCGCGGTGCACCAGACGGTCGAGGCGTTCGAGGCCGGCATGGACGCGAACGACCCGGCGATCGCGCCGAGCATGCTGTACGCGTACGCCGCGCTGATGGAGCGCGTCCCGTTCGCGAACGGCGCGCCCAACCTCACGGTGGACCTGCCGTGCATGCTCGAGCTCGCGCGGCGGCAGCAGGTGACGATCTCGGGCAAGGACTTCAAGACCGGCCAGACGTGGATGAAGACCGTCATCGCGCCGGGGCTCAAGGCGCGCATGCTGGGGCTCGCGGGGTGGTACTCCACCAACATCCTCGGGAACCGGGACGGCGAGGTGCTCGACGATCCCGCATCGTTCAAGACGAAGGAGGAGTCCAAGCTGTCGGTGCTGCACACGATCCTGCAGCCCGAGCTCTACCCGCAGCTGTACAAGGACTTCTCGCACGTCGTGCGGATCAACTACTACCCGCCGCGCGGCGACAACAAGGAAGGGTGGGACAACATCGACATCGTCGGGTGGATGGGCTACCCGATGCAGATCAAGGTGAACTTCCTGTGCCGCGACTCGATCCTCGCGGCGCCGATCGTGCTCGACCTCGCGCTCTTCTCCGACTTCGCCGCGCGCGCCGGGCTCTCGGGGATGCAGGAGTGGCTCTCGTTCTACTACAAGAGCCCGATGGCGCAGCCAGGGCTGATGCCCGAGCACGACCTGTTCATCCAGCAGACCAAGCTCAAGAACACGCTCCGCCACCTCATGGGGGAGGAGCAGGTGACGCACCTCGGCCTGGAGGACGCATGACGCCCGACGTGCCCCACACGATCCGGTCCGCCCCTGGGCTCGCGCGGCTGGCGCGACGCCTCGCCGCGCCGGCCATCGCGCTCGTGCTCGCCCTCGCCGCGCTCGCGGCCTGCAAGCCCGCCGATGGCGCGGCGAGCGACCTCCGCTCGTGGACCGACGACCTCGCGTTCCGCATCTCGACGCAGCCGATGCCGCCGCGCGCGCGCGAGGACGTGCTGTACAAGGTCGTCATCCGCGACAAGAAGACCGGCAATCCCGTCGAGGGGGGCGAGGGGCGGATCTTCGCCACGAGTCGCGACGGCGCCAACACCTGGGACGCGCTGACGCCCGGGCCGGAGCCGGGCACGTACTACGGCAAGCTCCGCTACATCACCTCGGGCGACTGGGCTATCGCCATCCAGTTCCGCCGCGACTCGCTGCAGGTGCTCCAGCGCATCGACTGGATGCAGGGCGTGCGGCAGTCCACGACGACCAGCTTCTAGCCGATGCGCCACTTCCACCGCACCCACATCTCGCCCGACGCCGCGCTCGCGGTCGCCGACGCCTTCTTTCCAACGATCGGCCTCCGCGCCACCGCGACCGCGGCGCGCAGCCGCACCTTCGCCGGTGACCTCGGCACGCTGACGCTCACGGCGAAGCCCGAAGGGGGGCACTACACCTTCCTCGAGGCGCACACCGACCAGATGGGCGAGAGCCGCCTCGACCGGAACGTGAAGCAGTACTTCGTGCAGGTGCACAACGCGGACGACCCGCGCCACGCGATCGAGGCGTCGTACTGATGGCGGCGAAGGCGGCGACAAAGGGCGCGAAGACGGTGAACGGGACGGCGGGAAAGGCGGCGCTGGGCCCGCATGCGGCCGCGCTCGGCCGCGACCGGCAGCTCGAGCTCTACTACTGGATGCGCCTCACGCGGCAGCTCGAGGAGCGCCTCGTGAACCTCTACCGCCAGACCAAGGTGGTCGGCGGCCTCTTCCGGTCGCTCGGCCAGGAAGCGGACGCGGTGGGGTCGGCGTTCGCGCTCGAGAAGGGCGACATCCTCTCGCCGCTCATCCGCAACCTGGGCTCGATGCTGGTCAAGGGCGCGACGCCGGTCGAGATCCTCAAGCAGTACATGGCGCGCGGCGACTCGCCGACGCGCGGGCGCGAGCTCAACATCCATTTCGGCGACCTCGAGCGCGGCTTCGTCGGACAGATCTCGCACCTGGGCGACATGGTGCCGGTCATGGCCGGCGTCGCGCTGTCGTTCAAGCTGCGCAAGGAGAAGCGCGTCGTCCTCGTGTACGTCGGCGACGGCGCGACGAGCACGGGCGCGTTCCACGAGGGGATCAACTTCGCGGCCGTGCAGCAGGTGCCGATGGTCGTCATCGTCGAGAACAACGGCTACGCCTACTCGACGCCCACCGCGAAGCAGACGCGCGCGAAGAGCTTCGCCGACAAGGGCATCGGCTACGGCATCCCCGGCGTCACGGCCGACGGCAACGACGTGCTCGCGACGTACGAGGTGACGCGCGAGGCGGTCAATCGCGCACGCGCCGGCGGGGGCGTGACGCTGATCGAGCTGATGAGCTACCGCCGCAAGGGGCACGCCGAGCACGACAACCAGTCGTACGTCCCGCCGGGCGAGATCGAGCGCTGGGCCGCGGAGAACGATCCGGTGGACCGCTACGTGGCGCGCCTGACGGGGGAGTTCGGCTTCACCCCCGCGGACCTCGCCGCCGTGGACGCGCGCGTGCAGCAGGAGATCGACGCCGCGACCGACGCCGCCGAACAGTCGGGAGTCCCCGAGGCGCTCGATGCCCTCGAGGGGATCTACGCCGACCCGCCGCGCGAACGGCCGCTCTGGTTCCGCGAGGGCGTGCGGAGCGCCGTGGACGCGCACGAGCGGCCGGAAGGGTGGGGCACGTTCAACGCGGCCAGGGGAGGGCACGCCTGATGGCCGAGATCACGTACCTCGAGGCCATCCGCGAGGCCCTGTCTGAGGAGATGGAGCGCGACCCGAACGTCTTCCTCATGGGCGAGGACATCGGGGCGTACGGCGGTGCCTTCAAGGTCACCGAGGGGCTCCTCGCGAAGTTCGGCGAGGCGCGCGTCATCGACACGCCGATCAGCGAGGCGGGTTTCGTCGGCGCGGCCGCCGGCGCGGCCCACATGGGGATGCGACCGGTCTGCGAGCTGCAGTTCATCGACTTCATCTCCTGCGCGTACGACATCCTCACCAACTACGTCGCGACGGCGCGCTATCGCGCCTTCCTGGGCTGCCCGATGGTGGTGCGCGGGCCCAGCGGCGGCTACGTGCGCGGCGGCCCGTTCCATTCGCAGAACCCGGAGGCGGCGTTCATCCACACGCCGGGGCTCAAGGTCGTCTATCCCGCCACGGCCGAGGATGCGAAGGGGTTGATGAAGGCGGCGATCCGCGACGAGGACTGCGTGCTCTTCTTCGAGCACAAGTACCTCTACCGGCGCATCAAGGGGGTCATGCCGGCCGGCGACCACGTGGTCCCGATCGGCAAGGCCCGCGTCGCGCGCGAGGGGACCGACGTCTCGATCATCACGTACGCGGCCACCGTGTACAAGGCGCTCGAGGCCGCGGAACAGCTTGCCGCGCAGGGCGTGAGCGTCGAAGTGATCGACCTGCGCACGCTCGCCCCCCTCGACGAGGAGGCGATCGTCGCGACGGTCAAGAAAACCCACAAGGTGCTCGTGCTCCACGAGGACACGCGCACCGGCGGGATCGCCGGGGAGATCACCGCGCGCATCAACGAGGCCTGCTTCGAGTGGCTGGACGCCCCCGTGCTGCGCGTCACCGCGGCGGACGTGCCGCTGCCGTACGCGCCCAGCCTCGAGGATTACGTCCTGCCGCAGGTGGCGGACGTCGTGCTCGCCTGCCGGCGCCTCGCGGCCTACTGAGCGATGACGAAGCGCACGCCGCTGGAACGGAAGGCGCAGTACATTGGCATCGGGTGCCTCACGACCGCGGGGGGCGCCTTTGGCGGGGCGATGGTCGCGGTCCTGATTGCGAAGGTGGTCGGCCTGCTCTCGCGGTGCGAACCCGTGGAGGGCCTGCCGGCCTGTGATTGGCACATCTTTGCGGGATGGGGGGCGCTGATCGGCGTCGCCATCCTGCCGACGGCGGCGCTCTGGCGCGTGCGACAGTCGCACGCCGCCGAGGACGCCCAGACGGGAGACTGACCGTGGCACGCGTTGACGTCATCATGCCCCAGATGGGGGAG
>JACQES010000285.1 GCA_016200495.1 Gemmatimonadota bacterium
CCACGCGTGGGTGGACGCACTCGCCGCCCGGACGGGGCGCGCGTTCGGCGTGCTCGCGCGACCGGGCGAGCGCTCGCCCACGGTCACCGCGATCACCCTGCCCGAGGGGGTGCCAGGTCCTGCGCTGGTGCAGGCGGTGGCCGCGCGCGGGTACGTGATCGGCGAGGGCTACGGCGCGCTCAAGGCGCGCACGGTGCGCATCGGGCACATGGGCGACCACACGCTCGCGACGCTGGCCGGATGCCTCGCGGCGTGCGACGACGCCTTGGACCTGCTGCTGCGCTAGCGGCCGTCGTCGGGCGGCTCGGCCCCACCGGCGGGATCGAGGCCGGCCGCCGCGCGCCGCCGCATCTCGTCCACGCGGCGCCGCAGCTGGTCCTGCAGCGCGAACCAGCGCGCGCGCTGGACCGGCGAGAGGAAGCCCGAGAGCTCCTTGTCCTCGTCCTCGAGGATCGCGCTGCGCTCCTTCTGGATCGTGAGGATCTCCTGTAGCGCCGACGCGACCTTGGGATTGTCGGCGTTCTTGTCGGCCACGAGCTCGCCGCGCAGCACCTCGCGCGCCGCACGCTCGCGCTGATTGAGCTCGCGCCGGCGCCCCTCGAACTTGCGGCTCACGTCGCTCAACTGACGCATCTGGCGATCGTCGAGCCGGAGCTGGTTGCGCACCACGGTCGCGAAGCGCTGCCGCACCGCCTCCTCGAGCAGGGGACGCGGCTGGCCGCCCAGCCCCTCGCCGCCCGGACCGCGACGCTCGGCCCGGATCTGCTCACGCTGCTCCGGAGTCATGCCGCCGGGGCGCCCGCCACCCCCGCCGCCACCGGGGCCGCCGCTTGAGCCGCCCCCACCACTCCCGGGGCCCCCGCCTGGACCGCCGCCAGGGCCGCCCTGCGCCGCCAAGGTGGCGGGCAGGAGCAGCGCGACGGCCGCGAGGCGCAGCGTCCGCACACTCATGGCGCCACCGGTCCGAGTTCGGCCGAGACACCCTGCGCGCCGTCAGGCTCGCTCTGCGGCGTCGCGTCCATCTTCTCGAGGTCCTTGAGCAGCGACTGGAGGTCGCCCTCGCTCAGGTCGCTCACCCCACCGGCGAACTCCATCGCCGCCTTGGGCGCGTCAGGAGCTCCGCGATCGAGCAGGGCGATGGAGCTGGCGCCGACCATCAGCACGACCGCCGCGGCGGCGCGCCACTGGGTGCGCTGGTACCAACGCAGCGTGGCCCGCCCACGCGCGGGGGGCTTGGGCAGCGCGGCGACGATGCGCGCGACGTCCACCTGCGGCGCGCCGGCCCGGAGCGTGGTGCCGAGGTCGCGCAGCAGCGCGACCTCGTCGGCGCAATCCGCGCACGCGGCCACGTGCTGCGCGACGACCTCGGCGCGGGCCGCGTCGAGCCGGCCGTGCACCCAGTCGGGCAGCTGGTCCCGCAATTCGCCGTTCGCGCAATCACGCATCGAGAAACTCCTTGACCGACCGCATCGCGTGGTGGTAGTGAACCCGGGCCGCGCCCTCGGTGCTGCCCAACACGTCCGCAATCTCCTTGTAGCCCATCCCTTCGCTCACCCGGAGGGTGAACACTTCCCGCTGCATCGGCGTCAGCCGCTCCACGGCGGCCTTGAGCCGGTCCTGCATCTCCTGCGCGACGAGCGAGGACAAGGGATCATCCGGTGTCGCCGCATCGTCTTCCTGCACCTCGACTTCGGTCCCCCGCCGTCGTTCCGATCGTCGCCGGTCGAGCACGAGCCGTCGGGCGATGGTGAAGAGCCAGGTCCTGAGGGCAGCATCGGCACGAAAGGTGTCCAATGCACCGAACGCCCGCACGAACGCGTCCTGCACCACCTCGTCCACGTCCACCCGCAATCCCAGCGAGGACACGAAGCGTGCCACCGCCGGGGCATGGCGGGCAACCAGCTCGCTCGCGGCGCGCTCGTCCCCATCCAACCACCGGGCGATCAGGGCGGCGTCGAGCGCCGGGTCATCGCGCGGGTCTGCTGGTGCCATGTCCCACCGGGAAGACGAGCCTGAGTCGGATCCGTTAAGGTACCGAAGAAACGCCGAATCCGCCTTGGCGGTCGGTCCCCCGGCGCGGTAATGTGGCGACGCATCGCCGCCCAGCACAGCGCGCCCTCCCCTCGTCCGGTTCCCGTGCCCCCCAAGCCCGAGCGCATCGCGCACCGCGGCGCCCCTCGCGAACTCCGCGAGAACACCCTCCCCAGCTTCCTGCGCGCGCTGGATCGGGGCGCGGACGCGATCGAGCTGGACGTGCACGCCACCGCCGACGGGGTCGTCGTCGTCCATCACGACCCTCGGCTCAAGCCCGACACCGCGCGCCCGCTCTACGCAGGCCAGGCGATCCGCGAACTGCCATGGGCGGTGCTCCAGCGCGTGCTCTACCGCGATGGCCACGGACTCCCGACCTTGGCCGAGGTGCTCGAGGCCGTCGGGAGCCGCGGCACCGTGTACGTCGAGGTGAAGCAGCCCGGCATCGAAGCGGAGGTGATCGAGGTCCTGCGCGCCTCGAAGACCCGCACCGCCGTCCACGCCTTCGACCATCGCGTGGTGCGGCGCGTGCACGAGCTCGCACCGGAGATTCCCACTGGCGCGCTCGTGGACGCCTACCTGCTCGACCCCGTCCACGCCCTGCGCGGCGCCCGCGCGCGCGATTTCTGGCCGAGTGTGGAGTTTACCGACGCCGCCCTGATCGACGCGATCCACGCCGCCGGTGGTCGCGTGATCGCGTGGACCGCCAACGACCCCGCCGCGATCGCCGCCCTGACCGCCGCCGGCATCGATGGCCTCTGCACCGATGACGTGCGGCTGCTCGACCCGGCGTAGCGGGACGACACGCGCCTAGTGCGCCGCGGGCTCCCGCCCTAACCTTCCCCGGCGCCCGGGTTCCGACGGGTGGCCGATTGCTTCCCCCCTGCTGGAGGTTCCGATGAACGCGATCCTGCGCCGCTCCCTGCTGGCCGTGGCGACCGTCGCCGCGACCAGCCTCTCCGCCGCCGCCCAGGCGAAGAGCGCCACCGTCGGCGACCTGATGAAGGACGTCGAGGAAGTCCACTCGAAGATGGTCCAGCTCGCGAAGGCGATGCCCGCGGCGTCGTACGGCTGGCGCCCCGAGGCCGGCGTGCGCTCGGTGAGCGAGGTCTTCCTCCACGTCGCGAGCGACAACTACCTGATGCCGACGTTCGCCGGCGTCGCGATGGACCCCGCGACCAAGCTCAGCGACAAGGACTTCAAGACGTTCGAGACGTTCGAGAAGCAGAAGATGGACCAGGCTGGCCTCGTGGCGGCGCTCGACAAGTCGTTCGCGCACCTCGCGCAGGCGATGGCGGCGACGACCGATGCGCAGCTCGGGAACAAGGTCAAGATGTTCGGCATGGAGATGTCCATGCGTGGCATGTGGATCGGCACGACCACGCACCTGCACGAGCACCTCGGGCAGATGATCGCCTACGCCCGCGCGAACCACGTCACGCCGCCCTGGAGCAAGAAGGGCTGACCGCCGCACCCCGACCGGCGCGCGTGCGACCCCGCAGGGTCGCGCGCGCGCCGCGTCGTTCACGCCAGACCACCCATCACGCGAGGGAGTCGCTCCGCATGCGCCACCCGGTGTTCGTCCTCGCCGCGTTCGTCCCGCTCCTGCCGCTCGGCGCGCAGGCAACGGGTCGGCCGGCCGCCCCTGATACCGCGCGCAAGGCCACGTACGTGGCCGGTGCCCTGTCGGTCCCCAACGCCGACCCGTTCCCGAGCACGTATCGCGCGCGGCCCGCGCGCACCGTGCTCATCCGGAACGCCACGATCCTCACCGGCACCGGCCAGCGCATCGACAACGGTGCGGTGCTGCTCTCGGGCGGCAAGGTCGTGGCCGTCGGCGCGACCGTCGCGGCGCCCCCCGACGCGGAAGTCGTGGACGGCACCGGCAAGTGGGTGACGCCGGGCCTCATCGACACGCACTCGCACCTGGGGGTCTATCCGGCCCCCGGCGTGGACGCGAACTCCGACGGCAACGAGGCCACCAACCCGAACACGGCGCAGGTCTGGGCCGAGCACTCGGTCTGGCCGCAGGACCCGCAGTTCCCGCGCGCGCTCGCGGGCGGGCTTACCACGATGCAGATCCTGCCCGGCTCCGCCAACCTGTTCGGCGGGCGTTCCGTGGTGCTCAAGAACGTGCCCGGGCGTTCGGTGCAGGAGATGAAGTTCCCGGGTGCCAGGTACGGCCTCAAGATGGCGTGTGGCGAGAACCCCAAGCGCGTCTACGCAAACCGCGGCCCGAGCACGCGCATGGGCAACGTGGCGGGCTATCGCGCGGCGTGGATCCAGGCCGAGGCGTACCGTCGCCGCTGGGAAAAGTGGCTCGAGACGCGCGCGGGCGATCCGCCGGCGCGTGACCTGCAGCTCGAGACGCTGGCCGAGGTGCTGCGCGGCAACATCTACGTGCAGAACCATTGCTACCGCGCCGACGAGATGATGCAGATGATCGACATCGCGCACGAGTTCGGCTACAAGATCCGCTCGTTCCACCACGGCGTCGAGGCGTACAAGATCGCCGACGTCCTCGCGAAGGAGGGGATCTCCGCCTCGATCTGGAGCGACTGGGGTGGCTTCAAGATGGAGGCGCTCGACGGCGTGCGCGCGAACCTCGCGCTCGTGCACGCGGCCGGGGCCCGCACGATCGTCCACTCCGACGACGCCGTCGGCACCCAGCGCCTGAACCAGGACGCGGCCAAGGGGATGGCGGCCGGCGCCGCGATCGGGATCAACGTGCCGCCGGAAGTCGCGATCACCTGGATCACGAGCAATCCGGCGTGGGCCATCGGTCTCGACGACCGGATCGGCGCGCTCGAGGCGGGCAAGAACGCCGACGTCGTGCTCTGGACGGGCAATCCGTTCAGCGTCTATGCGAAGGCCGACAAGGTCTGGATCGACGGTGCGCTCGCCTTCGACCGGGGCGACGCCCGCACCTGGTGGAAGACCGACTTCGAGCTGGGCTTCGTGCCCGTGACGATGGGAGGGTCCCGCTGATGCGCCGCTCCCTTCATGCCCTCGCGGCACTCGTGCTCGTCGCGCCGCTCGCCGGGGCGCAGACCGTCGCCATCACCGGCGGCACCGTGTATCCGGTCAAGGGACCGAAGATCGAGAACGGTACCGTCGTCATCGTGGACGGCAAGATCACCGCGGTCGGCGCCGGCGTGGCGGTGCCCGCCGGGGCGACCGTCATCGACGCCCGCGGCAAGTGGGTGACGCCGGGCCTCATCAACAGCAGCACCTCGCTGGGACTCGTGGAGGTCGGCGCCGTGCAGGAAACGCGCGACAACGGGGCCCGCGGGACCAACGGCGTGGCCGCCTTCTTCCAGCCGTGGGAGGGCCTGAACGCGAATTCCGTGATGCTCCCGCAAGCGCGCAACGACGGCCTCACCACGGTCATCACGCATCCGCGCGGCGGCTGGGTGAGCGGGCAGGCGGCCCTCATCGACCTGAGCGGCAGCACGTTCGAGCAACTCGTGCGCAAGGCCCCCGCCGCGATGTTCGCCTCGTTCGGCCACGTCACCGCGCGCGGCGAACTGTACCAGAAGCTGCGCGAACTCCTGTCGGACGCGAAGGCGTACGCCACGCGCCGCGCGCAGTACGAACTCGGCAATTCGCGCACGCTGGCCGCGACCAAGGCCGACCTCGAGGCGCTCCAGCCCGTGCTGGCCGGCACGGTGCCAATCGTGATCGAAGCCGACAAGCGCACCGACATCGAGGCCGTCATCCGCATCGCGCGCGAGTTCAAGCTCAAGGCGATGGTCGCGCGCGGGGCCGAGGCCTGGATGGTGGCGAGCGAGCTGGCGCAGGCGAAGATCCCCGTCCTCACGGGCGGCATTCTCAACATCCCGAAGGACTTCGCGTCGCTCGGGCAGCGCACCGACAACGCCGCGCTGCTCCGCAAGGCGGGGGTCAGTGTGCTGCTCATCGCCGACTCGTACGCCGACGGCGAGACGTTCAACCCGGGCAACGTGCGCTACGAGGCGGGCAACGCGGTGTCGGCGGGCTTGTCCTGGGACGACGGCCTCCGCGCCCTGACGCTCGCGCCGGCTGAAGCGTTCGGCGTGGCCGACAAGGTCGGCGCGTTGGCGCCGGGCATGGACGGCAACGTCGTGGTGTGGAGCGGCGATCCGTTCGAGTTCGCCACGCGCGCCGAGGCCGTCCTGATCAAGGGGCGGCGCGTCGAGGGGCCGAGTCGTCGCGACGAACTCCAGCAGCGCTATCGCACGCTGCCGCCCGCGGGGTACGCGAAGCCGTAGGGGCGCCCTCATGCGGCGGCGCCGGCGAAGGAGTCCGGTGCCGCCGCGCGGCGTCGTGCCTGGAACGTCCAAGCGCCGTGCGGCCAACTGCTCCGCACGGCGCTTGGTGATTCCCCCCCGGGAATCGAGCCGTGCTACTTCTTGCGGCGGCGCTTGCCGACGAAGCCGACACCGAGCAGGCCGGTCGCCATCAGGGCGATCGACGCGGGCTCGGGGACCGTGCTCAGGAATTCCTGCGTGCCGCCCGTCAGCGGCGCCCACGTGGCGCCCGTGCCGGCGCCCGTCTCGGCCTGGTCGGAGATCACGACGAACTGGCTCCAGTAGTTGGGGCTGGTCACGTCGATCTGCGCGACGGCGGCGGCGGCCTGCGACATCCACCCCTGCGCCGCGGCCCAGACCGTCTGGTCGCCGTAGCCGGCCACCGGGATCTGGTCGGCCTGCGCGCTGGTGAAGGTGCGCCAGATGGCGGTGTGAATCGCCTTGACGTCCATGGAGCCGTTGGCCTTGCCATTGAACTGCTGCGAGAGCCACGCCGCTTCCTTGTAGCGCGTGTACCAGTCGGCGTAGCCGCCCCACCGGAGCAGCGAACGGTTCATCGTCGCGGAGAGGGCCTGCTCCCACGCATGGTACTGCTGGCCGTAGTTGACGTCGTTGAGCATGTCCACGCACACGATGTCGATCGTGTGCCCGCCGATGTAGCCCCCCCCGCTGGTGATCGTGCCGCCGGCCTGCGCGGTGTAGACGCCGCCCCAGACGTTGCCGACGATGGCGTTCGGATTCCCGATGCCGATGAACTTCATGTCGACCGCCGTCGCCTGCGCGCCCGCGGTGGACGTCGCGGCGGCGAGGGTGAGGCCGGCAAGAGCAAGGCGAAGAGCGCGCATCGAGTGGTCGGGTTCGGGTGAGGGCAGCGGTATCGAACCGTCTGCGGACACCACCCCTAAAGGCATAAGACGGACCACTCGCGTGTGACGGATGACCGCCACAGTGCCAAGTCATTACAATACAACAGGATACATCTCTGCGCGGCTGCGAAGGCGTTCCCTTCTCCGACAGCCCGGACCGTCCCCGCGACACAGCTTCTACCAACGGCGTGACAGTGGCTGTTGCGTGCGGCCCACAGTGCTGTTCGGTTGTCACAGCACCGCATCACGCTTGAGGCCCGCCACCGTACCCGTGCGCATCGCCCGCCAGTACCTCCTCACACTTGCCCTCTTCGCGCTCCTCGATGCCGCGTGGCTGCTCGGCGCGGGCGCGAGCTTCAATCGCGCGCAATTCGCGCCCCTGATGCGCCCGGACACGCAGTGGGTGGCCGCCGCGCTCTTCTATCTCGTGTACGGGGCGGCCGTGCTCACGCTGTGCGTGGCTCCGGCGCGATCGGCGTGGCGAGGGGCAGCCTGGCGGGGCGCGCTGCTGGGCCTCGCCGCCTACGGGGCCTTCGACCTCACCGGGCTCGCACTCTTTCGCGACTTCCCGCTCGCCGGCGGACTGGTCGACATGGCATGGGGCACCACCGTCACGGCGGTGGTCAGCGCAATCGTCGCGCGCGTCGCGCCGACCGCCTGACTACTGCAGCGATAGGCGCAGCACGTCGTAGTACGATCGGCATGGCAGCGCGAGGCACGCGGCGAGCGTCTCGCGGATCGAGGAGACGAGTTGCAGCGACCGCCCGCTCTGCGGCGTGAACGTGAGCCCGGGTCCCGAACCGAACCTGCCGCCGAAGGACCAGGAACGGATGAAGGTGCTCGTCGCATCTATGGGAAAGGTCGCGACGTTGGCCATGAACGCCTCGCCGTCGCCCGGCCCCTGGTAGAGGTACTGCTCGACGTTCGACAGGTAGAACGTGGAGACGATCGCGCCCCGGTCGCGCGCCCACTGCCCCACCCACCGCAGCGCCTTCGGCCCCGCGAAGTTGCCCGTGAGGGGCACGATCAGGTTGCGCTCCTCCATGTCCTTGAGGGCGCGGTAGTTCGCCTCGGATGCAAGGTACGAGTGGTTGACGCCGGCGCTGTCGGTCTCGGCCACCATCAGCATCCAGGTCGGCATGCCGCCGGGCCCGAACCCGCCGAACATGCCCGGGGTCGCGCACGGCGAGGCGTGGCTGTAGGTGAGCCCCGGGCCCGCGGCGAAGAAGGCGCCGTAGACGCAGTCGAGCGACACCTGCTCCGAGTCGGAGAGCGCGAAGCGGTGCAGGCGCATGAGGCGGTCCTTCACGGCGGCGAGGTTCTCGCGGTAGCGCGCGCTGTCGGCGGGCGCGCGCGTCACCTCGCGCACGAGCGGCACCAACTCGGCCGGCGCCGACTTGGCATCGAGGAACGGCCGCGAGAAGAGCCGCGCCAGGAACTCCGCGCGCGTGCCCGACATCTCGATGAGCGCCTTGTAGAGCAGGTGCTCCATCGCGTTCTGGTGGCGGATGTCCACGATGAAGGCGATGGCCGGCTTGAGCGCCACGATGTACGTGAAGTTCTGGTCGGGGGCCACGCCCACGTAGACGCCGCCCGGCTTGATGGTCGCGGCCATCGTGGGAATCGGCCACTGCAGCGACGTCTCGTTGGAGACGAAGTTCTCCGAGCGGAAGGTGCCCCACGGTTCGGACGCCTCGGTCATGTAGCGCCAGAAGGTGGCGTCATCGAGTCGGTCCGGCAGCCGCGCCTGCGCTCCAGCGTGCGACGCTCCGGCCGAGAGCCCGAGCGCGCCCATCGACGTGACGAGCGCGCGTCGCACGAGTGTGCGCGAAAAGGGCGATCGGCGGGTGGCGCTCGGCAGCATCTGGCGGACCGGCGGTTGGGGGAATCGGGCGAAGCAAGCACGACCGCTGGGATCGCGGAAGGGGCGACCGACTCTCATTGGTACGCGCGACGGTGCGCGAGGGTTTATCGCCGGGCGGCGCATGGCCGCGCCCCGAACGACAAACGGCCACCGGGATCGTCGCCGGTGGCCGTTGTCGTGCCTTACTCCGCATACGCGCCGACGGGATCCGTCGGCTCCTCCACGGCCA
>JACQES010000286.1 GCA_016200495.1 Gemmatimonadota bacterium
ATGAGCGTCACGAACGACTCGGCGCTCACCCGCGCCGCCTCGCGGAGCGCCGCGATCTCGTACGCATCCTTGATGAGGCGCTGCGTGCGGATGAGCGGCGTGACGTCGCGCCGGTCGCGCGCGGGCACGAGGTCGACCAGCGTGCGTGCGAGTTGTTGCTCGAGCGGCAGCACGCGCGCGACGCCTGGCGGCGCGTAGAGCGAGTCGGCGCCGAGCGGGGCGTAGAGCACGGGGGTGTCGCCGGCGAGCTCGCGCACGCGTGCGGCCAGCTCGCGCAACGGGTACGTCTCCGCGATGCCCGTGAGGCGCGTCGCCTCCGCGCCCGGCGCGAGGCGATGCCGCGGGATGTTCCACGACGCGCGCCGGAACGACGAGTCGAGCATCGGGAACTGCGCCCCCGCGAATTCGAACGAGTCGGGGAGGAAGAGCACCGTGCGCACCGCACCGGGCGCGGCGCCTGGGCGTCGGTCGGGCGCCATGACGAGCACACTGTACGGCGACTCGACGCCGGTGAGGTACCAGAAGTTGGCGTCCTGCCGCGGGAGCTCGTGCTGCCCGACGAGGTGGCGCCCTGGGACGAGCACGACGGCGGGCATCACCTGCGCGGCGAGCTGCGCGCGACGCGCGGCGTAGGCGCTCGGCGGGATCAGGGTGTCCGTCTGGGCGGCGACGGATGCAGCCGCGACCGCCACGGCGCCGATCGCGGCAACCGGCCGGATGAGGCGGCACGCTGCCCTGCCCCACCATGCACCGTGCGTCTGCCTCATCCCCATGCTCCTGCCGCGCCCGGAGCACGGCGACGATGCACTCGGCTGTCTCCCACCGCAGGCGCGCGGCGGGCCTCAGTACGCGAAGCGCGGATCCGGCTTGGGCAGCGACTCGAACTCGGCCCGCGCCGCGTCGTAGCCCGCGCGACCGAGCCTGGCGAAGGTGTACTGCTTGCCGAGCTCCACGCCGGGTTGGTCGAGCGGATTGACGCCGTAGAGGTGCCCGCCGTACACGGTCGCGATGCCGAAGAACATGAAGAGCGCGCCCACGTGCCACGCGTCCACCGTGTCGAGCGTGAGCGTCATGCTGGGGCGGCCGCGCTTGGCCAGCGCACCGGCCGTGGCGACGCGTTCCACGTCGAGCAGCTCGCCCAGCGTGTGGCCGGCCAGGTAACCGAGCTCCTCGATGTCACCGTAGCCCGCGGGAATCGTGACGTCGGTCTCGTGCCCCGCCGTCGTGATGAAGGTGACGGTCTTGTCCTGCGGGCCCTCCATGAAGAGCTGCACCTGCGAGTGCTGGTCGGTGGCGCCGAGCGCGGGGATCGGCGTCGGGCCGACGCTCGCGCCGCCGGGCTGGATCTTGCCCAGCGACTCGGCCCAGAGCTGCACGAACCAGGCGGCCATGTCGCGCAGCGCGTCGCGGTACGGCATGAGCACGTGCACGTGACGGCCCTGCGTCGTGTCGGCGAGCCACTGGAGCACGGCGAAGGCGCCGGCGGGATTCTTCGCGAGGTCGTCGGTGCCGCAGCGCGCGGCCATGTCGGCGGCGCCGGCGAGCATGGCGCGGACGTCCACGCCCACGAGCGCCGCGGGGAGCGTGCCCACGGGGCACAGCACGCTGAAGCGCCCTCCGACGTTGGGCGGCACGTCGAGCGCGGGGATCTTGTCGCGCGCGGCGATCGCGCGGAGCGCCCCCTTGGCCGGGTCGGTGACGAAGACGACGTGCTCGTCGATGGGGAGCGTGGCCTGCTTGAGGCGGTCCTGCACGACGAGGAACTGCGCCATCGTCTCGCCGGTGCCGCCCGACTTGGAGGTCACGATGAAGAGCGTGGTGCGCAGGTCGAGCGCGGCGAGCAGCGCGGCGATCGTGCGCGGGTCCACGTTGTCGAGCACGTGGAGGCGCGGCAGTCCGCCGCGCGGGTCGTCCATCATCGCGTTCCAGCCCGACGGCTTGAGCGCGGTGCGCACGGCGATGGGCCCGAGCGCCGAGCCGCCGATGCCGAGCACGACGACGTCCTTGTACTTCCCCTTGGCCTCGGCGGCGAACTGCTCGACCTGCGCGAGCAGCCCCTCGTTGGCGGGGAGGTCGAGGAAGCCGAGGATGCCGGCCGCGCGCTGCTGCACGAGATGCGCATGCGCCGCGGCAAAGCGCGCCTGCGCGCCCTGGAAGGTGGCGAGCGGCACGCCGGCCCGGCCGTCGGCCGTGGCGACGAGGTTGGTCACGTCGAGGCGGATCGCCATCGGTCAGTCCACGCGAAGGGTCAGGCCATCGAAGGCGGGCGCGATGCCGCGCGGCAGCTCCGCCTCGAGGTCGGCGTGCAGGTAGTCGTGCGTGAGGTGCGTGAGGAAGGTGCGCTCCGCCCCCACCGCCTGCGCGATGCGCACCGCCTCGGGAATCGAGAGGTGCGTGGGATGCTCGACGCGGAAGAGCGCGTTGATGACGAGCACGCGCACCCCCGCGATGGTGCGGAGCACGTCGTCGGGCACCGACTTGGCGTCGGTGATGTACGCCAGCGCGCCGATGCGGAAGCCGAGCACCGTGACCTTGCCGTGGGGCACGGCGAACGGGATGATCTCGGCGTCGCCGATGGCGAACGGCACGCCCGGCTCGATGACGCGCGCCGAGCCCTCGGGCTTGGACGTGCCGGGGAGCGGCTTGAGCCGGTCGTCGAAGATGTACGGGAACTTCTGCGCGAGCGCGGCGTGCGTGCCGGCCGACGCGTACACGGGGAGCGGCGCGTCGCGGCGCACGGTGATCGCGCGCAGGTCGTCCATGCCGTGCGTGTGGTCGGCGTGCTCGTGCGTGATGAGCACCGCGTCCACCTTGTCGATGCCCGCCGTGACGAGCTGCAGGCGCAGTTCGGGGGGCGTGTCGAGGAGGATCTGCACGCCGCCGTCGGTCTCGACCACGGCGCCGACGCGGGTGCGGCGGTCGCGCGGGTCGCTCGAGCGGCACACGCGGCAGTGGCAGCCGATCTGGGGGACGCCGAAGCTGGTGCCGGTCCCCAGGAAGGTGAGCTTCACCGCGCCCCGGCGCGGGTCATATCGTCTCGACCCGCAGGTTGTTGGTCGTGCCCGGCACGTCGAACGGCACGCCGGCGGTGACGACCACGCGATCGCCCTTCTCCGCGACCATGCGCTTGAGGACGACGTCGCGCGCGAGGCCGGCCATCTCCTCGTAGGTGTCGCAGTGGCGCACCTGCTCGGGGATCACCCCCCACACGAGGGCGAGCTGGCGCCAGGTGCGCGGCGAGTCGGTGAGCGCGAGGATCGGCACGTTGGGACGGTGCGACGACACGGTGCGCGCGCTGAACCCCGACTTGGTGAACACGATCGCGCACGGGGCGCCGAGCATCTGGACGGCGGTGACGGTCGCCGCGGCGATCGTCTCCTCGGTGGTCGCCCGACGCGAGGGCTCGCGGCGGCGCTCATCGCGGCCGCGACGGTTCCAGTGCTGCTCGACCTCGACGATGATGCGGTGCATCGCGTCCACGGCGAGCGCAGGGTACTTGCCCGCCGCGGTCTCGGCCGACAGCATCACCGCATCGGTGCCGTCCATGATCGCGTTGGCCACATCCGACGCCTCGGCGCGCGTGGGGCGCGGGTTCTCGATCATCGACTCGAGCATCTGCGTCGCCGTGATCACCGGCTTGCCGTGCCGGTTGGCGAGGTGGATGATCTTCTTCTGCGCGAGCGGAACCTCCTCGAACGGGAGCTCGACCCCCAGGTCGCCGCGGGCGACCATGACGGCGTCGGTGGCGACGAGGATGCGCTCGATGTCGCGGAGGGCGACGTCCTTCTCGATCTTGGCGACGATCAACAGCGCGCGCGGGATGCGCGAGCGCAGGAGGTGGATGTCCTCCGGCTTGCGGACGAACGAGAGCGCGAGGTAGTCGAACTCGTGCTTGACCGCGAAGTCGACGTCCTCGATGTCCTTCTCGGTGAGCGACGGGGCCGAGACGTCCACGCCGGGGAGGTTCATCCCCTTGTGGCTCGAGAGGTCGCCGCCGTGCACGACGCGCGCGGTGACGCGCGGCGCCTCGACCCAGATGGTCGAGAGCTCGATCAGGCCGTCGTTGATGAGGATCCGGTCGCCGGGGGCGACGTCGTCGGCGAGCGCCTCGTAGGTGATCGGGATCTCGTCGCCCTGCGCCTTCCCCTCGGGGACGAGCGTCACCTGCTGCCACACCGCGAGGTGCCGCTTGGCGGGCAGGTCGCCGATGCGGATGCGCGGACCCTGGAGGTCGCCGAGGAGGGCGATCGGCTGGCCGAGCTCGGCGGCGACCTCGCGGACCACCTTGACCGTCTCGGCGTGCTGCTCGTGCGTGCCGTGCGAAAAATTGACGCGAGCGACGTTCATTCCCGCCTGCATCAGGGCCCGGATCTGCTCGCGCGTGCGGGTCGCGGGCCCGAGGGTGCAGACGATCTTGGTGCGCGGGTGGTACATGCCGGGGCGGACTAGCGTCCCGCGCCCACCGGCGTCGCCGCGACCTTGCGCGCGAGGCCGGCGAGGAGCGTCTCGAAGCTCTTCACGAAGGCGGCGAGTCCCTCGACGAGGAGTTTCTCGGTCACCTCGTCCATGCTCACGCCCTCGCGGGCGAGCGCGTCGATCGTGGCGCGGGCCGACTGGGCCGTGCCGGTGAGCGTGTCCTTCGACTCGCCGTGGTCCTTGAACGCCTCGAGCGTGGCGGGCGGCATGGTGTTCACCGTGTTCGGGCCCGCGAGCTGCTCGACGTACATGACGTCGCGGTAGGCCGGGTTCTTGGTGCTGGTGGACGCCCAGAGCGGCCGCTGCACCCGCGCCCCCTTGGCCGCGAGCGCCGCCCAGCGCGGGCCGGCGAACTTCTCGAGGAAGAGCGCGTAGGCGAGGCGCGCGTTGGCGATCGCCGCGGCGCCCTTGAGCCCGGCGAGGCGCTCGCGTGCGCCGTCCTGCGAGGCGACCATGCGCGCGTCGAGCCGCTTGTCCACCTCCGAGTCCACGCGCGAGACGAAGAACGACGCCACGGACGCGATCTGCGCGATCGGGAGGCCCTTGGCCGCGCGATCCTCGAGGCCGGCGATGTACGCCTCGATCACGCGCGCGTGCGCCTCGACGGCGAAGAGCAGCGTGACGTTCACGTTGATCCCCTCGGCGATGAGCGTGCGCACCGCCTGCGCCCCCGCCACCGTGCCCGGCACCTTGATCATGACGTTGGCGCGGTCGATCGTGGCCCAGAGGCGGCGCGCCTCCTCCACGGTGCCGGCGGCGTCGTTGGCCAGGTCGGGCGAGACCTCGATGGAGACGTAGCCGTCGACCCCCTTGGTGGCGGTGTAGACCCCCATGAACTGGTCGCACGCGTCGCGCACGTCGCGCGTCGCGAGGTGCTCGAACAGCGCGCGCGGCGTGAGGTCGCCCCCGGCGGCGCGGATCGCCCCGTCGTACGCCGACCCCTCGAGCGCCTTCTCGAAGATGCTCGGGTTCGACGTCATCCCCGCCAGCGCGTCGTCGGCGATCTTGGCGGCCAGCGCGCCCGAGTCGAGCAGCCCGCGGTCGATGTAATCCAGCCAGGTGGAGGTGCCGGTGGCGGCCAGCGCGTGCAGGCGGGAGGGACTCATCGGTCGCGTCTCTCGGGGGGTGGTTGGGGCGCCCGCGACGCACGTCGCGGACCCTCCAAGATACCACCCGCGCCGAAGATGCGTCGAGGCGCGGCGCACGGTGCGCCGGCGTGCGGCGGCCGCGGGCGATCGGCGGCGTGCGGCGGCCGACCGGAGGGCGCCCGGCGCCCCTACGGCTTGGGCGCCGCGAATCCCTTCCGGTCCATCCGTCCCCAGCTCTCCACGCCGCGGGCCCACTTCCAGAACGCCTGCAGCCGGAAGAACACCGTCACCTGCCGGTAGCCGACGTTCTCGACGATCGCGTAGAAGAGGAGGCGCACGAAGTCCCCCGCGCGCCGGTAGCGGCGGAAGGTGAGTTCCTCGAGCACCACGGCCCACACCGAAAGCAGGATCCCGTAGCCGATCGCGACGGCCAGGAAGAGCAGCGCGAACTCGTCGTTGATGCGCCCGGTCACGAGCACCAGCGCGGTGATGATCCACCCCAGCAGCTCGATCACCGGCGAGAGCATCTCGCCGAAGAAGAAGAACGGGAACGACACCATCCCCGTGCTGCCGTACTTCGGGTTGAAGAGCAGGTCGCGGTGCGCGAGCATCGTCGCGATCAGGCCGCGGTGCCACCGCTCGCGCTGTCGCCCGAGCACGCGGAAGTTGTCCGGCACCTCGGTCCACGCCACGGGATCCGGAATGAACGGCATCGTCGCGTCGATGCCGCGCTCGGCCAGGTGGCGGTGCAGCCGCACGACGAGGTCCATGTCCTCGGTCACGTTGCCCGTGGTGTAGCCGCCGATCGCCAGCAGGAAGTCGCGGCGGAAGAGGCCGAACGCCCCCGAGATCACGAGGTTGCCGCCCAGCCGGTTCCACCCCAGCCGCCCGAACAGGAAGGCGCGCAGGTACTCGATGGTCTGGATGCCGGGGATCCAGTGGCGGTCCACGCGCGCGTCGGTCACGCGGCCGAGCGCGACCGAGCTGCCGTTCACCACGCGGATCGTGCCGCCCACGGCCGCCACGCTCTGCCCGAGCAGGAACGGGCGCGCGAGCCGCACGAGCGCGTCGGGCTCGACCAGCGTGTCGGCGTCCACCGCGATCACGTACGGGTAGCGGGCCGCGTTCATCGCGGCGTTCAAGGCGTCGGCCTTGCCGCCGTTGGTCTTGTCCACCACGAGCAGCCGCGAGAAGCGCCGCGAGCGGTAGTACGCCTTGACCGGCTTCGTGGCCACCGCGACCGGGAACGCGGGCGGCACCTCGTACAGGTCGTACTCCTCGGCGAGCCGCTCCATCGTGCGGTCCTTCGAGCCGTCGTTGACCAGCACCACCTCGTGGCGCGGGTACTCGAGCGTGAGGAAGCTGAGCACGCTCGCGCCGATCGTGACCTCCTCGTTGTGCGCGGGCACGAGGATCGACAGGGGCGGCAGCGCGTCGGCCCCGAGGATGCGCTGCACGTGCTCGTCCTCGGCCAGATGCCAGTGCGTCCACAGCTCGGGAATCGAGAGGATGAGCAGCAGCGCGTAGAACGAGTTGATGCCGAGGAAGTAGAAGAGCACGATCCCCTCGGACCACGGCGCGATGACGGCGAGGAACTGCGCGACGACGTCCATCAGGACTCCGCGAGCTCGCGGATGCCGCCCTCGGA
>JACQES010000301.1 GCA_016200495.1 Gemmatimonadota bacterium
AGGTGCAGCGTGTCGCGCAGGAACGGCATCACCGTCGTGCGCATCACCGGGACGAGCACGAACACCCCCCACAGGCCGTACACGACGCTCGGGATCGCGGCCAGCAGGTCGACGAGGAACGCCAGCGGCGTGCGCAGCCAGTCGGGCGCGAACTCCGCCACGTAGATCGCCACCCCGAGCGCGAGCGGCGTCGCGATCGTGAGCGCGATCGCCGAGGTGAGCAGCGTGCCGATCACCGCGGGCGCGACCCCGAACTGCTCGCGCACGGGGTCCCACTCGCTCGAGAACAGGAACGCGAAGCCGAACCGCTTGAGCGCCGGCCACCCCGCCGCGCCGACCTCGATGAAGAGGCCCACCAGCAGCGCCGGCACGCACAGCGCGAACCCCGTGATCGCGAGCGCGTACACGCGGTCCATGCCCGAGGCCCCCGCGAGCGTGCTCGGCGGCGGCGCCTCCGGCGACGCGAGCGGCGCGCGATCGGCCGAGCTGGTGGCGGGTTCCGTCATGTCAGGCGGGCGCTCGGGAGTCGGCGGGATTCCGGTGCACGGCACGGCGCCACAGACGCGCACTGGCGACCCGGGCGCGAACCCCCCAGGTCGCCAGCCGCGCCACGGCGGCGCGTCGCCGCCCCGGCTCCCGAGAATTCGTCAGGGAAGGTAATAGCGGAAGCTCGTGAACAGCATGTTGTCGATGGCCTGCGGCTCGAGCGAGCTCTTGCCCGACCAGATCGCGCGGCTCGTGTAGGAGTACTGCATCCCCCACTGCATCGTGCCCGCCGCGCCCTTGTAGAAGCGGTACCAGAAGCCGAGGTTCGCCTGCGTCACCGCGCGCGTGTCGGCGTTGCAGGTGCCCGAGCCGGGCGCGTAGATGCCGCCCGGCGGGATCTCCTTCTCGCACAGGGAGAGGTCGTTGAGCGCCGAGCCGTAGCCCACCCCCTTGCCCGCGGTTCTCAGGTACGCCGCCCGCTCGTTGTACTCGGAGCCCACGTAGCCGTACACGTCCAGGTTGGCCGTCGGGTGCGTCTCGATCGAGAGCAGGAACTGCGCCGAGCCGATCGGCGTCACCTGGCCCGAGTCGGTCACGGTGATGTCGGGGAGCGTGGACGTGCCGTAGCGGCCGATCCCCTTGCCCCAGAGCACCGAGAGCCCGAGGTCCGCCACGTTGCGTCCCTCCATCTTGACCGGCACCAGCACGCCGAGCCCCACGCCGCCGCCGTACGCCTTGGTGTTGCGCGTGCCGCCGAGCGCGTTGAGCGTGTCCACGACGCGACCGCGGAAGGCGCGCCCCAGCAGCTTGAGCTCGAAGTGCGCGTAGCCGGGATCCCATGCCAGCTTGGTCACGACGTCGGGGAGGAAGTCGTTCGAGTAGTTCGCCGTGGAGTTGAGCAGCGGACCGCCGGTGGCCCCGAGGATGAACTGCGGCGGCGCGTTGCGCGCGGCGAACAGCTGCTGCGATTCCTCCACCGCCAGCGCCCAGGTCCAGTGCTCGTCGATCCTGTTGGTGAGGCGCACGGCGAACTGGCGCTCCCAGTTGAAGCCGGCCGCGTACTGCGCGTCGATGGTGAGCGGCACGTGCTCGCCCCGCAGCGCGATCCCGTTCTTGTTCGACGTCATCAGGCTCCACGTCTGCCCGAACGAGGCGGTCCACCCGTTGCGAAAGCTGGCCTGCCCCCAGAACTGTCGCACGCGGAACGTGTAGCTGTTGCTCTCGTTCGAGTTCGACGTGACGCCCGCCGAGAGGAAGTCCCCCTCGAAGTAGCCGGTGAGCTTCGTGTCGCCGGCGGCGCCGTCGACCGCGACCCCGAGCCGCGACTGCCGCGCCGACCCGCGGATCTCGGTGAGGTTCGCGTTGGTCTGGTTGGTGAACGGCAGCGCGTTGAAGCTCGAGCCGATGTCGGCGTACTCCGAGCGCTGGCGCACCACTCCCTCGGCGGCGAAGTAGCCGATCGGGGTGATCGTGACGCCTTTGTAGTGGATCTTGGCCGTGGTGTCCTGCGCGCGCGCGGCGACGGGCAGCGCGACGACGGCGGCGAGCGCGAAGGCTGGCAGGATCGAGAGACGACGCATGGGAGACGACGGAGAAGGAAGGGGGGAATCGCGACCGGCCCGGGGCGCCCGTCGGGGCACCCCGACCGGCCGACGGACTAGCCGACCTTGATCTGCTTGATCCGGTCCTGGAGCTGCTTCACGATCGGCGCGGGGAGCGGCGCGTAGTCGAGCGCCGGTGCGCTCTTCTGGCCGTACACGAGCATCCACTTGAGGAAGTCCACCAGCTGCTTGCCCTTGGCCGCGTTGCCCTGCTGTTCGTAAACGAGGAGCCAGGTCATCGACGCGATGGGGTAGGCGTCCTTGCCCCCCGGATTGACGATGGAGAGCCGGAAGTCGGTGTCCTTGGGCAGTCCCTTCGCGATCGCCGCCGCCGCCGCCGTCACGCTCGCGATCGTCGGCTCGACGTACGCGCCGGCGGCGTTCTTGACGTGCGCGTACGCGAGCTTGTTCTGCCGCGCGTACACGAGCTCGACGTAACCGATCGCGCCCGGAATCTGCTTCACCTGCCCGGCCACCCCTTCATTGCCCTTGCCGCCGATGCCAACCGGCCACTTCACGTCCTTGCCCTTGCCCGGACCGGCCGCCCAGGCCTTGCTCACCGCCGTGAGGTAGTCCGTCCAGATGTAGGTCGTGCCGCTGCCGTCCGAGCGATGCACCACGACGATGTCGGTGCCCGGCAGGGCGGCGCCCTTGTTCTCCGCCGCGATGCGCGCGTCGTTCCACTTGGTGACCTTGCCGAGGAAGATGTCGGCGATCAGCTCGCCCGAGAGCTTGAGCGGCGCCTTGAGCTCGGGGAGGTTGTACACGACGACGTCCGCGCCCATCACGGTCGGGATGTGCAGGATGCGCCCGCCCTTCGCCTTCGCCAGCTCCTCGTCGGACATCGGCCCGTCGGTCGCGCCGAAGTCCACGGTCTGCTCGGAGATCTGGCGCACGCCGCCGCCCGACCCGATGGACTGGTAGTTGATCTTGACGCCGGTCTTGGCCGCGTAGTCGTTGAACCACTTCGAGTACATCGGATACGGGAACGTCGCCCCCGCGCCCGTCAGGTCCTGCGCCTGCACCGCGTTGCCGGCCACGAGCGAGGTCGCCATCGCCGAAAGGGCCAGGCCGCGAAGGATGCTCTTGCGCACGCAGATCAACTCCGGTTGGGGTGTCGGACCGAAGACTCCCCGGAGGCGGTAACGTCCTGATGCCGGGTGTGTAACGACGCCGTCACGCAGCGCACGCTTAGCGTCAGGGAACGGTAGGGCCCCCCGAGCGCGGCGCCGACCACATCGGCCACCCAAGCCCTGCCCCCGCGCCTCGCGCTGGCCCCGGGCGACCCATACTGTTGTCGCACCTCCAGCCCGTCCCTCGCCATGATGTCCGCATCGATTCGCCGTCGCCCCGTCGCGACCGTGACCCGCGCCTCGCGTCGTCCCGTCGTCACCGCGCGCGCCGTCGCCTGCCTCGCCGTCCTCGCGAGCGGCACCTTCGGCGCCGCGCGCGCCGACGCGCAGACCTACTCGCTCGCGCAGCTCAAGGGCTACCCCGTGCCGTCGGAACTCGCCGCCGCCGCGCGCGCGAGCCGCATCGCGTGGGCCGTCGACGAACGTGGCCGGCGCAACGTCTACGTCGCCGAGGCCCCCGATTTCCGGCCGCGCATGGTGACCGCCTACGCCGTGGACGACGGGCAGGAAATCACGAGCGTGCAGCTCTCCGACGACGGGCGCTGGGTGGTGTTCGCGCGCGGCGGCGAGCACAGCGCCAACTGGGAAGGGCCGCCGCCCAATCCGTTGTCCCTCCCGACGGCACCGCGCGTGCAGGTGATCGCGGTGCCGTTCGCGGGCGGCGCACCCAAGGTGCTCGCCGACGGCGACGAGCCCCGCGTCTCGCCCACGGGCGACGTCGTGGTGTTCGAGCGCGACCGCGCGCTCTGGGTCGTGCCCACCGACGGCAGCGCCCAGGCGCGCCGCCTGGTGAGCGCGGGCGGCACGCTCGTGGACGCGACCTGGTCGCCCGATGGATCGCGCCTCGCCTTCGTGGCCAACCGCGGCGACCACAGCTTCATCGGCATCTACGCCGACAGCACGACGCCGATCCGCTGGCTCGCCCCCTCGACCTCGCGGGACGGCATGCCGCGCTGGTCGAACGATGGCACGCGGCTCGCGTTCGTGCGCCGCCCCGGCGTGGGCGGCGCGCCCGACTCCGTGCTGGTGCCGCGGCACGTGCCGTGGTCCATCTGGGTGGCCGACGTCGCCACCGGGCAGGGGCGCGTCGTCTGGACGGCCCCGCGCACGCTCCGCGGCTCGGTGCCGGGCACGCACGGCGGCCCCAACCTGAACTGGGGCGCGGGTGACCGGCTCGTCTTCCTCTCCGAGGAGGACGGCTGGCCGCACCTGTACGCCGTCGGCGCGAACGGCGGCGCGGCGACGCTGCTCACCCCGGGCGCGTTCATGGTGGAGCATGTCACGCTCAGTCCCGACCGCACGACCCTCGTGGCCTCCGCCAACACGGGCCCCGATGCCAAGGACCTCAATCGGCGGCACGTGCTGCGCGTGCGCGTGGACGGCAGCGGCATGCGCGTGCTCACCCCCGGCAGCGGGCTCGAGTGGATGCCGGTCGTGCTCGGCGACAACGCGACCGTGGCCTGCTTCGGCGCCACGGCGCAGCGCCCCGCGGTGGCGATGGTGATGGGCACCGACGGCGCGAATGCGCGGCTGGTCGGCGAGGGCACCATTCCCGCCGACTTCCCCGCATCGCAGCTCGTGACCCCCGAGGGGGTGACCTTCCCCTCGACGGCCGGGCTCACGATCCACGGTCAGCTCTTCCGCACGGCCGCCGCGAGCGGACGGCGGCCCGCGGTGATCTTCGTGCACGGCGGCCCGCCCCGGCAGATGCTGCTCGGCTGGCACTACTCCGACTACTACGCCAACACGTACGCGGTCAACCAGTACCTCGCGAGCCGCGGCTTCGTGGTGCTCTCCGTGAACTACCGGCTGGGCATCGGCTACGGCCGCGACTTCCAGCACCCGCGCAAGGCGGGCGCGCAGGGCGCGTCGGAGTACGACGACGTCGTGGCGGCGGCGCGCTACCTCCGGTCACGCCCCGACGTGGACGCGAGCCGGATCGGCATCTGGGGCGGCTCGTATGGCGGGTTCCTCACCGCGATGGCGCTCGCGAAGAACTCCGACCTCTTCGCCACCGGCGTGGACGTGCACGGCGTGCACGACTGGACCAGCGAACGCGCGCGCGGCCTGCTCGCGTTCGACAAGGTCGAGCAGTTCCCCGACAGGGCGGCGGCGATCGCCGCGGCCACGGCGTCGAGCCCCATCACCTGGGTCGGCGGATGGCGCTCGCCCGTGCTCTTCATCCATGGCGACGACGACCGCAACGTGCGCTTCTCGCAGACGGTGGACCTCGTGCAGCGCGTGGCGAAGCGCGGCGTGAGCTACGAGGAGCTCGTCATTCCCGACGACACGCACCACTTCCTGCGCCACGCCAACTCGCTCCGCGTGGATTCGGCGGCGACGGCGTACCTGGAGAAGAAACTGCGGCCGGTGCAGCCCTAGCGCGGACGCGACGCGATTGCCCGCGCCCCGCCCGGTGAGAGCGGCTCGCTCGGCGGCGCGCGCGCGGCGCGCGCCGCCTCAGCCTGCGATCACCGGGTGCGTGCCCGTGGTGCGTTGCTCGACGCGCACCTCGTCGACGAAGAACTTGACCAGCACCACCCCCGCGACGAAGCCGCCGACGTGGGCCCACACCGCGACGCCGCTCGACACCTCGCTGCGGAGCGGGCCCAGTTCGGCGAACGCCTCGGCCAGCTGCAGCAGGAACCAGTAGACCAGCACGAGCCAGGCGCGCACCGGCACGATGAACAGGATGAAGAGCATGTTCACGCGCACCATCGGGTAGAGCACGAGGTACGCGCCCATGATGCCGCTGATCGCGCCGCTCGCCCCCACCGTCGGCACCGGGGAGCGCGGCCCCGACGCCACCTGCGCCGCGGCGGCGATGAGCCCGCACACGAGGTAGAACGCGAGGTAGCGCCCGCGGCCCATGCTGTCCTCGACGTTGTTGCCGAACACCCAGAGGAACAGCAGGTTGCCGAGCAGGTGGCCCCAGCTGCCGTGCAGGAAGATCGCGATGACGGGGGTGAACCAGTTGATCGCCTGGTCGTCGATCACGCAGGCGAGCCCGTGCCCCATCGGGATCCCGAGCCCCACCGGCACGCGCCGCGTGAGCTCGCCCGGCACCATGCCGTAGTCGCACACCGATGCGGCGAGGGTGATCGGGTTGAGTCCCGCGCCCTGCACGAACACCCAGACCAGCACGGTGACGGCGATCAGCCCGATCGTGACGACCGGGGTCCGGATGGATTCGTGTTCGTCGCTGAGCGGGATCATGCGTGCACGAAGGTAATGCGCCCCGGGTTGGCGGAGCGACTGTCAGTTTGACACGCCTCAACCCTAATGGTTCCAACATCTTGCGCCAAACAGGCGCGAAACGGCGGTCCCGGGATTGCGTAGGTGAGGGCAGCAGGAGTCCCATGGCGGGCAGGCCAACGCCGGGAAGGCTGCTCAGCGTCGGATGGATCGGCAGGCCCCTCGCCCGCCCCGGGCGACATTCTCACGGAGATCAGGCAGATGGCAGACAAGGTGATCGGCATCGACCTCGGCACGACCAATTCGGTCGTCGCGGTCATGGAGGGTGGCGACCCCGTCGTCATTCCGAACGCGGAAGGGGGGCGCACGACCCCGTCGGTCGTGGGCTTCACCAAGGACGGCGAGCGCCTCGTCGGCCAGATCGCGAAGCGCCAGGCGGTGACCAACCCGCACAACACCGTTTTCTCGATCAAGCGCTTCATGGGGCGCAAGATGGGCGAGGTGACGGACGAGGCGAAGCGCGTGCCGTACACCGTGGCCGGCGGCGCGAAGGACCTCGCGTCGGTCGAGATCCAGGGCAAGAAGTACACGCCCCCGGAGATCTCCGCCATGATCCTCCAGAAGATGAAGCAGACGGCCGAGGACTACCTGGGCCACGGCGTGAGCAAGGCGGTCATCACCGTCCCCGCCTATTTCAACGACTCCCAGCGCCAGGCCACCAAGGACGCGGGCAAGATCGCGGGCCTCGACGTGCTCCGCATCATCAACGAGCCCACGGCGGCCGCGCTCGCGTACGGCCTCGACAAGAAGAAGGACGAGAAGGTCGCCGTCTTCGACCTGGGCGGCGGGACGTACGACATCTCGGTGCTCGAGCTCTATGACGTCGACGGCTCGCGCCAGTTCGAGGTCAAGAGCACCAACGGCGACACCCACCTGGGCGGCGACGACTTCGACCAGCGCGTCATCGACTGGCTCGTGGCCGAGTTCAAGCGCGACCAGGGGATCGACCTCGCCAAGGACGCGATGGCGCTCCAGCGCCTCAAGGAGGCCGGCGAGAAGGCCAAGATGGAGCTGTCGAGCACGCTGACGACGGACATCAACCTGCCCTTCATCACGGCCGACCAGTCGGGTCCGAAGCACCTCAACTACCAGCTCACGCGCGCCAAGTTCGAGTCGCTCGTGGACGACCTGATCACGCGCACCCTCGAGCCGATGAAGAAGGCGCTCGCGGACGCGGGGCTCAAGCCGTCGGAGATCGACGAGGTGCTGCTCGTCGGCGGCTCGACGCGCATCCCGAAGATCCAGGAGAAGGTCAAGGAGTTCTTCGGCAAGGAGCCCAACAAGGGCGTGAACCCGGACGAGGTCGTCGCGATCGGCGCCGCGGTCCAGGGCGCGGTCCTCACCGGCGAGCAGAAGGACGTCCTCCTGCTCGACGTCACCCCGCTCTCGCTCGGCATCGAGACGATGGGCGGCGTGATGACGACGCTCATCCCGCGCAACACGACCATCCCGACCAAGAAGACGGAGACGTTCTCGACGGCCGACGACAACCAGACGCAGGTCGAGATCCACGTCCTGCAGGGCGAGCGGCCGACCGCGGTCAACAACAAGACGATCGGCAAGTTCCAGCTCACCGGCATTCCGCCGGCACCCCGCGGCATGCCGCAGATCGAGGTCACCTTCGACATCGACGCCAACGGCATCCTGCACGTGACGGCGAAGGACAAGGCCACCTCGCGCGAGCAGAAGATCCGCATCGAGGCGTCGAGCGGCATCTCGGACGCCGAGATCGACCGCATGGTCAAGGAGGCGGAGAAGAACGCCTCCGAGGACCAGCGCAAGCGCGAGGAGATCGACACGCGCAACCGGCTGGACGCGCTCGTGTACGAGGTCGAGAAGAACAGCAAGGAGTGGGCGGAGAAGCTCCCGGCCGACGTGAAGTCGCGCCTGGACGGGGCCGTCGAGCGTGCCCGCAAGGCGGGGCGCGGCGACGACATGAACGAGATCCGCGCCGCCCAGGAGGAGTTGACCACGGCCTTCCAGGCCGCGGGCAAGTCGTTCTACGACCAGCAGGGCGGTTCGACGGGTGGTTCGTCGGCGGGCTCGCCCCCGCCGGAGTCGGGCGCGACGGCCGGGGCGGCCGGGGCGACCGGCGGCAAGGACGACGTCGTCGAGGCCGACTACGAGATCGTGGACGAGAAGAAGTAGCACGCGTTAGCAGGGCAACCGTGGGCGTGGCGCCGGTGTCGAAACCGTCGCCGCGCCTCACGTGTATACTGGACGTCAGGCACCATCACCCCGACCGACCACAGCACCGGAGCACCACGCATGTCGTCGCCATCCCGCGTGAAGTTCATGGCCGGAGTCGTCGCCGCCTTCGTCGGCGGCGTGCTCCTCACGTCGTCCCTGGACCTCGTCCCGTGGGGCCACGCGCAATCGGCCACGAAGAGCCGGCCGCGCGAGATCCCGGAGGCCAAGGGGCTGGCCGATCAGTCGAACGCCTTCGTCGCCATCGCCGAGCGCGTGACGCCGGCCGTGGTCTCGATCCGCGCCGAGCGCGATGCGCGCCGCGCCGCCGCCCCGCGCGGCCGGCAGCGGCAGCAGGTGCCGCCCGGCCTCGAGGACTTCTTCGAGCTGTTCCAGCAGCGCCAGCAGGCGCAGCCGCAGGAATCGAGCGGCTCGGGGTTCATCGTCTCGGGCGACGGCTACATCCTCACCAACAACCACGTCGTCGAGGGGGCCGACCGGCTCGTCGTCGCGCTCACCGACCATCGCACGTTCAAGGGCTCCGTCGTCGGCCGCGACCCGACCACCGACGTGGCCGTGATCAAGATCGAGGGGAAGGACTTCCCCACCGTGCCGTTCGGCGATGACGACCGCGCCCGCATCGGCGAGTGGGTCCTCGCGATCGGCAACCCGCTGGGCCTCGACTTCACCGTGACCGCCGGCATCGTGAGCGCCAAGGGGCGCGGCAACGAGCTCGGGCCGATCCCGGGGCGCAGCCAGTACCAGATCTCCGACTTCATCCAGACCGACGCCGCGATCAACCCGGGCAACTCGGGCGGGCCGCTCGTCAACGTGCGCGGCGAGGTGATCGGCATCAACTCGATGATCGCCAGCCAGACCGGCTTCTACTCGGGCTATGGCTTCGCGATTCCCATCACGCTCGCCAAGAACGTGATGGACGACATCATCAAGCACGGCCGCGTGCGCCGCGCCATCATCGGCGTCGCCATCAACGACGTCACCCCGGCCGACGCCGCCGTCGCCGGGCTCAAGGAGATCCGCGGCGCCAAGGTGGGCGCCTACACCAACGACGACTCGCCGGCCAAGAAGGCGGGGATCGAGGAGGGCGACGTCATCATCCGCGTCGACGGCAAGGACGTCGACAAGGTGAGCACGCTGCAGCGCATCGTCCGCTCGCACGAGCCGGGCCAGGTGATCGACGTGGACGTGATGCGCTACGGCGCCCGCAAGTCGTACAAGATCAAGCTGGCCGAGGCGCCGGGCGACCCGCAGGTGGCGAGCGCCGATCGTGGCGACCAGCCCGACAGCGAGGCCACCACGAGCGCGCCGGCGGAGAAGCTCGGGATCATCGTCGAGCCGCTGCCCACCGACTTCGTGCAGGCCAACAACGTGAGCCCGGAACGGCGCGGCGTGCGCGTCACGAAGGTCAGCCCCGGCGGCCCGGCGTGGCGGCAGCTCGGGCCGGGGGACATCATCTTCGGCACCAACTTCCCCGCCAAGAAGGCGATCCACACCGCGGCCGACCTGCAGGCGGTGCTCAAGGGGATCAAGGACGGCGACTACGTCGGGCTGCAGGTGCTCGGCATCTTCCAGAACGGCGATGGCTCGGTGGTACAGCAGACCCGGATCGTGAACCTCCGGGTGGGCACGGAGTAGCCGCGACCACCCGCGCGCGCTTGACCCGCGGTCGGGGCGTGGCAATCATGCTCCCGTCGGAGGCGGCGCGAACGTGGCGGAACTGGCAGACGCGCGGGACTTAGGATCCCGTGCCTGAATAAGGCGTGTGGGTTCAAGTCCCACCGTTCGCATGGCCCGCGGGGGCCGGCCCATCCGGGCTGGCCCCCGCGAGCGTAGGGGGAGCTGACGCGGCACGGTCGACGTGCGCCGCGCGCCGGCCGCGGCGGCTCCCTGACGCGCGCCGGAAGAAACATCTGGTGTGCTCCTGCCAGCATCGTCCGGAAGGATGCGGTCGTTTCGCCCGGATTTCACGCTTTGGAACCGCGACCAGCCCTAGCGCATTGGACCGGGGAGTCGCACCTTTTGTCACGCGAAGTTGACATCCGTTTTCCCGTCAGGTGTTTAGGCGGAACTGGTTGTGCAGCGCCGCGTTGACGTTGTTGGCTGTGGACCCACGGCTGAGATCCCCCAGCGCAACTTCATGCCCGCCCTGACGAGCTCGCCCTCGACCGCCTCCGACGCCGCGCACTGCGCGAGAATCGTCAAGCACCACGCGCGAACGTTTGCGCTCGCCTCGCGCTTCCTTCCCGCTCCCAAGCAGCGCGCCGCGTACGCCCTCTACGCCTTCTGCCGCGTCGCCGACGACATGGTGGACCTGGCCGTCGAGCGCCACGAGACCGGCACGCAGAAGAAGCTCGCCGAATACGACCGCACGCTCCTCCGCACGTACAACGTCCCCCTCGACGTCCTGCGTGAGCTCGTCGCCGGCGTCGCCCGCGACCTGGCCCCCGTGCGTTATCCCACCTGGGGCGAGCTCGCGCGCTACTGCGAGGGGGTGGCGAGCACGGTCGGCGAGATGTGCACGCATGTGTTTGGCGTCGTCGGCGGCACTGAGGTGCGCGAGCGGGCGCTGCGCTACGCGCGCATTCTCGGCGTGGCCATGCAGCTGACAAACATCCTGCGCGACGTCGGCGAGGATGCGGGACGGGGCCGCTGCTACCTGCCCGACGACGACCTCGCGCTGTTCGGCCTCACCCCCGCCGACATCCTCGGCGGGCGGCTCACGGCCGAGGACGAGCGCTGGCGTCCGTTCATGGCGTTCGAGGTGGGCCGCGCCCGCGCCCTGTACGAGATGGCGCGCCCGGGCATCGCCCTCCTCGCGCCCGACTCCCAGCGGTGTGCCACGGCGTGCGCCGTGGGCTACGCGGGGATCCTGGGTGCCATCGAGGGCATCGGGTATGATACCTTGCAGGTGCGCGCGCGCATGAGCACCCCACAGCGCGTGCGGTTGTTCTGGAACGTCTGGAGAAGCGCGCCCGTTGTCGCCGATGTGGTCGCCCTCGGCGAGGGGCCGTCCATCCGGTTCGAACTGGGAGAACCCGCGGGTCCGTTCGAGCGCGTCAAGCTCGCCTGAGGCAGGTCCATGCGCATCGTAGTGATCGGGTCCGGCTTCGGCGGACTCTCGGCAGCCATTCGCCTGCAGGCGATGGGGCACGACGTGACCATCGTGGAGCAGCGGGACAAGCCCGGTGGCCGCGCGTACGTCTACGAACAGGACGGCTTCACGTTTGACGGCGGGCCGACGATCATCACCGCGCCCCAGCTGATCGACGAGCTGTTCGCGCTCGCGGGGCGCCGCACGGCCGACTACGTGCAGCTGGTGCCGGTCTCGCCGTTCTACAACATCCGCTTCGAGGACGGCTCGGTGTTCCGCTACACGGGAGCCCAGGCGGAAGTGGAAGCGGAAGTGTCGCGTTTCAATGCCGCCGACCTGCCGGGCTACCGGCGCTTCCGCGAGGAGACGGCCGCGATCTTCGAGACCGGGTTCGGGCTCATCGACAAGCCGTTCCTCACGCTGGGCTCGTTCGCGAAGATCGTCCCCGACCTGGTGCGGCTCCGGTCGGATCGCTCGGTGGCGACGTTCGTCAACCGCCACATCAAGGACGAGCGGCTGCGACAGGTCTTCTCCTTCCATCCGCTGCTGGTGGGGGGCAACCCGTTCCGCACGACGAGCATCTACGCGCTCATCCACCACCTCGAGCAGAAGTGGGGAGTGTGGTTCGCCATGGGCGGCATGGGGGCGCTGGTGCGCGCGTTCGTGCAGCTGTTCGAGGAACTGGGCGGCACGATCCGGCTGTCCACGCCCGTGCGAGAGATCCTCGTGCACAAGGACTCGCGCCGCGCGACCGGCGTGCGCCTCGACG
>JACQES010000281.1 GCA_016200495.1 Gemmatimonadota bacterium
CAGCATCCGGTGGTGCGCGTGCTGCTGCACCTGTCGGCGGACGCGTTGCTGGCGGCGGTTGCGTAGCGCCGCGGGCGGCGATTCGCGCGCGGGCCGGCCATCGCGTCACGACCGCTCGCCGCGCGCTCGCCGTCAGCGCTGATCCAGCCGATCGAGCACCGCCGGGTCCCACGTGGCCCGGCGCACCCCCGTGCGTGCCGCTACCCGAGTCGCGGCCGTGTTGAACGCCCGCAGCAGCTCCACGGGCCGGCACATGCTGGCCAGCAGCGCCGCCTTGCCCGACTCGCGCACGATCGTGGCGCTCATCACGTATCCCACGGTGTACCACGGCCCCTGCACGCCGTAGAAGCTCACGGCCCGCTCCGCGATCGCGTCGCCGCGCAGGGTGCCGTCGAGCGTGGCCGTGAGGAACTCCTGCACGCGCGCGAGGTCGGCGTCGAAGTCGGCGACGTCGTGATCCCAGCGCGCGCGGTCGGCCGGCGCGCTCACGGCGTGCGGATGGACGTCCACGCTGCCCGCGGCGGCGAGCATCGCCTCGCCCTCACCGAACGCCCCGAGCCAGCCGCGCGCCTTGGCTCCCGGGCTCGAGTCGGCGGCGGCGCGCTCGGGACAGGCGGCGGCATAGCCGATGTGGTGGAGTTCGTGCACGACTTGATTGGCGACTTCACGGCGAGCCTTGGCCGGGTCCAGGTAGAGCATGATGGCCGGGTCGGTGCCGGTCTCGAAGACAAACGAGTTCGTGCGCGGCTTGATGAGGAAGTAGATGGTGGCGCGGATGCGCGCGCCCGCCGGGAGCCACGCGTACGCCTGTCGCGCGGCCTGCTGCACGTCGAGGCGCTGCCAGTCGCGCAGGGTGGCGGCGAGCGCGGCGCGGCGCGCGACGATGCTGTCGGCGCGGAGGAAGGCGTCGAACTCATCGTCGGTGAACTCGCGCCGCATGGCGGCTTCGCGGCGCTTGAGGCGCCGGTAGCCGTCGCTCGCGTGGAGCGCCTGCCAGCGCTCCGGGGCGGGTTCGCGGTGGGCGGCAAGGTCGTCGAGAATGCGGAGCGCCGCCTGCGCTTCGCTCACGTCGAGGCGGAGCGTGGCGGGCGGCGGCGCAAGCATCATCACGAACGGCAGAACGCGCAGCAACATGAAACCTCCCATGCGTTGAACGGAAATCGCGGCACCCCTTCGACTTCGCTGGTGGCGCAACGGTTGCGCGGGTTTTGCCCACCCCCGCCGGCATGGGAGCCGGCCGGCGTGGCGCGGCCCGCGCCTCGACGTCCGCCGTCGCGCCTCCTTGTCCGCCTTGCGCCCCTCCGCGCGCGGCCCGTGATTGCCCGGCATGAGACTCCTGCCGCTCAGCCTCGCCCTCGCCGCGACCCTGGCCGCGACCCTCGGCACGGCCGGATGGCGCATGGACGCCGTCGCCGGACCCGACACCGTCACGCGCCCGCGTACGCCGCTGCGCTTCGCCACCCATCCCATCGACTCGGGATTCGCCGGTGGCTACCAGGTGATCGTCGCCGACGTCAACCACGACGGCAAGCCGGACCTGATCGCGCTCGCGAGCGGGCTGCACGAACTGCGCTGGTACGAGAACCCGACCTGGCGGCGGCACGTGCTCGTGGACGGCCTCGACGCGCCGATCAATGCCGACGCGGCGGACCTGGATGGCGACGGCATCCCCGAGATCGCGCTCGCGCACGGCTTCTCCACGCGGTACGCGGAGAGCGCGGGAATCGTCTCGTTGCTCACGCACGGCGCCGACGTGGGCGCGCGATGGACGATGCGCGAGATCGACCAGCTGCCCACGTCGCACCGGCTGCGCTTCGCCGACGTGGACGGCACGGGGCGGCCCGTGCTCGTGAACTGGCCGCTGATCGGCGCGGGGGCGATCGCGCACGAGTATCGCGCCACGTTGCCGCTCGTGTTCTATCGCCCGGGCGCGTGGAGGCGCGAGACGGTCTCCGAGTCGCTCCAGGGGGTGGTGCACGGCATCCTCGTGGCGCCCTGGGCGCGCGAGACGCGCGCGTCGGTGTGGAGCGCGGGGTTCGAGGGGGTGGACCGCTGGCAGCTCGGCCCGCGCGGCTGGACGCGCACGCACGTGCTCGCGGGCGACGCGTCCGCGTGGCCGCGCAGCGGGGCCAGCGAGATCGTCGTGGGCCACGCGGGAGGCGAGCGGTTCCTCGCGACCATCGAGCCCTGGCATGGCGGACAGGTGGTGGTCTATCGCGAGCGCGGCGGCGCCTGGGTGCGGCACGTCATCGACGCCACGATCGTGGACGGACACACGCTCGTGGCCGGCGACTTCGACGGCGACGGCATCGACGAGCTCGTGGTCGGCGAGCGGCAGGGGGCGAAGGGCGCGTACGTCTATCGCCTGACCGACGTGCGGGCCGATGCGTGGACGCGCGACGCGCTCGACGACGGCACGCTGGCCCCGGCGGGATGCGCGGTGGCCGACCTCAACGGCGACGGGCGCGCGGACGTGGCGTGCATCGGGAGCACGCAGCTGCGCTGGTACGAGAACCGGCGCTTAGGACCGGTCCGCGCGCGCGACCCGCCTCACGACGCGGCCGCGGCCGGCGGTGGATTCCGGCCGAGTTCGCGGCGCGCGACGGGGCCGACCTCGCGACGCTCCTCGCCACCCTCGAGTCGGCGTGCGCCGACGCGGTGGCGGTGCTCGCGCGGCTCGATGCGGCCGCGCTCGCCGAGTCGCGCGTGATCCAGGGGCGGACGACCAACGTGTTCAGCGCGATCTACCACGTGGTCGAGCACTTCTCGGGACACACCGGGCAGCTGATCCTGATGGCCAAGGCCGCGGCGCCGGCCGGCGCCGTCAAGTTCTACGAGGATGCGGGGGGGCTCGCGCGCCCGCTCTTCCTGCCCGCGGGGATGACGGACGAGCCGTAGCCGGATGGTGAAGCCCGCCGCGTCGCTCGCGCCCTGCGCTAGTAGAGCGTGCCCGCCGGGCTCGCTGGCGTGCCGGCGACGAACCAGTGCGTCGCCACGGTGAGCGACGTGACCGCGCCGCCGCCCGTGAAGTAGCCCTGCAGTCGCCCGCGCGAATCCACGAGCGCGTACCAGAGGCGATCGCCCGTCGTCATGAGCGCCACGTCCGGTGCGCCCTCGGCCGGCGCCTGGCCGAGGATGGGCGCCAACTGCGCGGACACCTCGTCGCGGTGAATCGTGAGGAAGCGTGCGTCGGCCACGTGCTCGACGCCGTCCTGCGATCCGTCCTTGGCCCGCCACGAGATGGCGAAGCCGACGCGCACCGGCAGCCCGGCCCGCACCGCGCGGAGGAGCGCCGCCTTGTCGCCGGCGCTGACGCGACCGGCGCTGTCGGTGGCGTAGACCAGGCGCCAGCCGCGGTCGAGCGCGCCCTGTGCGCCGGCCGAGTGCGCGGCGGGCATCGCGCTGGCGAGCACGATGCCCGCGATCAACAGCATTCTCCTCATGCGCCGGCCCTCCGCCGGAGAAGATCAGGTGACGCGCGCGTGCAGGCGGCCGCGCTCGCCGCGGCAGCCGCACGGGTTACACACGGCTCGTGCGCGGGTTCCGTGCCCTTCCCCGCTCCGGAGGTCGCGCGCACTTTCGTCCCGTCCTCACCGGAGCCGGCGCATGGCCACCCTCGCCCACGTCCGCCGCATCGCCTCGGAACTTCCGGGCGCGATCGAGGGACGCGAACGGTTCGGCTTCGGCGTGCGGAAGGGGACCAAGGAGCGCGGCTTCTGCTGGTCGTGGAAGGAGCGCGTGGACCCGAAGAAGCCGCGCGTGGAGAACCTCGGCGTGCTCGCGGTCCGGGTGGCGAACGTGGCGCATCGCGACATCATGATCGCCGCGGAGCCCGACAAGTACTTCACCGAGCCGCACTACAACAACTACCCGGCGGTGCTCGTGCGACTGTCCGCGGTCAAGGTGGCCGACCTGCGGCCGCTCCTGCAGGAGGCGCACGCGCTGGTGGTGGCGGCACCCGCGCCGCGGCGTCTCAGCGCGGCGCGCCCCCGTCCCACCGATAGCCGCCGCCGCGCACGGTCGCGATGAGCGCGCCGTTCGCGCCAAGCCGCTTCCGCAGCGCCGCCACGTGCCAGTCCACCGTGCGTGACGCCACGTCGGCCTCGTACGCCCACACGTGCTGCAGCAGGAAGCCGCGGCTGAGCACGCGCCCGGCTCGCGCGACGAGCGCGACCAGCAGCGCGAACTCCTTGGGACCGAGTTCGACCGCGCGTCCGTCCACCACCGCGCGTCGCGCCGCGAGGTCCAGCTCGACTGGCCCGCTCACGAGCGAATTCCACGCCGGCTCGCCCGGCGCCCCGACCTTGGCCGGATCCCAGCCGTGCCGCTCCGCGCGCGCGTAGCGCAGCCACTCGTACAGCGCGTCGTACAACACGAAGCCGTGGGCGAGCATGCGCTGGTCGTCGTCGAGGCAGAGCCGCGAGAGGCCGAGCGAGATGGCGAGCAATCCCGGTGACTGCGGGGTGAGGTCGAGGCGGTCGGTGTCGGCGCCGCGCACGATGACGGCGAGGTCGGCCAAGGCGGGATCGTCGAGCGCGTGGTCGGCCAGCACGGCGTCGAAGGTGCAGAGCGGCCCGCGATGCGACAGCGGCGCGCCGTCCACGTCGTACGGCGTGGCGCCGAGCGCCGCGCTGCGCGCCATCACCTCGGCCGCCGGCGCGAACAGGAACTCGCTCTCGCGGTCGATGAAGCGGGCGATCAGCCAGGCCGTCGCCACGCGGTCGATCTTGGGCCGCTCCCGTGTCATCCAGCGCATCGCGTCCCTCCCCCGGGTCGCACAGGGTTGCGCGGGGTCCGCGCCACGCGCCCCTGACTCATGCGCGCACCGCCCGCTCGAGCGCATCGCCGAACCGGTCCACGTCGGCGGGCGTCGTGTAGAGATAGCACGACGCACGGGCCGCCGCCTCCACGCCGAACCGGCGCAGCAGGGGCA
>JACQES010000282.1 GCA_016200495.1 Gemmatimonadota bacterium
CACCGTGAAGTGGCAGGCGGCCGGCGCCGACGGACATCCGATGCGCGGCGAGTTCACCTTCGTGCTCGATCCGGCCGCAGCGCCGGCGGGAGCGAGCGCCGCGCCGCCGCACCTGGATCACGGCGACTTGACCTCCGTCAGCACAACCTCGGCAGCGCCCCGAAGGTCGCGCCTGCGCTCGTGATCGCTGGCGCCGTCGCGGGAGCCGTGACGCGCATGAGCAGCGCTGTGGTGGCCGACGCGACGTTCGGCGTGGAGTCGTGGGCCTACGTCGCGATACGGGCCGTGCAGTTCGTCGCGATCATCGTTCTGCTCGGCGTGCTGTCCCTGCGACTCGTGGTCCTCCCGCGCATCCGGCGGCTGGACGGCGACCGAGACGATGTCATGGCCGCCGCGTTGTCGCGCATGTTCGCGTTCGCGCTCGCCGCGATCGGCGCCATCGGCGCCGCGACCGTCGCTCGACTGGCCGCGCAGCACGCCGCGATGTTCGGCACCGAGGAACACTGGTCCCGCACCACGATCGGCGCGCTGCTCCTGCAATCGGGCTGGGGTCGAGGCTGGTGGCTCGCACTCGCGGGCGCGCTCGCGGGCTGGGGGGCGACGGGTGCCAGGGCGCGGCGACACGGCGTTGCCTGGCCCGTGCTGGCCGCTGCTACAGGCGCTCTGGTCGTGAGCCTCTCCCTGTCCGGGCATCCGGCCGCGGCGGAGCAGCCCATCCTCGCCGTGGCGATTGACGCACTGCACGTGATTGGAGCGGGCGGTTGGGTTGGCAGCCTCGGCATGTTGATGGTGATCGCGGTGCCGGTGGCGTTGCGATCACCGGACGCCGAGTCCCACAGGTACGTGGCGCGACTCGTGACGGCGTTCAGCCCGACGGCACTGGCGTTTGCCGCCGTCGCGGCGTTGACGGGGACGCTGGCCGCGTGGCGCAACATCGGCTCGCTCGCGGCGCTCTGGAGCAGCAGCTACGGTCAACTATTGCTGGCCAAGTTGGCACTGCTCTCGGTGGCCGCCGGCACCGGCGCCTACAACTGGAAGCGGGTGTTGCCTGGGCTCGGTACGGCGCCCGCCACGCACCGGCTCCAGCGCTCCGCGTCCGTCGAGCTCGCGGCCGCTTGCGTCGTCCTGATCGTTACGGCAGTCCTCGTTGCCACGCCGATGCCGGCCGAGCTCGCCGGGACGACGGGCCCGTAGATGATTCACCGGGAGCGCGAGTCATGAGTACTTCACGAGAGCATCGACACGGAGCACACGCCGAACCATCGGAGTCGCCCGTGCCGCTCGCTGCCCCCGCTGCGCGCGGCGGCCGTGCCCCACATGACGGTCCGGACCTGCATGCCGCGCACGAAACGCCCGCGACTCACGGGGACCACGACAAGCGCGCCACCGGCCAAGCGCACGCCGCCCACGACAAGCACGCCGGTCACTCGCCCGCGATGTTCCGCGACAAGTTCTGGTGGTCGCTCGCGCTCACCGCCCCGATCCTGGTCTGGGGCCACATGTTGCCGGGTGCCTTCGGTTACACCCCGCCGGTCTTCCCGTGGTCACACTGGATTCCACCGGTCCTCGGCACCCTCGTCTTCGCCTACGGTGGCTGGCCGTTTGTGCGGGGCGCCGCGCGCGAGATCGCCGCACGCTTGCCGGGGATGATGAGCCTCATTGCCCTCGCGATCTCGGTGGCCTTCGTCTTCAGCGCCGCCGTCACGCTCGGCTTTCCCGGCATGCCGCTCTGGGAGGAGCTGGCGACCCTTGTCGCGATCATGCTCCTCGGCCACTGGCTCGAGATGCGCTCGATTTCGCAGGCCGAAGGCGCGCTGGGAGAACTGGCCAAGCTTCTGCCTGGCACGGCGGTGCGCGTGACGGGTGAAGGCGCCGCCGAGCGCATCGACGAAGTGCCGGTGTCGGCACTCCGCGACAACGACGTCGTGCTGGTGCGCCCGGGCGCCGGCATTCCCGCCGACGGTGTCGTGCGATCCGGCAGCAGCGCCGTCAATGAGGCCCTGGTCACGGGCGAGTCGGCGCCGGTGGAGAAGGGGGAGGGCGCACAGGTCATTGCGGGGACGGTGAATGGGGCGGGTTCTCTGCGTGTCCAGGTCACTGGCACCGGAGACAAGACTGCGCTCGCCGGGATCATGCGTCTCGTGGCGCAGGCGCAATCGTCCAAATCGCGTGCACAAGCGCTGGCCGATCGGGCGGCGCGCTGGCTCACGTGGATTGCGCTCGGATCGGGGGCGCTGACCTTCGCCGCGTGGATGCTGGCCGGTGCGACGGCTGCGACCGCCGTCGAACGGCTCGTGACCGTGCTCGTGATCGCCTGTCCTCACGCCCTCGGTCTGGCCGTGCCGCTGGTCCTGGCGATTTCCACCACGCTGGGCGCGCGCGGCGGCCTGCTCATCCGGGACCGCCGCGGCCTCGAGGAGGCGCGCAACCTGACGGCCGTGGTGTTCGACAAGACCGGCACGCTCACGCTGGGCCAGCACCGCGTGGTCGCGATGCGTGCGTTGGGCGGCCTGCGTGACGACGACGCGTTGCAGTTCGCCGCGGCGGTCGAGCGCGACGCCGAGCATCCGGTGGGGCGCGCGATCGTGAGGAGCGCGGAGGAGCGCAAGCTCGTGGTGCCGCCGGCCACCGGGTTCCAGTCCATTCCCGGGCAGGGCGTGCGGGCGACGGTCGGCGGGCGTGACCTCTCCGCAGGCGGACCGAACCTGCTGACGACGCTCACGGTGGTCCCCGCCCCGGAGCTCGCGGCCTTTGCCACCGAGGCTGCGGGGCGAGGTGAAGGCGTGATCTACCTGGTCGAGGGAGATCGCGCGTTGGCGGCATTCGCAGTGGCCGATGCGATCCGGCCGGAGTCGGCCGACGCCGTGCGGCAACTGCGCGCAGCCGGGATCGAGGTCATCATGATGACGGGCGATGCCAAGGGCGTGGCCGACGCGGTCGCGCGGCAACTTGGCATCACGACCGTGCTCTCGCAGGTGCTCCCGGAACAGAAGGCGGCTCACATCGAGGCACTTCAGACGCAGGGGAAGCGCGTGGCCATGGTGGGAGACGGCGTGAACGACGCGCCGGCGCTGGTGAGATCCGACGTGGGCATCGCGATCGGGGCGGGAACCGACGTGGCGGTCGAAGCCGGTGACGTGGTGCTGGTGCGCAGCGACCCGCGCGACATTCCGCGCATCATCAACCTGTCGCGCGCCACCTACCGCAAGATGATCCAGAACCTGTGGTGGGCGGCGGGCTACAACATCGTCGCGATTCCGCTCGCGGTCGGCGTGCTGGCGCCATGGGGCGTGGTGCTGACGCCGGCCATGGGGGCGGTGCTGATGTCGGCCAGCACGATCATCGTGGCGTTGAACGCGCAGCTGCTGCGACGCGCACAGCCCTGATCCCGCGAATCGTCGCGTGCGCCTGCGCTTCGTGTGGGCATGGCGACGTCTGCCTCGCGGGAGTCCGTCCACCACCAAGGCCACCGCGCGCCGCCCCGACGCGCGGATTGGAAGGCCGTCTGCCGCAATCGATCTGGTCGCGGACGTCCAGGCGGCTTAGTAACTACGCCGACGGCGGCCGGTCGCGGTCCGCGGCTGCCATCGCGAACGGCACCGGCCGAGCGTCATGCGCCCGTACAACACCGGCGAGCGGGAACGAGACCACGACCTGGACGCCACGGCGCGGCAGATTCCCGATGCGGATGGTCGCACCGTGCCGCTCCACGATGCGCTTGGCGATCGAGAGTCCGAGGCCCGTGCCGCCGCGACTCGGCGAGCGCGACGTATCCGCGCGAAAGAAGCGGTCGAACACGAACGGAAGCGCCTCCGGTGGGATTCCGGGACCGGCATCCGTCACGACCAGGTCGACACGCCCCGGCCCAGCCTCGACGGTGAGCGTCACCGGCGCCTCGGTCGGCGAGAACTTGAGCGCGTTGTCGAGGAGGATCAGCACCAACCGCACCAGTTCGTCGTGGTCGCCGCTGACCTGAGCGTCCGAGCGCACGATCGTCTCGACGCTCCGACCCGCAGCGAGGGTACGCGCGTCGTGCACCGCCCCTTGCACGACCCCGGCCAGCGAGAGCTGCTGCACGGCGGGCGCAGCCGCGGCATCGGTCCGTGCGAGCGCGAGCAGGTCGGCCACCAGCTTACCCAGACGATGCGTGGCCTGCCCTGCTTCGTCGAGTGCGAGCGTTCGCTCTTCGTCGTTCAGGTGCCGGCCGAGCAACTCCAGGTTCCCGGCGACCGCGCTGAGGGGAGCGCGCAGTTCATGCGACGCGTCCGCCACGAAGCGCTCCTGTGCCGCATGGGCCTCCTGCAGGCTGTCGAGCATCCGATTCATGGTGTCAGCGAGGCGCTCGAGTTCGTCGCCGACGAACGTCGAGTCCGCCACGAGGCCGTCGGCGGGCCGCCCGTGCGGTGGGCGAGCCGCACGGGAACCGGGGGCGACCCGTTGCGTGGAGCGCAGGGCCGATGGCACCCGGCGATGCAGGAGGCGCGACGTGGCGATCTCGGCGGCAACGTCGGTCAGCGCCGCGACGGGGCGCAACGCCCGGCCCGCGATGGTCCAGCCCAGGAGGAAGGTGACCAGCGTCCCGATCACGGCCGTCGCGAGCATCGCGCGCCCGAACGCCCGGACCGAGCCGTCGCGTTGGCTCAGCGGCGACATGATCACGAGTCCTGGCCGGTCCGCACGGGGAGCGTCAACGAGCACGCGCCAGCGGCTCGGGGATGCACGGAACGCGTCAGCGTTGCCCCGCGGGGTGATCGCCGCGATGATGCCAAGCCGGAATGGCTCGCCCGTGAGCGGGTGTTCCGCTGGTGCCAACGCGGCGATGATGGGATAGGCGGGCTCGGACGGCGCCTGCAGCAGGGATGCCGGATTCACGCGGGGCATGTCTCGCGCCGTGGCACCCGGACCAGGCACGAGTTCGAGCGCGCCCCCGTTGCGTCGGAGGAGCTGTGCGGAAACGCCGAGATGGCTCGCCGCGACGAGCACGTCGTCCTGCTGCGCACGATTCGCGGCCCGCGCGAGTTCTCCGCCGATGTGTCCCGCCGCCGATCGCAGCGCGTCGTCCAGCTGATCGTAGTGCGTGCGAGAATGGACCGCAAAGCTGTACGCGCACGCGAGCGCGAGGGCGATTCCCGTCAAGCCGCCGTAACACAGGGCGAGGCGCAGCCGGAGCGTCATCGATGTGCTCCAAGCGCCCCGAGGCGCGAGGCTGGCATCCCCGGGGTGCGGCGCCGCCGGCCGCATGCCGTCATGTCTCGCGGATCACGTAGCCGGCACCCCGGAGGGTGTGGATCAGCCGGCGTTCGCCCACGTCCTCCAGCTTCTGTGGCAGTTGTTTCACGTACACTTCGAGGAGGTTGTCGCTGCCCTCGTGCCGGTATCCCCAGACGCGATCCATCAGCAAGTGCTTCGGCAGCACGCGGCGAGGATGCAACAGGAACTGGCGGAGCACTTCGTATTCGGTCGTGGTCAACGCGATGTCGCGCGCGCCCCTGGTCGCGCGCCGGGTCCCCGTGTCGAGCGAAAGGTCGGCGAAGCGGAGGACCGCCGGCGCATCCAGATCGCGGCGGCGCAGCAGCGCGCGCAGCCGGGCGGCAATCAGCTCGATGCTGAAGGGCTTGCTGACGTAATCATCCGCGCCGTCGTCGAACCCCTGCAGCTGCATCCGGCACTCGTCGCGCGCCGAGAGCATCATGACGGGCACATTGTGGTCGGCGGCGCGTACCCGGCGCAGCACCTCGAAACCGTCGATCTCGGGGAGCATCACGTCCAGCACGATCGCGTCGGGAGCACGATCCCGCGCGAGCGTCAGGGCCGACCGTCCCGATTCCGCGACGTCCACGCTGAAGCCCTCGAAGGCGAGCCCCCGCTTGAGCACGCTCGTGATCGAACTGTCGTCGTCAACGACGAGAATGTGCGGCATGCTCACTCCTGAACAAGGACTTGACTACCGAGCCAGACCGTTCCGTTCCATCGGCATTTCGGCCGTCCGCCGGGCGCGTACGCGAGCGTTGTCGTCTGCCGTGCCGAAGATGCGCTCGTGCTGCGAGGGCTCGCCATCAGGGGAGGCGGTCGGAGTCGTAAGGTGATGCCTGACGACGCCTGCCGAACTTGCCGAAGGCTCCCAGCGCGCGCTGCGCACCGACCGCCGTTCAGTTGGGGCTCAGGCACGCGGGGAATCCGGCGGTAGACTCCATGGAGTCCGCGCGCGACGTTGCCGATGATGCCTCACTCGCTTTGCCCCGTCACCGGGGAGCCGACCGCCCGAATGTCAGCTCGAAATCCCGCATTGCGTCTGCGACACCGACGGCGGACGCGACAAGAAGTCCCTGCGTTGGTGCGTCGTGAGCGTGTCGAGGCGATGGGTCGACACCTGTGGCGTGGTCTGGTGACCACCACGTTCGCTGTCGCGAGTGCCTGCGGCCGCGTTGGGACATCGGGTGCGGCGGCCTCAGCGTCTCCCGTTCGCGAGCCCCGTGCCGAGCGCGTGGCGGCGGTTGCGCTGGGTACGACTGGACCCCTTGTCGTCTTCTTGCCGGGTCTCGGCGGAACCGCGGAATATTGGCGGCCGCTCGCGGATTCCGTGGCGAGCGACGCGCGCGTCCTGCTCGTCGATCCCCTCGGATTCGGCGCGTCCGCCAAGCCCGGCGGGCAATACTCGATGGCGCGCCACGTCGCGGCGCTGGAGGCCACGCTGCGGGGTGGGCCAGCGGCGATTCTGGTCGGGCACTCGTTTGGCGCGCGCCTCGCGATTGCGTACGCGGCCCGCCATCCGGCGCGCGTGCGAGCGCTCGTGCTGTATGGATTGGCATTCTACGGCGACCCGATCGCCACGCGCGCGTTCTTCCAGTCCGGCGCGGTACCGCGCCGCTGGATCTTCGCCGACGAATCGTCGACCGCGCTCGCGTGCCTCGTGAGTCGACGCCTGCTCGGCCCGATGTTGCCGATGTTTGCGCCCGACTTGCCGCCGCGCGTGGTGAAGGCCGCCTCGACGCACACGTGGCGATCGTCGTCGTCGACGTTCTGGTCGACGATCATGGAGTACGACCTTGGCCCCGACATCGACGCGCTCCCGGCGCGACTGCCCGTGCATCTCGTGCATGGTGCGCAGGACCGCACGGCGCCGCTCGATAGCGTGCGGGCCCTGGCCGCCCGACATCCCGATTGGACGCTGCTGGTGCTGCCGACGGCGGGACATCACGCGTGGTGGACCGCACCGGACGCGGCGCGCGGGGTGCTGGATACGGCGATCGCTCCTGGTAGGGGGGCGGGCGATCCGGGAGCGCGCGACTAGCGGAGCAGGCGGACGAGCGGGCGACGGTCGCGCGTGTGGTGGCGGACCGTCGCCGTCGGCGCTCGGTCTTTACGCCGCCACGCGCACGGTGCGCTGCGGCGCGATGCGACACACCAGGATCCGCCGGACCCAGGTCCAGGATCACAGGTCGCGCTCAGGCTGAATTCAGCCCGTGGCTTCACATTGTCGGTGTTGATGCGCGACCGCGTGGCGGCTGGCTCTGGCTGCCGGAGGCATGCAGGCACGATGCGGTCGCGCCGTCGTGCGCTGACGCATCCGGCGTCAGGGTTGGGCGGAGGCGCCCGCGTCTTGCACCCGGGCATGTTTTATGGTAAGTAAAATCGAGATCACTTGACTTGACCTGGAGCGAGACGTGGGACTGCGTGCGTCGCCGAGGTGGCGGACGCGCACGCCGGCCACTCCCGCCGCGACCGGATTGAGGGGGACGAGATGGAGATCGAGAGAGCCGATGCAGGGACGCGAGGTCGTCGGCGCGGAGCTGCTCCCGTGCCGGCGCATGACAGGAGTGGACGGAGGACGCGCGCGGTCCGGTTGGCTCTGCGCGCGCGCGCCCAGCTGCACCGGTGGTGTGGCACGGGGACGCAAGCGATGAGGGCTGCCGCGGGGATCGGCCTGCTTGCGCACTCGGTAGCGGCACAATCCGACAGTTCCCGGGTTGCGGGCCTCCGTATCGAGGCGGTCTATGGGGTGGCGGAGCGCGCCAACCCGCGCATCGTGGCGGCCAGCGCGCTGGCGGACGCCGCAGCCGCGCGTGTCCCGAGCGCTGGCCTTCCGCCTGACCCGCAACTGCAGCTCGGCTTGCTCGGTCGCGCGCTTCCGGGGCTCGGTCCCATGGAGGTCCTCGGCATGACGCAGCTGCAAGTCGTCCAGACGCTGCCGATTGCCGGCAAGCTGGGTCTCGCCTCGGCCGCCGGTGCCGCGCGCGCAACGGCGAGTCGCGAGCGGGCGAGCGAGGTTCGCTGGGAAGTGCGTGCGCGAGTGGCTTCCGCCTTCTTCGACCTGTATCGCGCGGAGCGGAGCATCGAGATTGCCCTTGGCACGCGTCGCCTCATGGAGGACATCGCCGCGACTGCCGAGGCGATGTACCGCGTGGGGGAGGCCGTGCAGGCGGATGTGCTGAAGGCGCGCGTCGAGGTTGCGCGCATGACCGAGGAGATCACGGCCATGCGCGCGATGCGCCTCGTGAGCCTGGCACGGCTCGGGGGGTTGCTTGACCAGCCCATGGACTCGAGCACGCCCCCCGCCATTCTGCCCGCATTCCCGGCGGCGTTGCCGGTCGCGGATGACTTGGCGCGCAGCGCATCCACGTCGCGGCCGATGGTGCGCGCCGGCACGGCGGACCTGGCGGCGGCCGACGCGGACGCCCGCCGCGCGGCGCGCGAAATCTGGCCGGACCTCGAACTTGGGCTCCAGTACGCGGAACGGGGGAGCCCGACCGGCACCGACCGCATGGGCAGCCTGATGATCGGGGCCTCGATTCCCGTGTTCGCACGGAGTCGGCAGTTGCGCATGCGCGAGGAGGCCGGGGCAATGCGCGCGATGGCGGCCGCTGACCTCACGGCCATGCGGGCCGAGACTCGGGCCCGCGTCGGCGAGTCGTACGTGGGCTGGACGCGTGCACGCAACCTGGCCAGCCTCTATCGCACGACCGTCCTGCCACAGGCAGGGGCGGCGGTGACCGCGTCGCTCGCGGCGTATCGCGTGGGTCGGGTGAACCTCATGACCTTGATCGACAATCAGGTCACCGTGAATCGGTACGCACAGGAGCTGGCGGCACTCGAAGCCGCCGAGGGCATGGCGCTGGCCGACCTGGAAATGCTCCTCGGGCGCCCCCTCTACGACCCGAACACCGGGCACGTCCTGCCGGGAGGCGAACGGTAGTGCTTGATCATGAGAAGCGGGAGACGGCCACGGACGCCGACGCGGACGTATTCGGTGCCGGCGTTGCCAGCCTCGGCGCCCGCTGGCGACGGGCCGGGATCGGCGTTGGCGTCGTGGTGGCGGCGATGGTGCTCGCCGTGGTCGCGACACGGAACGTGACGCCGCCCGTCGAAGCGGCAGGTCACGCGCACGGCGCGGCTGCCGGCGCGGAGTCGGCCCAGGCCGTCATGCTTGACGCGGCTCCGGCGCGCCGCATCGGGGTGACGTTCGCTGCCGTGGAGCGTGGTCCCCTCCGGCAGGAAGTGCGGACGGTGGCACAGGTGGGATTCGACGAGACGCGGGTCCGGACGGTCACGCTCAAGTTCGACGGGTGGGTCGATCGCCTGTTCGTGGACTTCACCGGGCGAGAGGTCCGCGCGGGTGAACCCCTGCTCTCCACGTACTCGCCGATGTTGTTGGCCGCCGAGCAGGAGCTGGTGCTGGCGGCAAAGCTCGTGCGCGATGTCGCCGGTGCCGACTCGTCCACGCGGACGAGCGCGGAAGGGCTGCGGGCAGCGGCGCGGCAGCGGCTGCTGAACTGGGACGTGCCCGCCGTCGAGGTCGCGCGCGTCGAGGCCACGGGTGTGGTACAGCAGAGCATCGTGGTGCGGGCTCCCTTCACCGGCGTCGTCATCGAGAAGTCGGTGTTGGCCGGGCAGCGCGTCATGGCGGGCGACGCCCTGCTCCGCATCGCCGATGTCTCACTGGTCTGGCTGGAGGGCGAGGTCTTCGAGCGCGACCTGCCGCTGGTCCGGGTCGGCGAGCGCGTGGACGTGGAACTTCCGTCGACCCCGGGGCGCCCGCGCATAGGGCGCGTGGATTTCGTGCAGCCGACGCTGAACACGGATACGCGGACCGTGCGCGTGCGCGTGGCGATGCCGAACGAGGATGGTGCGCTCAAGCCGGGCATGTTCGCGACCAGCCGCATCCGTGAGGGGGGGGGTGCTGCGGTGTTGCACGTTCCGCGCTCGTCGGTGCTGTCCACGGGGACGCGCTCGTTGGTCTTCGTGCGTCGCGCGGACGGCATGCTCGCGCCCCGGGCGGTGGTGCTGGGCATCGCGACGGACCAGCGCGTCGAGATCCGGAGCGGGGTGCAACTCGGAGACACGGTCGTCGCATCGGCGACGTTCCTGATTGATGCGGAGTCGAACCTCGGGTCGATGCTCGGCGGGATGGGCGGCATGCCGGGCATGGACATGGCGCCACCGGGGACCAAGCCGGCGAGGTCCGCCGACGCAGCCACTCCGATTTCCGTCCCACCCATGGGCGACATGCCCGGCATGAAGATGCCGCCGCCATCGCCGGCGCCAGGCAAGGCGCCCGGCAGGGTCCGGCCGGACACGATGCGCCCGATGCCGGGCATGTCGCATCCCGGACGCTGAGGTCGCGGACCATGCTCAAGCGACTCGTCGCCTGGTCGGTCGGCAACCAGCTGATCGTGATCCTGTTCACGGTGGTCGCGATGGGCGCCGGCGTGCTCGCCGTGCGCCGCACGCCCCTCGAGGCGCTGCCCGACCTGAGCGACGTGCAGGTCATCATCCAGACGGACTACAGCGAGCAGGCGCCGCGCATCGTCGAGGATCAAGTCACGTACCCGATTGC
>JACQES010000287.1 GCA_016200495.1 Gemmatimonadota bacterium
ACGCGCCGATGGCCGCGCCGGTCCGCTACAGCGTGGCTGCGCGCAGCGACGCGCTGATGGCCGCGAGCCCGCCCCGCAGTTCGTCGGCGGTGGGCCAGCCGAAGCCGATCCGCATGTACCGGTCGTGCTGCTCGAACCAATGTCCGGGGCCGACCCACGTGCGGTGATCTCCTGTGAGCGCGGCGTAGAAGCGCGCGACGTCCACCGGTGCGTCGGGTCGGATGCGGGGAAAGCACACGACGCCCCCCGCCGGCTCGACCCACTCCATCGCCGTCTCACGGGCGATCCAGTCGCGCATGATCGCACGACCCGCCGCGACCCCGGCCGCGATCACCGGCCGCTCGGTCGCGCGTCGCGCATACACGCGGTACGCGAGTTCCTCATCCAGCACCGGCCCGCAGATGAAGATCTGCTCCTTGGCCGCGAGGAACCGCTCGTTGAGCGCGGGGTCGCGCGTCATGAGCCAGCCGAGCCGGAGTCCGGGCAGTCCGTACGCCTTGGAGAGCGATGCCACGCTGATGACGTGGGGCCCGAGCGTCGTCGCGAACGGCGCCGGCTCCTCGATCGTGAGGTCGCGGTACGTCTCGTCCACGAGCAGGTGCGCGCCGCGCGCCGCCACCAGCTCCGCGAGGCGCGCGAGCTGCTCGCGCGGCACCACCACGCCGGTCGGGTTGTGCGGCGTCGTGACGCTCACGAGGCGCGTCCGAGGCGTCATGGCGGCCGCCACCTGGTCCACGGACCACTGCCAGCCGTCCTCGAACGTGAGCTCGACGTACGACGACTGCGCACCGATGGCGCGCGGCGTCTCGATGTTGGTCGCGTAGTTGGGGCGCAGCACGACCAGGTGGTCGCCCGCCTCGAGGAGCGTGGTGGACACGATGAACAGCGCGCCGGCGGCGCCGGTCGTGAGCAGCACCTGGTCAGGGTCGCACCCGCCCTCGGCCGCGAGCAGCGCGCGCAGCCCCGAGTGTCCGCGGTGGTCGCCGTAGAGGAGGAGCATCCGCCCCACGTCGAGGTCGAGTCCCAGCTCGGCGACCGTGCGATCGCGCATCGAGCTCTCGCACAGGTTGTACCGGATCGCGTCGTAGCCGACCTGTTCGGGCGACTCGACCTCGATCGGCATGCGGACGTAGCGCATGGGCTAGTGCTCCGTGGCCGCCGCGCCGGGCGGGTCGAGCGGAATGAAGGTGCCGGCGTCCACGACGCCGTCGCTCACGCGATAGAGCATCACGCCCGAGCGGGCCATCTTGCCCATCTGCGGCGCCGGGCCGACCACCGCCGACGACTGCTGGAAGCGGAGCTGGGTGCCGCCGTAGTCGAACGTCACGGCCTCGCGCGCGTGGTAGTGCCCGCCGAGCGCGATCGCGAGCGGGTGCGCCTTGGTGAGGCGCGCGAGGACCTCGGTCGTGTTCGAGGTGACGTGCCGGTAGAGGCGCTTCCCCTTGACCGTGATGAGCGACGGCGCCACCGACGTCTCGTCGATTCCCGCCCCCATGAGCGTGCCGCTCACGAGCGGGATGTGCTGGAAGGTCACGACCGGAGTGCCGGGGCGGACGGTGGCCAGCTCCTTCTCGATCCACGCCAGCTGCGTGTCGTCCACGTGACCGTAGTACGACTCGTCGTCGATGTCCACGGAGTCGAGCCCGAGGAAGTGCACGCCGCCCCACGTGAAGCCGAAGTAGGTGGGCCCGAGGTACGAGCGGAACATCCCCTTGCCGTAGAGCGGGTGCGAGGCGCTCACCCCCGACTTGCTGCGCTCGACGCCGAAGTTCTCGTGGTTGCCGGGCACGCTCCACACCGGCACGGTGAACCCCGCGAGCTCGCGCACGTACAGGTCGTAGTAGCCGCGCGCCTCGGCCTCGCCCACGCGGAGCGCGTCGCGCACGAGGTCGCCCGAGACGACCACGAAGGCCGGCTTCACCGAGTCGGTGATGGCCTTGAGGAGCCGCATGCGCGGCACGCTCGCCTCGGCGATGTGCGTGTCGGAGGCGTGGATGAAGGTGAACTCGCGTGGCGACGCCCCCGGCTGCAGCGCGAAGTTGACGACGGCCGAGGCCGCGCTGGCGGGCAGCTTCTGCCACGACCTGGCCGGGGCGCGATACCCGTCCGGGAGGGAGACCGCGACGAGGCCCGTGCCCGCGGCGCTTGCCAGCGTGTAGCGCCCCTGCGCGTCCGTCACCACGACGTCACGCTGGTCCGTGACCGCGACGCTCCCCACGCCAGGTTCGCCGGGATCCTGCTTCCCGTTGCCGTTGCGGTCGGCGAAGACGACGCCCGTGATCGTGACGGTCTGGGCATGCGGCGCGACCACGGGGGCGGCGCACAGCAGGAGGAGGCAGGCGAGACGCGAAGGGCACATGGCGGACGGCCGGAAGGGGGACGGCGTAGCGTAACCGTGGGCCGCAGCGCTCGACAGGGCGTCCCCCAGCCGCCTGTCCCCGGAGCGCCTTACATTTTCGACATGACCGACCAACTGCCGCGCGACGTCGATCGCTACCTCGAGGGGTTGTTCACCCCGCTCGATCCCGCGCTCGAGCACGCGCTTGCCGCGTCCGACGCGGGAGGATTGCCCGCGATCGCCGTCTCGCCCACGCAGGGCAAGTTCCTCCACCTGCTCGCGCGCATGGCCGGTGCGCGCCGCATCCTCGAGCTTGGCACGCTCGGCGGGTACAGCACCATCTGGCTCGCGCGCGCCCTGCCGCCCGACGGGCGGCTGGTGTCGCTGGAGCTGAGCGCGCATCACGCGGAGGTCGCTCGCGGCAACCTGCGCGCCGCCGGCGTCGGCGAGCGATGCGAGGTGATCGTGGGTCCGGCGCTCGCGTCGCTCGCGTCGCTCGAGACGCTGCGTACGCGCGGCGCGGCGCCGTTCGACTTCGTGTTCATCGATGCCGACAAGGGGAACTATCCCGCGTACCTGACCGGCTGCCTCGCGCTCGCGCGGCCGGGGACCGTGATCGTGGCCGACAACGTGGTGCGGCGCGGCGCGGTGCTCGACGCCGCGAGCCCCGACGCGAACGTGCAGGGGGCGCGCGCCTTCAACGCGCAGCTCGCCGCCGACGCGCGGCTCGACGCCACGGTGCTCCAGCTGGTCGGCACCAAGGGGCACGACGGGATGGCCATCGCGATCGTGCGCGCGTGAGCGGCCGGCGGCGCTTCATTGCGGACGGCGCGCGCCTCGCGGCGGGCGCGGCACTCCTGCGCCGCGTGCCGCCGTGGCCGACCGGATCGCGATCAGTGCCGGGTGGCGAGGAGACCGACATGGGCGCGCGCGGCGCCGCGACGCCCCGTCGCTCAATCGGCCGTGCCGACGCGCGTCCCGTTCCTTCGGCGACGCAACTCGCCTGGCAACGGGAGGAACTCGCGATGTTCCTCCACTTCGGCGTCAACACCTTCACCGACCGCGAATGGGGCGAGGGACGTGAGTCCCCCGCCCTCTTCGCTCCCGACGCGTTCGACGCGCGCGCGATCACGCGCGCCGCCAAGGCCGCCGGGTTCGGCACCTGCATCCTCACCGCCAAGCACCACGACGGCTTCTGCCTGTGGCCCTCCGCCACCACCGCGCACTCCGTCGCGTCGAGTCCCTGGCGCGACGGCCGAGGCGACGTGGTGCGTGAACTCGCCGACGCGTGCCGCGCGGGGGGGCTGGGCCTCGGGGTGTATCTCTCGCCGTGGGACCGGCACGAGCCCACCTATGGCGACTCGCCGGCCTACATGCGCGTGTACCTGGCGCAGCTCGAGGAGCTGCTCACGCGCTACGGCGCGGTGCGCGAGGTCTGGTTCGACGGCGCGAACGGCGAGGGCCCGAACGGGCGCAAGCAGGTGTACGACTGGCCCGCCATTCACGCCACCGTGCGCCGCCTGCAACCGAGCGCGGTCATCTTCTCCGACGCAGGCCCCGACGTCCGCTGGATCGGCAACGAGAACGGCGTCGCCGGTGAAACGTGCTGGAGCACGATCGATCCCGCAGCGGTGCCGTACGCCGGCTACGACGCTCCCGGCGTCGGCGAGCGGCTGCAGCGCGGCGACGCC
>JACQES010000295.1 GCA_016200495.1 Gemmatimonadota bacterium
CCTGCGCACCGGTCGTCGCGCCGGCTGCGAGCGCGAGGCGTCGAACACGGCCATCGGGCTCGCCGAGACTCCACGCGCCGGCATCGACGCGACGCGCCCGCAGGCGGTCGCAACCGGCCGTGACACACGCACGGTCATCGCCGCCGCCGACGGACGCCGCGCCGGAGGCTACGCCGAGCGGTGGGGCCGCGAGGTGCACGCGTGGATGCGCTTCACCCTCATCACCACTCTCCGCGAGAAGGGGTTCATGGCCCTCGGGCTCCTCGCCACGCTCAACGCCGCCGCCAACGCGTGGACCACGAGCGCGCCGCGCGCGGGCGTCGAACAGGACGCCGTCCTGCTCGCGGTCACCGTGCACGCGCGACTCTTCTTCATCCTCGTCGCCACGATCTGGGCCGGCGAACTCGTCTGGCGCGAGCGTGACCTCCGCGTGGACGGCATCAGTGATGCGCTCCCTGCGCGCTCGAGCGCGGCAGTGATCGGCAAGCTCGCCGGCATCCATGGTGCGCAGGCGGTGCTGGTCGCGTTGCTCGCCCTCGTCGCCTTCATGCTGCCACGGCTCCGCGGCGCTGCCCACGCGCCCTCGCCCTGGTTCACCCTCGGCTGGTCATTCGGCGCGCTGCTGCCCGCGGTGGCGCTGCTCACGCAGGGCTCGCTCGCGGTGCACGCCCTCGTGCAACACAAGGTCGCCGCGCACGTGCTCATCATCGCCGCATGGGTGGGCGCCGTCGCGGCCGCGCAGGCGGGAACTCACGTGGGCCTCCTCACCGTCTCCGACCTGCCCGCGCTCGCCTGGTCCGAGACCGGCGGGGTCACGATCAATTGGGCCGCACAGGCACGTGCGGTCGCCTTCGACTTCGTGCGCGGTACGGGTCTCGTCCTGCTGGCCATCGTCGCGTGGTCGCGCGGCCTGCCACGCCCGGTCCTCGCACGGGTCCGGACGGCACCTGCACGCGGCTAAACCTTTCGGACGAAACAAATGTCTCAGCGGCGACGCACCTTCCCCCGCGGCCCACCCACTGAACCATGCACCGGATCGCCGTCCTGCTCGCCGCCGTCTCCACCCTCGGCGCGATCGCCGCCCCACCGACCGCTCGTCAGGTCCACGCGGGCTTTGCCGGCCACTGGACCGGCACGCTGCGCTACCGCGACTACCAGGACTCGTCGCGCTTCGTCACCCTCCCCACACAGCTCGACGCCACCGTGGCCCCCGACTCCTCGTTCGTGACGCTCGACTTCACCTACGACGACGGCCCGGGAAAGACCGTGCGCGATCGTGACCAGCTCGACCTGGATGTCGCGCGCCGGACCGTCCGTTGGGGCAGTGCCGAGAAGGCCGATGCCCGCAGCCGCTACGACGTCACCTCACTGGAAGGCGGTGCCGCCGGTCAGCCCATCCGCCTCGGACTCGAACGCGATGGGCAGGACGACAACCGTCCGGCCCGCATGCGCGAATCCGTGACCATCGGCCCGTCCGAAATCCGGATCCTCAAGGAGGTGCGCTTCGCCCCCGGCGCCCAGTGGATCTTCCGACACGAGTACCGGTTCGCCCCGCGACAGTCCACCCGCTGAACCGCCGTCCGGACCCATGGGACCCGCAAGTGCAGCCCCACGGCCCACTTGCGGATAACCCATTGTATGTCAAGGACTTAAGCTAGTCATTTCGGGGGCGTTTTCCTTTGACAGCGCCCCCGGCTGCATCTATTATGCGAATCCCATGGGATTCGTCCATCTCCACTGTCACTCCGAGTACTCGCTGCTCGACGGCGCGAACCGGATCGACAGCCTGATCAGCCGCGCCAAGGAGTTCGAGCAGCCCGCGGTCGCGATCACCGACCACGGCAACCTGCACGCGGCCTGGGAGTTCCAGGAGAAGGCCAAGAAGGCGGGCATCAAGCCCATCATCGGGATGGAGGCCTACGTCGCCCCCGGCGACCGCAAGCTCAAGGCCCGCCCCGCCCCCGGCGCCAAGCCGTACTACCACCTCGTGCTCCTCGCGCGCGACCTCGTGGGGTACCGCAACCTCGTCAAGCTGTCGTCGCTCGCGTACACCGAGGGCTTCTACGTGCGCCCGCGCGTGGACCGCGAGCTGCTCGAGAAGTTCTCCGAGGGGATCATCGTCTCCTCCGCCTGCCTCGCCGGCGAGGTCGCCTCGCACCTCATGGGCGACCGCTACGCCGAGGCGCGCGAAGCCGCGAGCTGGTATGCCGAGGTCTTCAAGGACCGCTACTATCTCGAGGTCCAGGCCCACAACTCCGAGGGACAGGCGCGGCTCAACCAGGAAGTGTTCCGCCTCTCGTCCGACCTGGGCCTGCCCGTCGTCGCGACCAACGACGCGCACTTCCTCCGGCACGACGACCACGACGCGCACGACGTCCTCCTCTGCATCGGCCTGGGCAAGGATCGCGAGGACCGCGACCGGATGCGGTACGACGACGGCCTGTACTTCAAGTCGGCCCCCGAGATGGCCGCCGCCTTCCCCGGGCGCGCCGACGTCCTCGAGCACACGCTCGCGGTCGCCGACCAGGTCGACATCACCTTCGGCAAGACGTACCACGTCCCGTCGTTCCCGCTCCCGAGCGGCGTCGAGAGCGAGAACGCGCTGCTCGTGCGCCTCGCCGAGGAGGGCGCGGTGCGCCGCTACGGCGATCCGCTCCCCGCCAACGTGCGCGAGCGCCTCGACTACGAGCTCGGCGTCATCACCAAGACGGGCTACGCCGGCTACTTCCTCATCGTCCACGACTTCATCAAGGCCGCGCGCGATCGCGGCATCCCGGTCGGCCCGGGCCGCGGCTCGGCCGCCGGATCGCTCGTGGCCTACGCCCTCCGCATCACCGACGTCTGCCCCCTCAAGTTCGACCTCCTCTTCGAGCGCTTCCTCAACCCGGAACGCGTCTCGATGCCCGACATCGACGTGGACTTCTGCTTCGAGCGGCGCGGCGAGGTCATCGAGTACGTGCGGCAGAAGTACGGCAAGGAGGCCGTCGGCCAGATCGTCACCTTCGGCACCATGAAGTCGCGCGCGGCCATCAAGGACGTCGGCCGCGTGCTCGGCTTCACGCCGGCCGAGACCGACGCGATCGCCAAGCTCATCCCGAACCAGCCGAACTTCTCGCTGACGGTGAAGGAGGCGATCGAGCAGGTCCCCGACGTGCGCAAGCTGTACGAGACCGACGACCGCCACGCGCAGCTGTTCGACTTCGCGATCGCGCTCGAAGGGCTCTCGCGCCACGCCGGCGTGCACGCCGCCGGCGTCGTCATCGCGCCGGGGCCGCTCGATGACTACGTCCCCGTCTGCACCCAGGACTCGAAGGGCGCCGGCGGCGGCGAGGAGCGCGTCGTCGTCACGCAGTACGACATGAACGCGCTCGAGAAGGCCGGGATGCTCAAGATGGACTTCCTCGGCCTCACGAC
>JACQES010000302.1 GCA_016200495.1 Gemmatimonadota bacterium
CGTCGGCGCACCGATGGACGTGATCCTGGCGACGTTCGCGCGCCACCGGTTCACCCCTCACATGCACGAGGAATTCGTGATCGCGACGGTCGAGGAGGGCGCGTGCCAGTTCCGCTGCGGGCGGGCGACGCACGTCGCGCGACCGGGTCACGTCATCGTCATTCCGCCGAGGATGACGCACACCGGTGGGTCGGCGGATGCGCGCGCCTGGCGCGTGCGCGCCATCTACCCGGGCGCCTCCCTCGTGGCCGATGCGCTGCCAAGCGCGGCCGCGGGCGGCCTCGGGAGCACGACCAGCGAGACGCCCGTCGTGGACGCGCCCGACCTCGCGCGCGCGCTGGTCGCACTGCATCACCTCCTCCTCGCATCGCCCGATCCGGGCGCGCATGCGCCCGCGCTGCGCGAGTTGTTGCGCGCGCTCGCGGCGCGGCTCGCGCCCGCCGCACCGGTCGGACCCATGGAACCGGAGGAGCCCGTCGAGGTCCGGCGCGCGCGGCTGTACATCGAGACCAACGCGACGCGCGTGGTGCGGCTGGCGCGACTCGCGGAGGTATCGGGGGTGAACGTGTTCCGCCTGCTCCGGCACTTCCGCGCGTCGGTGGGGGTCACGCCGTACGCGTACCTCACGCAGCGGCGGATGCTGCACGCGATCGCGCTGCTGCGCGATGGGTGCCCGATCTCGCGCGCCGCGCTGGAGGCGGGCTTCTGCGACCAGAGTCATTTCTCGCGCCGGTTCCGTGCCGCATTCGGCATGCCGCCCGGCCAGTACCTGCGCGGATGCCAGCACGCGCCTCCCGTGGCGACCGCGCCGTGGGCCTCGCAGGCGAGTTGAGCGCACACCGGGTGGCTGGCGGGTGCCGAGAGCGCCAGTGGTCGGTGTCGGGGGAGGGCGCCATCTTTCGCGCATGACCCGGCGCGCCCCCCCACGCCCGGGCTGGCCGGCGCTTTTCGCGGCCTGCCTCGCCGTCGGCTTGACCTGTGGCCTGCTCAAGGCCGCGCAGGAGGGCGCCGTGCTCCTCGCACGCGGCGAGCCGCCGGCGTGGACGGCCCGCATCGTGGCTCAGTTGCCATACTGGCTCCTGTGGGGGGCGATGGCACCGGCGATCATCGCGCTCGCGACGGACGCGTCGCGGCGCGCGCTGCCGGCACGCCAGGTCGGGCTGCGGCTCGCGGGCGGCCTGTGCGCGGCGGTGCTCGTGGTGCCCGCCCTCACGATGGTGATCTACCAGGTGGTGCCGTCGCGGACGTCGGCCCTCCGCGCCGCGATGCCGGTGCTGCCGGCGTACGGCCTCACGGTGCTCATCGGCGCCATCAACAACGCCCTGCTGTTCGCGTCGATCGCGGGGGTGAGCTACGCCATCGCGCACGCGGCGCGCCTCCGGGACCAGGAGCTGGCGTCGGCCGCCCTCGGCGCGCAGCTGACGCAGGCGCGCATGGACGCGCTGCGCTCGCAGCTGAATCCGCACTTCCTGTTCAACACGATGAACAGCATCGCGATGATGATGCGCTCCGGCGAGGCGGCGGATGCCGTGCGGATGCTCGCGGGGTTGAGCGACCTGCTCCGGTCGGTGCTCGACGACAGCGTGCCGCACGACGTGCCGCTGCGCCGTGAGCTCGCGTTTGCCGCGCAGTACCTTGCGATCGAGCAGGTGCGCTTCCCGGACCGGCTGCGCGTGATGGTGGACGTGGACCCGACGGTGGCCGACGCGCTGGTGCCGGCGTTCATCCTGCAGCCGCTCGTGGAGAATGCCGTGCACCACGGAATCGCCCCGGACCGGCGCGGGGGCCTGATCGAGATCACCGGCCGGCGCGCCGGCGACGCGCTGCTGCTCGAGGTCCGCAACGACGGCGCCCCGCTGCCGGAGACCGTCGTGCCCGGCGTGGGGCTGGGCAACACGCTCGCGCGGCTGCGGCACCGGCACGGGACGGCCGCCGAGCTGACGCTGACGCTCACCGCCGAGGGCCGCACGAGCGCGCGCATCCTCCTGCCGCTCGAGCCGCAGGGGGCCGGCGCCGCCGCATGAGCGCCGCGCCCCGGTTGCGCGTCGCGCTCGTGGATGACGAGCCGCTGGCGCTGCGCGGACTCGAGCGCCTGCTCGAACGCGAAGGGGACTGCGAGGTCGTCGCCCGCTGCCATGACGGCGGGAGCGCGGTCGCGGCGATCCGGCAGGTGCGCCCGCACGTCGTCTTCCTCGACGTGCAGATGCCCGGCGGCGACGGCTTCGAGGTGGTGCGGCAGGTGGGGATCGCGGCCATGCCGGTGACGGTGTTCATCACCGCCTTCGACCAGTTTGCGGTCCGCGCGTTCGACGTGCACGCGATCGACTACCTGCTCAAGCCGTTCACCGACGAGCGCTTCGCGGTGGCCGTCGAGCGCGCGCGGCAGCGCGTGCGCGCCGCCGCGCTGGACGACGCCGAGGCGCGGCTGGGCGCCCTGCTCGCGGCCGTCGCGGCGGCCGCGCCCCCGGCGCCGGCGCGCGGGATCGAGCAGTTCGCGATCCGCGAGGCCACGCGGGTGCGCTTCGTCGCGGCGGGTGACGTGGAGTGGATCGAGGGCGCGGACTACTACGTGAAGCTTCACGCCGCCGGTCGTGCGCACCTGTTGCGCGAGACGCTCGCGTCGCTGGAGGCCCGGCTCGACCGTGCGCGCTTCGTGCGGGTGCACCGGTCCGCGATCGTGAACCTCGCCTACGTGCGGGAGCTGCGCGCCTCGACGCGCGGCGACGGCGTGGTGGTGCTCGCGAGTGGCGCCACCGTGCGGCTCAGCCGGGCGAAGCGCTCCGAGGTCGAGGCGCTGCTGGTGCGGACGCGGCGGTAGCGGCGCGCCGGTGACGGGAGCGACGGTGCCGACCGGCGCCCCGTCAAGTTCATGCAAGCGTTCGCGGGAGGAGACGCGCACCTTGCGGTGGTGCCGCCGGCGCGCCTCGAGCGCCGGCCGACGCGTTCCCGGTCCGCTTCCGCCATGCTCACGACGCTCCTGACTGCCGCCCTCATCGTGGGCGCCATCCCGGCACCGGACTCCGCGTGTCGGGCCGACTTCGCCGTGATGCGCGCGCAGGTGTCGGGCGGCTACGCGGGGTTCGACGCCAAGACGGGCGAGGCGGCGCGCTTTCGCGAGCTGACGGACAGCGTGGCGCGCGCCGCGGCCGCCGCCGAGGCCCCCGACGCGTGCACGCAGGCGCTGACCGCGTGGGTCGCGTTCTTCGCCGACCGTCACCTGAGCCTCACGGACCGCCTCGCGCACGCGTCGCCCGACGCCACCCGGGAGGCACCGGCCCCACCGCGTCGCCTGAGCGTGCGCTTTCCCGACGACAGCACGGCGATCCTCACGATCCCCTCGTTCGGCGCCAACGTGAAGCGCGTCCTCGACAGCCTCGTGGCGGCGGAGTGGCCCCGCCTCACGGCCCGTCCCTACGCGATCATCGACGTGCGCGCCAACGGCGGCGGCGGCGTGAGCTCCTACGCGGCGCTGCTGCCACTCCTCTACACGGCGCCCTTCGCGCCGGACCGGTTCGAGACGCGATCGGCCGAGGTCAACATCGCGGGACTCCGGGCGTTCGCGGAGACGCCGGGGTTGCCCGCGGCGTTGCGGCGCGCGATGCTGCAGCTCGTGGACTCGATGGTCGCGCACCCCGGCCAGTTCGTGCGGACGGAGCCCGATTCCATGCTCCGGTTCGACGGCGTGCACCCGTTGCCGCGCCGGGTGGCGGTGCTCGTGGATCGCGCATGCGTGAGCGCGTGCGAACTGTTCGTGCTCGATGCGCGCGCGAGCGCGAAGGTCGCCGTCGTGGGACGCACGAACACGGGTGGCGTGCTGGACTACGGCAACCTGCGCCCCGTGGACTTGCCGTCCGGGCGCCGCCGGCTCTTCGTGCCCATGGCGCGCTCGCGCCGACTGCCCGCGCGACCGTTCGACGTCGTCGGCATCGCGCCCGACGTGCTGGTGCGCGATCCGGCCGCCGACCTCGTCGACGCCGCCCGCGCCTGGCTCGCCTCGCCGACGGCGCCCCCTCCCTCCCCACCCGCTCCCTCCCGTCCATGACCGCGCCTCGCCCGCTCCTGGTAGCCCTGTTGTCCCTGCGCGTGGTCACGACGTCCGCCGCGCAAGGCGCGCCCGGCGCGGCGCTCCACGATTCGCTTGCGCGGTGGCGCGAGCCCGTGATCGCCGCGCCGTGCGGCCTCGACGGCGCCGGCGGGCGCAAGCTCGTCGACGCGGTGCGGGAGGCACAGTTCACGATCATCGGCGAAGCGCACGGCATCGCGGAGGCACCCGGCGTCGTGGAGCGCCTCTTCTGCGCCGGGGCGAAGGTCGGCTACCGCTACCTCGCGATCGAGACCGGCGCCACCGTGACACGGGAGCTCGAGCGGCGCGCGCGCGCGGCGTCGCCCGAGTCGGCGATGACCGACTTCGCGACGCGCTACGCGCC
>JACQES010000303.1 GCA_016200495.1 Gemmatimonadota bacterium
CTCAGCACGAGCCCGCCGACGACCCATCGGTGGAGCGCCCGCTGGTCGGCGACGTGGCGGGCGACGTTCTCACGGTCGCTGCCCACGATCGTGAGTGACGACCGGTCGGCGCTGATCGCGAGGCCACCGGCGCCGAGCATCGACGCGATGTGCAGGTAGGTGGTGCCGATCTCCAGCACCTTCGAGTGGTTGTAGATCTTCGCGAAGGGCGCGGCGACCTGGACGAGCTGCTCGACGATCTGCATGACGGGCGGGTGGTGAAGGATGCGGGAAATCTCGCGCGTCGTCGCCGTGCGCGCGAGCAGTTCCCGGCACGCGGTACCGCCCACCGGTTGCGTCCGGCGGATGCCCGACGGACCTTGCGGCATGCCGATAATCCGCTCGACCGCCTTGCTCACCCGCGCGGTGTGCACGCTCACCTGCCTCGCCGCGATTCGCACCGCCGCCGCCCAGGCAGACCATCGCGCCGCGACGCGTTCCGCCGTTGCGCGGGCCTCCCACGCCGCGGCGATGGGCTTCGACGTCACCGAAGCCAGCATCGCCGAGCTGCAGGAGGCCATGGCGGCGGGCCGGACGAGCGCCGCGCAGCTGGTGGACGCCTACCTCGCGCGGATCGCTGCGTACGATCATGCCGGCCCCGAGCTGAACGCGCTCATCCGGCTCAATCCGCGTGCGCGCGCGGAGGCCGCGCGACTCGACGCCGAACGGCGCGAGGGACGCGTGCGCGGTCCGCTGCACGGCATCCCGATCATCCTCAAGGACAACTACGACACCGACGACCTGCCGACGACGGGCGGATCCCTCGCGCTGGCGACGCACCGGCCGCGGCGCGACGCGTTCGTGGTCGCGCGGCTGCGCGCCGCGGGCGCGATCGTGCTGGCCAAGGCCAACCTGCACGAGCTCGCGGCCGGCATCACGTCCATCAGCTCCCTGGGTGGCCAGACGCGCAATCCGTACGACCCGGCGCGCTGTCCCGGCGGCTCGAGCGGCGGCACGGGCGCGGCGATCGCCGCCAGCTTCGCGGCGCTCGGCTGGGGCACGGACACCTGCGGGTCGATTCGCATTCCCTCCGCGTTCGGTGCGCTCGTCGGACTGCGGCCGACGCAGGGCCTCTTCAGTCGCGCCGGCATCGTGCCCCTCTCGCACACGCAGGACACCCCCGGTCCACTCGCGCGCACGGTGCGCGACCTCGCGATCGGCCTCGACGCCACCGTCGGTCCCGATCCGGACGACGACGCCACGCGTGCGAGCGAGGGCATCCCCACGCCGGCGTTCGTCGCGGCGTTGCGCGCGGACGCCCTGGCCGGCACGCGCGTGGGCGTGTTCGCGCCGTACTTCCGTGACGCCGAGCCGGACGTGGCCGACACGATCCGCGCGGCGCTGGGCGCGATGCAGCGGCTGGGTGCGACGCTCGTCGAGGTGGCGATGCCGGAGTTCGATGCCGACATCGCGCGCACGTCACTGACCCGACTTGAGACAAAGCATGACCTGCAGGACTACCTCGCGCGACCGGGCGGTGCGCCGGTCCGTTCGCTGTCGGACATCCTCGCGGGCGGGCTCTACGACAAGGCGCTCGAGGCGCGCCACCGCGAGGAGGACACCGTGACGGTGCGCGACGGGCCGTCGCAGCAGCTGGTGCGGTCGCGACAGCTCGCGCTGCGTGCGCGCATCGTCGCGCTCATGGACTCGCTGCACCTCGACGCACTCGCCTACCCCACGAGCACGCGCAAGCCCGTGCTGATCGGCGACCCGCAGCTCGGCACCACGTGCGCGCTCGCCGCGAACACCGGGCTGCCGGCCATCAGCGTGCCCGCCGGCTTCACCGACGATGGCCTGCCGACGGGCGTCGAGCTGCTGGGCCGCCCGTTCAGCGATGCGCGCCTGGTCGGCTTCGCCTTCGCGCTCGAGCAGGCCGCGCCGCGACGCCGTCCGCCGCCCACCACGCCGCCGCTCGTGGCGGGCCGCGCGCCGGACGCAACGCGTGGCACCGTGGTGGTCGCGGGCGCGGGAACGACCGCGCACGCCGACTTCACCTTCGAGCCGACCTCGGGCGCCCTGCGCTTCGGCGCGCGCCTCGATGCCGGGGCGGCGGAGGCGCTCGAGGCCGTGGTCCTCCGTCGTCGCGACGCACGCGGCGAGCGCGTGATCGCGCGCCTCCTCGGGCCCGGCATGCGCTCGGCGCGCGGCGTGGTGCGCGTCACAGGCATCGATCGCGACGCGCTCGAGGACGGGCGCGTCAGCCTGGCGCTCTACACCCGTGCGTCGGTCGCGGCCGCTGGCGAGCGTCCGCTCCGGCTCGGGTCCGCACGCGCGGCTCGCTAGGCGCGGCGGTGCCCGCGAACTCGGCGGCACCGCGCGCACCACGCCGGTCTACCGCACCTCGTGCCCGCCCCGGCGATCGTCCCGCACGAACCGGTCGCGCGCCGGCATCTTCACGTTGACCAGCGCCGCAGAGTCGAGCACCGCCTCGGCGCCGATCACCTTGTTGGCCGCGAGGAGGTACGCGGTCACGGCGTACGTGTCGTCGGCCGAGAGCGAGCCGGGCGCCGTCTGCGGCATGGCGCGCCGGATGTAGTCGAACACGGTCGTCGCATACGGCCAGTAGTTGCCGATCGTGCGCGCGATCCTGGGGTCCTTGGCGAAGTCGAACGTCTCGCCCGCGGGGTCGCGTCCGACGAGCTGCGGATAGAGCGGTGCGATCCCCTCACCGTTGGGGCCGTGGCAGCTGGCGCAGGCACGCGCGTACACCTTGGCGCCGTCGCTGGCCGAGCCGCGTCCGGCGGGCAAACCCGCCCCGGCCGGGTTCACGTCCAGGTCGAGCGCGGCCACCTCGGCCGGCGTCGCCGCGCGGCCGAGCTCGAAGTGCTGGCCGGGAGGCGGCCCGCCATTGGTGCGCGAGACGTGCGTGGTCGCGGCACCGTCGCCGGTTCCGCTGCACGCCGCGAGCCACGCGCTCATCGCCATCACGATGCGTCGCATCTCAGCGCCCCCCGTGATAGGTGAGCTGTCCCGACGGGTCCACCTGCCACCCCACGATCTGGTTGAAGTGGTAGTCGGTGCCGGGTCCGCGGGCCGTGGTGAGTTCGGTGCGCGTCGGCTGCACGTAGCCGGTCTCGTCGGTGGCGCGCGAGAGCAGCAGCGCCGATTTCCCCTGCCAGTGCCACATCCAGCTGAAGCGCGTGACGGCCTTGGAGAGCACCGGCTCGTGCAGCGCCGCGTCGTGCCACGAGCTGCCGCCGTCCACGCTCACCTCGACGCGCGTGATGCGGCCGCGCCCCGTCCACGCGAGGCCGCTCACCGGGCGCCAGCCCTTGGTGATTGCCTGCGGCACGCACGGCGACGTGATCATGCTCTTGGCGTCCATGTCGAAGCTGAACTGCCGCGCTTTCTGCCCGAGCAGCGGGTCGGTGTACTTGCTGGTCTCCCAGCGCGTCATCCAGGGGGCGGTGCCGAGCTCGAGGCGGCGCAACCACTTCACGTTGCTGTTCCCTTCCCACCCGGGGAGCAGGAGCCGGAGCGGGAAGCCGTTCTCGGGGCGGAGCGGTTCGCCGTTCTGCGCCCAGACGAGCAGCGCGTCGTCCATCGCCTTGGCCACCGGAATCGATCGCGTCAGCATGCACGCGTCGCCCCCCTCGGCGAGCATCCACGTGGCGTCGCCCGTCATCCCGACTTCCTCGAGCAGCGCATGCAGCGGCACGCCCGTCCATTCGGTGTTGCTGAGGAGGCCGGCCACGCGTTGGGGCGTGAGGTCGGGCTTGGGATCGCGGAAGGCGGCGCGCCCGTTGCCCGAGCACTCGAGGAAGTAGGTGCGCGTCACCTGCGGAAAGCGCCGCAGGTCGTCCATCGAGAAGACCATCGGTCGCGCGACCTTGCCGTGCACCGTCAGTGTGTGCCGGGCCGGATCGATCAACGGCACGCCCGCATGGTGCCGCTCGAAGTGGAGGTCCGCCGGCGTGATGGTGCCGGTGAGGTCGCCGTGCGGCGTGAGCGAGAAGCCCTGGATGTCGCCGGTGGGGACGCGGGTCGGGCGCACGAACGGCGAGCGCGTGCCGACCGCGGCGGTGGGGGTGCCCACGACCTTGGTGGGATCGGCTGGGACGACGGGCGGCGGAGCGGCGGGCACGCTCGCCTGCTGCGCGGCGCCCAGGGCGGGGAGGGAGGCGATGGCGGCGGCGCCGGCCACGCCCGCGGCGCCGGCCAGGAGGTCGCGGCGCGTGAGCGCGCGATCGGGAGGGTTCGCGTCACGGGGAGGCATGGGCCTACATGAACGCCGCGCGCCGACGAGGGCAAGGGGATGGAGGCGAAGATCGCGCTCGCTCGGGTCCGCTCGCGGAGCGCGTCCACGGCACGACATATTGTGCGCGTCCCCCTCGCATGTTTCCCCCCGCCCTGCCTCGTATGCGTCCGTCGCGCCTCGCGTTCGCCGCCCTGTCGCTCGCCCTCGTCGGGGGCGTGCCCGCGCTCACCCCCGCTCACCTCGCGGCGCAGGCACCGGCGCTCGCCGGCGCCGCGGCGTTCCACGCCGATCGGCTCGCGCGGCTCGACGCCTTGGCCGCGAAGACCGTCGCCGACGGCACGGTGCCGGGCATCACGATCCTGCTCATCAAGGGCGGCAAGGTCGCGCTCGACAAGGCGTACGGCGTGCGCGACCTCGGGACCAAGGCGCCGCTCCGGCACGACGACATCTTCCGCATCGCGTCGCAGACCAAGGCGATCACGAGCGTCGCGGTGATGATGCTGTGGGAGGAGGGACGCTTCGGGCTCGACGACCCGATCGGGAACTACCTGCCGACCTTCAAGGAGCACACGGTGCTCACGAAGTTCAACGCGGCCGATTCGTCGTACGAGACGAAGCCAACCCGACGGAAGATCACGATCCGGCAGCTGCTCACGCACACCGCGGGACTCGATTACGCCGGGATCGGCTCGGACGAATTCAAGGCGATCTACGAGAAGGCCGGCATCTACGGCCTCGGCAAGCCGGGGCTCGTCCTCGGACCGGCGATCGACAAGCTCGGCACCCTGCCCCTCCGCTTCGAGCCCGGCGAGCGCTGGAACTACAGCCTCGCGATCGACGTGCTCGGCCGCCTCGTCGAGGTCGTCTCGGGGATGCCGCTCGACCGCTTCTTCCGCACGCGCATCTTCGAGCCGCTGCGGATGAACGACACCTGGTTCGAGC
>JACQES010000304.1 GCA_016200495.1 Gemmatimonadota bacterium
CCTGCGGCGCCAGCAGCAGCGGCTGCATGAAGATCACGCCGAGCACGAGCACGACGGTCACGGGCATCGCCGCCTGCTGCGCATCCTCCTGGTTGCTCACCATCGCGCCGACCGCGGCGAACAGCGAGGCGTAGAACAGGAAGCCGAAGATGTAGTAGAGCAGCGTGATCGCGAGGAAGCCGAGGCCGATCGAGGGAAACTGGAACGGCAACTCGGCCACGCCGAAGTACTGCATGATGGCCGCGCGTTGCGTGAAGAGCGCGAACCCCGACGCGATCCAGATGAGCTGCTGCGTGATCCCCACCGCGCCGGTGCCGATGACCTTGCCCGCGAGCAGGTAGTCGGGGCGCACGCTCGCGACCACGACCTCGGCCACGCGCGTCGTCTTCTCCTCCATCACGCCGCGCAGGATGTTCTGCCCGTAGAGCGTGATCATCATGTAGAGCAGGAACGACACCAGGTAGCCGACCACGAGCGAGCCCTTGCCCGATCCGCCGCGGCCGCGGTCGTCGAGGACTTCCTCGTCCATCGGCACGCGCACGTTGGTCAGCTGCGCGATCTTCGACGGGTCGAGCCCCGCGCCCTCGAGGCGCATGCTGAGCAGCGTGGACCGCACCGACTCGCGCAGCACCTGCATGTCGTTCACGCTCGACGCGTTCCGCCCGGCGTAGCGCACCTTCACGTCGGCGGGGGGCGTGCCCGCGAGCACGAGGTAGCCCTTGATCTCCTTGGCCATGACGCGATGCGTGGCCGTGGTCTCGGCGGCCGCCAGCGCGTCGGGGGCGACGGCCTGCTGGCCCGGGGTGTAGCCACCGCCCGCTTCGCCGGGAATCGCGCCGAGCTTGAGCGCGACCTTGGCGCCGAGCCCCGTGCCGGTGGCGTCGATCACCTCGATCTGCGTGAGGCCGCTCGACGCCTTGGTGCGCGTGGCGAGCCAGACCGGCAGCACGGTGATGGTGAGCATGAAGATCGGCCCGAGCACGGTGCCGATGATGAACCAGCGGGACCGCACCCGCTCGACGTACTCGCGGCGGATCACCACCCAGAGCTTAGCCATGACCGGTCATCCCGGGCTCCACGCCAGTGGCGCCCACCTTTTCGAGGAAGATGCGGTGCAGCGACGGCTGCACCAGCTCGAACCGCTGCACCTGCGCGCCCGCCGTCACCAGCTGCGTGAGCAGCCGCTGGGCCTCGGCGCCCGGCGCCATCTCCAGCTCGAAGTAGGTGTTCTGGTCGTCCGCGTGTCGGACGAGCGCGGGATCGGTGAGCACCGCCTGCACGGCGGCGTCGTTGGTGTTGCTGCACGCGAGGGCGACGAACCGCCCCGCGTGCTCGGCCTTCACCCCGACGACCGTGCCGTCGAGCACCTTCTCCCCATGGGCGATGATGCACACCGAGTCGCACAGGCGTTCGGCGTTGTCCATCAGGTGGGTCGAGAAGATCACCGTCTTGCCGCGGCGGCGGAGCTCGACCACCGTGTCCTTGAGGGCCTGCGCGTTGATCGGGTCGAGCCCCGAGAACGGCTCGTCGAGGATCACGAGGTCGGGGTCGTGCAGCAGGGTGCCGATGAACTGCGCCTTCTGCTGCATGCCGCGCGAGAGCTCGTCCACCTTCGCGTTGCCCCAGTCGCGCTCGGCGGTCTTGAGGGCAAGCCGCTCGAGCCACTCGTCGATGCGCCGGTTCGCGTCCCTGGCGCCGACGCCCTTGAGTTCGGCGAGGAAGCGCAGCACGTCGCGGACCTTCATCTTCTTGTAGAGGCCGCGCTCCTCGGGCAGGTACCCCACGCGGTCGAGCGTCGCGGCGTCGGTGTTGGGGCGGCCGAGGATCGTGATCGTGCCCGTGTCGGGGAGGATCACGTTGAGGAGCATGCGGATCGTGCTCGTCTTGCCGGCGCCGTTGGGCCCGAGGAGGCCGTACACGGTGCCCTTCGGCACTTCCAGCGACAACTCGCGCACGGCGACGTGCTGGTCGTAGCGCTTGGAAATGCCGCGGATACTGACGGCGGAGCCGTCCATGGGCGGGGCGGATGGGTGGGGGAGGGGTCGCGCGGTGCGCGCGGGCGTGCGGGACCTAATATAGGGTCATGCCCGGCGACGCTTCGGCTCCCTACGGGACGCGCACCGCGATCCGTTTCAACCGGCACGAGTGGTCGGGGGCGTTCGGTGACATGGGCACCGACCTCCCATTGCTCGTCGGGATGATCGTCGCGGCGCACCTCGACGCGGCAACTGTTTTCCTCGTGTACGGGGCGCTCCAGGTCACGACGGGGCTCCTGTACCGGATGCCGATGCCCGTGCAGCCGCTCAAGGCCGTCGCCGCGATCGTGATCGCCGGCGGGGTCTCGCGCGAGGTGCTGGGGGCGGGCGGACTGGTCATCGGCGCGCTGATGCTCGCCCTCGCGCTCACCGGCGGGCTCGCCTGGCTGCAGCGCGCGGTGCCCACGGTGGTGGTGCGCGGCATCCAGCTCGGGCTCGGGCTCCAGCTGGGGCGGCTCGCGCTCGAGAAGTTCGTGCCGCAGGACGGCACCGGCGGCTTCGCGCTCGCCGCCGTGGCGCTCGCGCTCGTGCTTGCCGTGCGCAACCGGCCCACCGTGCCTCCCGCGCTGCTGGTCCTGCCGCTCGGGTTCGCATGGGCCGCGTGGCATTGGGGACGCGGGGCCGCGCTGGGCTTCGCCGCACCTGCGCCGGTGCTCGGCATCCCCCCCGTCACCGCGTGGCGCGACGGGTTGCTGCTGCTCGCGCTGCCGCAGATCGCGCTGTCGCTCGGCAACTCGGTGCTCGCCACGCGCCAGCTCGCGATGGACCTCTTTCCCGACCGCGCGCCCCTTCCGCTGTCGCGCATCGGCGCCACGTATGCGTTCATGAACCTGGTCTCCGCGCCGCTCGGCGGGATTCCCGTCTGCCACGGCTCGGGGGGAATGGCGGGGCACTACGCGTTCGGCGCGCGCACCGGCGGCAGCGTCATCCTCTACGGCCTCTTCTGGTTCGCGGCCGCGCTCATGGCCAGCGCCGATGCGCGCGCGCTGCTCTCGCTCTTTCCGGGGCCGATCCTCGGCGTGCTGCTCGTGGTCGAGGCGGTGACGCTGCTCGCCCTCGTGCGCGAGGTGGCCGGCGACGCGCGGCAGCTGACGCTCGCGCTGCTGCTCGCGCTCGTGGCGCCCAGCGTTCCGTACGGGTACGCCGTTGCGCTCGTGGGCGGCACGCTCGTCGCGCGGTGGTGGCTCCGCCCCGTGGCGCCGGTCCAGCCCGCCGCGCGTGGTGCCGCCCCGATTGGCGTCACGGGCGGCGTGCCCCCCTTGTCGCCCGACGTTCCAACGGTGCATTAGACATCGTCACGTTCCCCCCGCGCGCTCGCGCCTGCCCACCGGGCGACCGAGCGCTCCGTCCCTCCCGCCGTTGCCCATGACGCGCTCGTCCCGCCTGTTCGTCGCGCTCGCCCTCGCGTGCGCTCCCGGCCTGCCGCTCGCCGCGCAGGCCACCGACCCCGCCGTGAAGGCGGCCCAGGATCGCCTCAAGGCCGACAACGCCTGGACGCTCGACCAGCAGCAGTCCATCTGCCAGATCCCGGCACCGCCGTTCAAGGAGCAGGCCCGCGGACTCGAGATGAAGCGGCGCTTCGAGGCCCTCGGCTACAGGAACGTGACCATTGACGCCGAGGGAAACGTGATCGCCGAGCGGCCGGGGAGCGGGCAGGGCCCGGTGCTCGTGCTCGCGGCGCACCTCGACACGGTCTTTCCCGAGGGCACCGACGTGACCGTCAAGCGCGACGGCCTGCAGATGAAGGCGCCGGGCATCGGTGACGATTGCCGCGGCCTCGCGGTGCTGCTCGCGATCGCGCGCGCGATGGAGCTCAACAAGGTGCGCACCAGGGGGACGCTCCTCTTCGTCGCCAACGTCGGCGAGGAGGGACCCGGCGACCTGCGCGGCGTGAGGTACCTGTTCAACAAGTCGCCGCTCAAGGACCGGGTCACGCAGTTCATCTCGATCGACGGCACGGGGCTCTCGGTCGTGCACCGC
>JACQES010000299.1 GCA_016200495.1 Gemmatimonadota bacterium
CCGCGCGGCATGGTCTCGATGAGGCGGAGGATCTCGTCGCGGTCGGCGCGGGCCTGGCGGACGGCGTCGCCCTGCGGCGCCCCCGGCGCGAGCGCCCCCGACGGACGACCGCCCCCCACGGAACCACCGAGGCTGGCGCGCGCCGCGTAACCCGGCGAGGGCCCCTCGAAGAGGCCTCCCTGGCCGCGCTCACGCGCGAGCTGCCGCTGCGCGCGCGTGCGGTTGCGCAGCTCGGCGCGCTTGTGCGGGTCGAAGAGCGCCTTCGCGTCGTCGATCCACTCGGCCAGCACGTCGAAGAAGAGGCGGTCGCGCGGCTGCTTGAACACGTCGCGCCAGTCGAATCCCTCGCTCCAGATCTTCGCGTACTGGTACGCGATCACCACGCTCCAGATGGCCGAGATGGGGAGGAGATTGGTGCTCGTGAAGATGGCGAAGAACAGGAAGACGCCGTTGACCGCGAGGTACGGCGCGAGCTTGCGGCGGAACTTGACGACCGGCTCCGCGTACCAGCGCGCGATCTCGTCCTGCGTCGGCTCGCTCGCGCCCCAGGCGGGAACGGGCGACGGCGAGTACGAGGGCGATCGCGGGGCGTAGCCGGTTGAGGCGAGCGCGGCGGCGTCGGGGAACCGGTTGGCGGGGTCCTTCTCGAGGAGCCGCATGACCGTGCGGGCGAGGTCGTCCGGGATGCCGGCGCGCTTGCGCTCGACCGGCGTCGGGGCCTCGGAGATCTGCTTGACGAGCAGCGCCGGCGTGGTGTTGGCCGTGAACGGCAACTCGCCGGTGAGCATCTGGTAGCCGACGACGCCCAGCGAATAGAGGTCGGCGCGCCCGTCCACGTCGCGGTCGCCGGCGCACTGCTCGGGCGACATGAAGTGCGGCGTGCCGATGGCGACGCCGGTGGCGGTGAGGCGCGAGTCGGCGCCGTCGGAGACGGCGCGGGCGATGCCGAAGTCGGTGACCATGGCGCGCCCGTCCTCCTTGTTCAGGAGGATGTTGTCGGGCTTGATGTCCCGGTGGACGACCGCGCGCGAATGGGCGAGCGCGAGCGCGGAGGCGACCTCGGTCAGGACGCGACGCACGTCGTCCACGGCCATCGGACCGGTGGTCTGGATGCGCTTGGCCAGGTTGTCGCCGTCCACGAACTGCATGACGAAGAAGACGAGGCCGTCCTTCTCGTCGACCGAATAGATCGGGACGATGTTCGGGTGCGACAGCGCGGCCGAGGTTTCTGCCTCGCGGAGGAAGCGCGAGCGGATTTCCGAGCGGAACGCGAGCTCCGGCGGCAGGAGCTTGATGGCCACCACGCGCTTGAGGCGCTTGTCGCGCGCCCGGTAGACGATCCCCATGCCACCGCGCCCGAGCTCGGAGTCGATCTCGTACGTGGCGGCGAGCGTGCGCTCCACGTGAGCGCGCAACTCGGCGTCGGACGTGGACGTGACGGGATCGGGCACCGGGTGGTGTCGTCTGGTGGTGGGGGGCTGACCGTCCAAGATAGCGCGCATGACACACCCGGGCGAGCAATTTCGGCGGTAGCCGGTGCCCTGTGTCACCGCGCCACGCCGCGTTGACAGCCCCTACGTCACGAAGGCGCCCGAAAGTTGCAAACCCCGTCGCCGTGGCGTATTCAGAGGGGTATACGACGTGCACTTCGAAGGGCGTTCCGGCGCTCACCTCCACGAAAACCGGCACCTCGGGGCCAGGGGCGCGACCACTGCGCGAACGGCCCGGGCTTGGAACAATCGGGACTCCAAGCCGATACCCTCCCGATGGTGACCCCCCCAATGAGCCAGCGCCAGACGCTTCCTGTCCTGCCCCTGCGCGGGACCGTGATGTTCCCCGGGTTGACCAATCCGATCGCCGCCGGCCGACCAGGCACGCTGCGCGCGATCGAGGCGGCCCTCAAGACCGACCGCCTGGTGTTTGCGGTCGCGCAGCGCGACACCTCCGACGAGCCGAGCCCGGAGATCCTGTACTCGATGGGCGTCGTGGCCCGGATCGGGCAGATCCAGCGCGGACTGGGCGGCGTGCAGCTCCTCCTGCAGGGCGAGCAGCGCGCGACGGCGCTCCAGTACTCGACGACGGACGGCTACTTCTCGGCCGTGGTGGTGACCACCGACGAGATGGGACCGGTCAACGAGCAGGATCCCGCCTTCGAGGCGCTCCACAAGGAGATGCGCGAGCGCGCCGCGGAGCTCGGTGAGCGGCGCGGCCTGCCCGAAGAGGTGGTGCACCAGGTCCTCGACCAGGTGACCGAGCCCGGCAAGTTCACCGACCTCGTGGCCGGCTACATCGACATCACGGTGCCCGAGAAGCAGGGGCTGCTCGAGACGCTCTCCGTCGAGGAGCGGCTTCGGAAGGTGCTCGTGCACGTGCAGCGCCAGATCGGGCTGCTCGAGGCGCAGGAGGAGATCAAGTCGCAGGTGCAGGAGGAGCTCGGCGAGCGCCAGCGCGAGATGTTCCTGCGCGAGCAGATGAAGGCGATCCAGAAGGAGCTCGGCGAGGAGGACCAGGCCAAGGAGATCAGCGAGCTCCGCGAGAAGCTGGCCAAGCTCGTGCTGCCCAAGGAGGCGCGCGTCGAGGTCGAGCGCGAGCTCGGGCGCCTCGAGCGCGCGGGGCGCGAGTCGATGGAGGCGCAGGTCATCCGCACCTACCTCGAGTGGATCGCGGAGCTGCCGTGGAACAGCCGGTCGGACGACCAGCTGGACCTGAAGCACGCGATCGAGGTGCTCGACGAGGACCACTACGGCCTCAAGGACGTCAAGGACCGCGTGCTCGAGTTCCTCGCGGTGCGGCAGCTCCGCGCCAGGCAGCTGGCCGAGGAGCTGGGCAAGACGGGCGAGCTCCCGGTGGCCAAGCTGCGCACCGACCGCGAGCGGTCGGCGGGCGACAGCACGGACGCGACCATCACGGACACGAAGGAAGCCAAGTCGCGCGCGATGGCGAAGGGGCCGATCCTGCTGTTCGTGGGCCCGCCGGGCGTCGGCAAGACGTCGATCGCCAAGTCGATCGCGCGGTCGCTCGGGCGCGAGTACGTGCGCGTGGCGCTGGGCGGCGCGCGCGACGAGGCGGACATCCGCGGGCACCGGCGCACGTACGTGGGCGCGATGCCCGGGCGCGTCGTGCAGGGGATGAAGCAGGCGGGGACCAAGAACCCGGTCTTCCTGCTCGACGAGGTGGACAAGCTGGGCACGTCCTACCAGGGCGATCCGTCGAGCGCGCTGCTCGAGGTGCTCGATCCCGCCCAGAATGACACCTTCACCGACCACTACCTCGGGGTGCCGTTCGACCTGAGCGAGGTGCTGTTCATCGCGACGGCCAACTTCATCCAGAACATCCCGGGCCCGCTGCTCGACCGCATGGAGGTCGTGGACTTCGCCGGGTACACGGAGCGCGAGAAGCAGGAGATCGCGAAGAAGTACCTGATTCCTCGCCAGCTCGAGGACGCCGGGCTCGGCGACAAGGCGGTGTCGTTCACCGACGACGCGGTGGCGGGGATCGTGACCCGCTACACGCGCGAGGCCGGCGTGCGGCAGCTGGAGCAGCGGATCGGCGCGGTGGCGCGCAAGGTGGCGCGGCGCCTCGCGGGCGGCGAGCCCGCGTCGCCGTCGAACGAGGAGGGGACCCTCACCTCGGACGACGTGCGCGGGCTGCTCGGGCGGCCGAAGGTGCACCCGGAGCACGCGGCGGAGGCGAACCAGGTCGGCACGGCGACGGCGATGTACTACACCCCCGCCGGCGGCGACATCATGTTCGTCGAGGCGGCGATCCGCCGGCTCGGCGCCCCGCCCTCGCCCGACGAGAAGATGCAGGTGAGCGGGATGGGGAACGTGTCGCTCATCCTCACCGGGCAGCTGGGCGACGTGATGAAGGAATCGGCGCGCGCGGCGCTCACGTACGCGGCGACGCACTCGCAGCGGCTGCGCATCAGCGAGGACAAGCTGGGCGCGATCGAGGTGCACATCCACGTGCCGCAGGGGGCGATCCCCAAGGACGGGCCGAGCGCCGGCGTGACGATGGCGACCGCGCTGGTGTCCGCGATGTCGGGACGACTGGTGCGCCGCGACGTGGCGATGACCGGCGAGATCACGCTGCGCGGCCGGGTGCTCCCGATCGGCGGCGTGAAGGAGAAGGTGCTGGGCGCGCACCGCGCGGGGATCACCACGATCATCCTGCCGAAGGACAACGAGGCGGACATCGAGGACATCCCGGACGAAGTGCGGGCGCAGCTGACGTTCCACTGCGTGGAGACGCTCGACCAGGTGTTCGCGATCGCGCTCGTGCCGGGTACCGTGTCGGACGGCGGGGCCGCGCGCGAGGGGGCGAGCGAGCGGGTGGCGGCCAAGGGCGCCTGATCCTGCTTCGGCAGGGCGCTGACGGCCTGGTGCGTGCCCTGCGGGGAGCGTGCCGGGCCGTCGTCGTTGAGGCGCCGGGTTCGCGTCCGCGCGGGCCCCGCGTTCAGGCGCGGGATGTTGTGGCCTGCCCCGCCCCCGGCGCCTAGTTTTGGGAGACTTCTCCCCCACGGGTCCCGCGTGACAGAGGAACTTCGCGACCGGCTGCAGCGCGCGCTCGGCGGCGCCTACACGCTCGAACAGGAGCTTGGGGGCGGCGGGATGTCGCGCGTGTTCGTGGCGCGCGAGAACGCGCTGGGACGCGAGGTCGTGGTGAAGATCCTCCCGACCGACGTGGCGGGGGTGAGCGTGGAGCGGTTCAAGCGCGAGATCATGACCGCCGCGCGGCTCCAGCACCCGCACATCGTGCCGCTGCTCAATGCGGGCGAGGTGGACGGGGTGCCGTACTTCACGATGCCGTTCGTGAAGGGCGAGGGGCTCCGCCAGCGGCTCCGGAGCCACGGGGCGCTCGAGACCTCGGAGGCGGTGCGCCTGATGCGCGACGTGGCGTCGGCGCTCGCGTACGCGCACAAGGAAGGGGTCGTCCACCGCGACATCAAGCCGGACAACGTGCTCCTGTCCGGCGGCTCGGCGACCGTGACCGACTTCGGCGTCGCGAAGGCGCTCCGCGACGCGGCGGCCGCGCCGTCGGGTGATGGGGCGCTCACGCAGATGGGGATCGCGCTCGGGACGCCGATGTACATGGCGCCCGAGCAGGCGGCGGCCGACCCCGGAGTGGACCACCGCGCCGACCTCTACAGCTTCGGCGTGATGGCGTACGAGATGCTCGCGGGCCAGCCGCCGTTCATCGCGCCCACCGCCGAAAACCTGGCGTATCAGCACCTATCGGTGGCGCCACGCTCCGTGACCGAGCTGAGGCCCAGCGTGCCGAGCTCGGTGGCGGAGGCGGTGCGGCGGGCGCTGGCCAAGTCCCCCGCCGATCGGTTCAGCACGGTCGCGCAGTTCGCCGAGGCGCTCAGCCGCGGTGAGTCTGCTCCGGCTGCGCCGCCAGTGACGCCGGCGCCGGCGGCGGCACCGCTT
>JACQES010000300.1 GCA_016200495.1 Gemmatimonadota bacterium
GCCGCGGATGCGGTCGCCGCCGCGCGCTTCCTGCGCACGCGCCCCGGCATCGACCCGGCGCGCGTCGGACTGTTCGCCGTGAGCCAGGGCGGATGGATCGCACCCGTGGCGGCGGCGCGCCTCGGCGACGTACGATTCGTCGTGACCGTCTCCGCCTCGCTCACCACGATCGCCGACGACAACCTGTTCGAGCGGAGCGCCCGGCTCCGGCGCGAGGGGTTCGGCGAATCCGACGTCGCCGCCGCGCGCGCGATGCACCTGGTGGACAACGACGTGAGCCGCGGGCACGGCGGCTTCGAGCAGTTCGTGCGCCTCTGGGAGGAACACAAGGGGAGCCGCTGGTTCCGCCGGGTCTACGGCGACCCGCAGCCGTCCCCGCCCGACAGTCCGTATCGCGCCTGGTACCGCACGGTGATGGATCGCGATCCGGTCGCCGACTGGGCGCGACTCACGGCGCCGGCGCTGTTCATCTTCGGCGACCCCGCGCTCGACGAGTTCTCGCCCGTCGCGCAGAGCGTCGCGCGGGTCGATTCGCTCGCCGCGGCGGGCCGGCCGTTCGAGCGGCTCATCGTCGCTGGCGCCGACCACAACCTGCGCCGCAACGGCGCCGACGTCGACCTCGCGACGCCCCTCTCGGCCTGGCTCGCGCGCGCGCTGGCGGCGCCATGAGGTCGCCTCGCGGCGGGATCGTCCTTGGCGCGCTGCTCGCCGTCGTGGGGTGCAATGCGCGCCCCCCCGCACGCACCCTGCCGCCGTCCGCCTTCGCCACCACGCTCGACACGCTCGTTCCGGCGCTGCTCGCCAACGCTGCCGTGCCGGGCGCGCAGGTGGCGCTCTTCGAGCAGGGCGCGGCTCCGTATGCGCGCGGCTTCGGCGTCGCCGACCGGGAGACGCGACGGCCCATGACGGACACCACGCCGATCGGCGTCGCGTCCGTCTCGAAGGCCGTCACCAGCTGGGGCGCGCTGCGCCTCGCGGAGACGGGGGTGCTCCCGCTGGACAGCCCGATCACCGCCGGCCTCACGCGCTGGCACCTGCCGCCCTCGCGCTTCGATCCCGCACAGGTCACCGCACGCCGCATCCTGAGCCACACCGCGGGCATCGGCATGCTGTCGGTGCCCTGCTTCCCCGCCGACTCGGCCCGACCGTCGCTCGAGGCGGTCCTCGATGGACGCGCCGGCGATCGCGGTGGCGTCGCCATCACCATGGCGCCCGGCGCGCGCTGGTCGTACTCGGGCGGTGGATACACCCTGCTGCAGCTCGCGATCGAGGAGCGCACGCACGAGCCATTCCCGGCCGCCATGCGACGCGTGCTCTTCGCGCCGCTCGGGCTTCGCCACACCGACTTCGACCCGCCGAGCGGCGCGGTGCCGGAGGCGATCGGCTACGACGAAGCGGGACGACGCGTGCGCCCACAGCGGTGCGTCGGCGCAGCCGCGGCCTCGCTCATCACGACGGCGCGCGACATGCACGCCCTGCTGGCCGAGTACGCGGCCGCCCGCGCGGGCCACGCAGCCGTGCTCGGCGCGTCATCGGCCGCCCTGCAGGCGACGCCGATCGTCGCCGCGGAACTCGTCGTCGACGGCAAGACGCTCGACCTGGGTGGCGCGCGCATGGCGCTCGGGCACTTCGTCCACCGGCGCCCCGATGGCAGCGTGCTCCTGTTCCACAGCGGCGGCAATCCCGGCGTCCGCGCCTACCTGCTCGTCGATCCGTCCCGCGAGCGCGGCCTCTTCGTGGCCGTGAACTCCGACAACGCGGCGCCGGTGATCGAGGGCATCCTGCGCGCGTGGGGCGCGCACTACCGCAGCGAACTGCCGAAGCTGTTCTGACGCGACGTCAGGAGCAGTAGAACGGCGCCACGGCGACCGGCGTCCGCCCGAGCGCGCCGGTGAGCGTGGTGTCGCTCACCACCATCGGGCCCGACAGCGCCCGCAACCGGTGCACGCCGGTCGACGCCGGGTAGCGACGGCTCAGCTGGCCGTTCGTCAGCGTGTCTCGCCCTACCACGATGGAGTCGATCATGAAGGCGAGCGCGATCCGGCTGCCGGCGCAGAACGGCGCATCGAGGCGCCAGCGGAAGCCGGCCGTCGTCAGCGTGTCCGTCGCCGGTGGTCCGATCGGCACCACCGGCGCCGGCAATTGCCGCGTGGTGTCCGGCGGCGTGGCCTTCGCCGTGGAATCGGCCGGTGGCGTCGCGGCCGAGTCGCCAGGCTGCGCGGCGCCCGCCGCGGAGGCGTGCGCGAGCGAGTCGCCCTTCGTGTCCACGCGCACCGGTGCGTCCACCGACTGGCAGGCGATCGTGGCGATCGCCACGAGCACGGCGGCGTGCCGCGGACGGGAGCGGCGCGACGGCGACCGGCGCGCGAGGAAGGGATCCCGGATGCGCATGCTGCATCCTCGAAGCTTCGCGCGCATGACGCAACGCCTGCGCGCACGCTTGACGCTCGCCTGACGTGCGAGGCTCGCACGCTCTGGCGTCCTCCTGACACGACGCGCCCGGAACCGGCTGGCCCTCGGGGTAGCACGGCCGCGCGAGACCCGCGCGCCGATTCCCATTCCGAGAGGTGCGACATGAGGCAGTGCCGTGTCAGTCTGCTCGTTCCGTTGTGCGCCATCACCGCCTGCGGTGGCTCCACCACTCCCACCAGCTCCGGCTCGGGCGGCGCCACGACACCGGTGGTCTCGTTCAACGTGCCGCTCACCGATGGCTTCGTCGTCACGAGTCGCGGCGCGCACGTCGTCTTCCGCTTTGATGCCACCGGCGCCGCGCAGGGCATCCATTTCGCCGACGTCGGCCTCGTGCGACCGGTGGGACTGACCTTCGGACCCGCGACGTTGCCGGCGCCAGTGACCGGACCGGCCCCCGCGGCGCGGTACGCGTACGTCGCCGTGGGCGACAGCGACCGGATCGCCCGCTTCGACGCGACGACGCGCGCGACGGCCGGGGCCGCGACGAGCGGCGTCACCCTGCGCTCGCCGCGCAACCTCAACTTCGGGCCCGACGGCGCGCTCTACGTGGCGGACGGCTTCCTCAACCAGGTCCTGCGCTTCGATGGCGTCACCGGCGCGTTCGATCGCGTGTTCGCCACCGATGCCGCCCTCAACGGCCCCACCAGCTTCACCTTCGGCCCCGACGGCGACCTGTACGTGGTGAGCGTGCTGACCAATCGCGTCCTCCGGTTCGATGGCACGACGGGGGCGTTCAAGGGCCCCTTCATCACGACCGGCCTGGCGCTCCCGCACGATGTCGCCTTCGGGCCCGACGGCAACCTGTACGTCACCAACTCCGGCAGCACGACCATCCAGCGCTTCCAGGCGGGCACCGGCGCCCTCATCGGTCCCTTCGTCACCGACCCGGCCCTCAACGCCCCGCTCGGCCTCACGTGGGGGCCCGACGGCAATCTCTACGTCGCCAACCAGCTCGCGAACGAGATCCGTCGCTATGACGGCGTGACGGGCGCGCTGCGGGGCGTCGTCGTGCCAGGCGGGAGCGGCGGCCTCGCGTCCCCCGCCTTCATCGCGTTCCAGCCCGCGACAGGCCTCGCGCTCTCGGCGACGCGCGACACCACGCGCACCATGGTGCTCCTCGTCGCTCGCGGTGCGTCGCCGGGCGGCCGCCTCCTCGTCGCGCACGGCACCACGGGCGGCGGCACCACGGCGGTGCCGGGCTGCGCCGCACCGGTCGCGCTCGGCGCCGCGACCTTCACCGCGTGGATCGCCGACGAGGGTGGGTTCGGCGTCGTGAGGGAGCCCGTGCCCGCGACGGGCGCGGGTTACGCCGTGATCGACGTGCGGACCTGCGCCATCAGCGCGGTCGTGCAGCCCACGTAGGCCGGGGCCGGACGGTCGCCGGCGCCACGCGCGCCGGCGACGTCCGTCGTGCCGGCGCGCGGTGGCGTGCGGCGCTCGCCATCACGCGCCTCACGGCACCGCGGTGTACCGCCCGTCGAACACCACCGTCCAGCTCGCGCCGCCGTTGGTCGACCGCTCCGCGTAGAAGCGCAGCTGCGTCGCGCTGAGCACGCTCCATCCGTAGCGCATCCCCGGCGTCTCGTAGAGCAGCATCGTGCCCCCCACCAGCGTGCCGCGCAGCACGAGGCGCCCGCCCTGCGAGTCGATGTACGTCTGGTGCCACTGCGCCGTCGCGGGATCGTAGAGGCTGAGGCTCGCGCCGCGCACGCCCTGCGAGTCGACGAAGTCCTCGCGCAGCACGCACCCCGTCGCGTCGAGTGTCACGATGTCGCTGCCGGGAAAGCTGTTCGGCGCGCTGAAGGCCCAGCGCCCGACGTAGAAGTCGAACTGCCGGAACGTCGCGGTGCCGCACGCGGTCGCGGGGCCGGGCCACCGCACGCTCACCGTGCCCGTGGCGCCGAGCGTGCCCGTGGCGGAGTCGCCGGCCGGCGCCACGGTCGACGTGAGCGGTTGCCAGGTCCCCGCGTTGTCGAGTCGCGCGAGCCGCAGCGATCCCTCGTCCACTCCCGAGATGCGCTGCGCGTCGGCATAGTGGACGACCAGCGTCGCCGGCACCGCGAACGCGAGCCCCGCGGGCGAGATCGCGTACGTGCTGCCGCCGACCACCGCCGGGTCAAGGGCGGACGGGGTGGTCGCGGTGATCACCAGGTCGGTGGTCGTCGCGAGCGCCCCGGGGGGCACGACCAGCGTCGCCTGCCCGTCCGCCGACGTGACGCGCCCGCCGGCGGGTCCGATCCCGCTGCCGCTCGGTCCGCCCGGCGCCGCCGGCGAACCGCCCGACGAGCACCCGATCGCGAGCAGGGCGCCGAGCAGGGGCGCGAGAGACGCGCCGCGCGCGGTTGCGCGCGGCGGCCGCGAGGCACGCCCGAGTCGGTCCACGGCGGGCGGCAGGACGTGCGACAAGGGCGCGCACGAACGCGCAGGGTCGGATGCGATCATGATCGGCGAGTGGAAGGAGGGACGCGGACACCGCGCCGCAGCTTCACCTCGCGCGCCCCGGGCCGCGTCAGGCGCGCGTTGGCGCACCGTCAGCGCTTCGTCAGGCGCCTCATCCGTCGCGCTTTCAGCGCTCGAGCCGGTACCCCGCCCCGCGCAGCGTCACGAGGTGGCGCGGCTGCGCCGGGTCGTCCTCGAGCCGTCGACGCAACTCGAGCAGGTGCGTATCCACCGTGCGCGACACGACCGACGCTTCGTATCCCCACACCTCGCGCAGCAGCCGCGCGCGCGAGACCACGCGTCCCGCGTGCCGCAGCAGCGCCACGAGCAGGTCGAACTCCTTGGGTCGCAGCAGCACCTCGGCGCCGCGCTTGAAGACGCGGCGCGACTCGACCTCCACCCGGATGTCGCCGAACGCATGCACCGTCATCGGCGCGTCGCCGGCGGGCGCCTCCGCCGCGGGCCGCGCCACGCGCCGCAGCAGCGCATCCACGCGCGCCAGCAGTTCCATCAGCCCGAACGGCTTGGTCACGTAGTCGTCGGCGCCGAGCCGGAAGCCGCGCACCTTCTCGACCTCGGCGTTGCGCGCCGAGAGGATCAGCACCGGCGTCAGGTCGCCGCGCTGCCGCAGCGTCGTCAGCACCGCGAGGCCGTCCGTGCCGGGGAGCATCAGGTCCAGCACGATCAGCGTCGGCCGCCAGGCCGTCTCCGCCAGACCCGCGTCGCCGTCGGGCGCGACGCGCACCTCGTGCCCCTCGAGCTCGAGGTTCGCGCGCAGCGTGCGCGCCAGGTCCACGTGGTCCTCGATGATCAGGATGCGCGCCATCAGTCCGCCCCGTCGGCCACCGCCGACACCGCGCGCGGCAGCAGCACCACGGCGCGAAGCCCCCCGTGCGCCGACTCGCCGAGCGCGAGCGTGCCCCCCATCGCGGCCACGAGCTGGTCCGTCACCGCGAGGCCGATGCCCGATCCCGTCGGGTGCCGGGA
>JACQES010000320.1 GCA_016200495.1 Gemmatimonadota bacterium
CCGGCACCGCCGACGGCGTGCGCGCCTGGCTCGGCGGGCTCCACGACGACTGGCGCGCGCGCCTCGCGGCGATGGACGAGGCGGCGCTCGCGTCGCACGCGCGCACGCGGTGGCCCTTCACCGACCGCCCATTCGCCGACGTCGTGGCGTGGGCCAACGTCGAGCTCGCCAAGAACGCGGCGGAGCTCGGGTATGCGCGCTTCCTGTACGCGGTGCGGGACGCCGCGCGCTAGGGGCACGCTGGCGCGTCACGGGGGCGCGCGGAGATGTTCCATGCGTCCCCAACCGCGCCCGCACCATGCCGCTCCCCGCCGTCGTCACCCCCGCAGACGTTGCCGCCTCGCTCACCGAACTCTGGTCCCCCCGCGTGGTGGCCGAGGTGGACGACGCGTACGTGAAGGTCGCGCGCGTGCACGGCACCTTCACGTGGCACGCGCACCCCGACGAGGACGAGCTGTTCCTCGTGCTCCGGGGCACGCTCGAGATCGAGCTGGAGGGGGGCGCGGTGACGCTCGGGCCCGGCCAGCTCGTGGTGATTCCCAAGGGCACGCGGCACAACCCGGTGGCGCGCGAGGAGTGCCACCTGCTCCTCATCGAGCGCAGGAGCACGCTCCACACCGGCGACGTCGTGACGGCGCAGACGCGCTCGATCGCCGAGCAGCTGCGGCCCGTGGGAGGCGCATGAGCGCCGGCGCCGTGAAGGTCACCGTGCTGTTCGGCCATCCCGCGGACGTGGCCGCGTTCGAGCGCTACTACCTCGGCACCCACATCCCGATCGCGCAGCGGATGCGCGGCATCGCGCGGGCCGAGCTCACGCGCTTCCGCCCCGGTCCCGACGGCACCCCGCCCGCGTATCACCGGATGGCGGAGTTCTGGTTCGATTCGACGGCCGCGATGGACGCGACGCTCGCCTCGGACGCCGGGCGCGCCGCGATCGCCGACCTCGATCGCTTCGCCACGGGCGGCGTGACGATGCTCGCGGGCGACGTCACCGCGTAGCGCCGGCGCCGTGACGATCCAGGAGCTCTACCTCCGCTACGAGCCGGTCCTCAAGCCCGTGCTCCGCATCGGGCCACTCTTCGGCGGCGTGGCGCTGCTCGCCTGGCGCGTGCGCGAGACGCGGGTGCCGCTGACGGTGCGCGCGATCGTGCTTCCGCCCCTCGCGATGAGCACGGGGTTCTTCATGTTCTTCTCGCCCCTGACGCACGTGTCGTGGGCGTGGGCGATGGCGGCGTTCCTCCTCGGGCTGCTCGTGCTCGCGTGGCCGCTCGTGCGGTCGTCGCGCCTCACCGTGCGCGACGGCACCGTGTACATGCAGCGCTCGCGCGCCTTCCTCTGGATCCTCCTCGGGCTCCTCGCCGTGCGGCTGCTGCTGCACGACTACGTAGGCCACCTGATCTCGCCGCTGCAGACGGCGTCGCTGTTCTACCTCATGGCGTTCGGCATGATCGTGCACTGGCGCGTGGCGATGTACTTGCAGTTCCGGCGGATCACGGCGTCGGCGCACGCAACGGAGCCCCGTCCACGCGCACTCGCCTCGTCGCCGCCGTCGTCCTCCGCCGACGCCGCGCCCTGACCCGCGCGGATTGCGGCTTCCCTCCCGGAATCTCCCCATGGAATTCGACCTCACGTCCGGCATCGCCATCCTCACGCGCACCCCGCTCGCCCTGCGCGGCCTCCTCGGCGGCCTCGGCCCCGCGTGGACCGACGCCACCGAGGGTCCCGAGACGTGGAGCCCGTTCATCATCATCGGGCACCTGATCCACGCCGAGCACACCGACTGGATCCCGCGGGCGCGCATCATCCGCGCGCAGGGCGCCGATCGCCGCTTCGCCCCGTTCGACCGGTTCGCGCAGATCGAGCAGAACCAGGGCAAGTCGATCGCCGAGCTGCTCGACACCTTCATCGAGATGCGCGCGGCGTCGCTGGCGACGCTCGCGGGGTGGCGGCTCACCGAGGCCGACCTCGCGCTCGAGGGGATCCATCCCGAATTCGGCGCCGTCACCATGCGGCAGCTGCTCGCGACCTGGGTGGCGCACGACCTCGGCCACGTGGCGCAGGTCGCGCGCGTGATGGCCAAGCAGTACCGCGAGGCGGTGGGGCCGTGGCGGAGGTACCTCTCCATCCTCGACCGCTGAGACGTCGGGTGCCGCGCGACCACCTGGCCACCGTGCGTGCGGTGCTCGGCGCCTTCCCCGGCGTCGAGGAGGGACCGTCGTATGGCACCCCGGGCTTTCGCGTGAAGGGCAAGTTCCTCGCACGCCTCTGGGAGGACGGCGAAGTTCTCGTGGTCAAGTGCGGCGACACCGAGCGCGACCTGCGCCTCGCGGCGGACCCGGCGATCTTCTTCGTCACCGACCACTATCGCGGCCATCCCACCCTGCTCGTGCACCTCGGCAAGGTGAAGCGGTCCGACCTGCGCGAGATCCTCGAGGTCGCGTGGCGCCGTGCCGCGCCGAAGGCACTCCTCGCGCAGCACGCGCGCAGCACGAAGGTTTAGCGCCTCGCCCCCACGCGCCCCCGTGGGGAGCGCGACGCGGCGTGATTATCCTCAAGCGACCCGCCGGACCTTCCCGCCCCACGTCATGAAGCGCTTCGCCACCCCGTTCGCCATCGTCGCGGTCCTGCTGCTCGCCGCCACGGCGTGGGGCATCTGGGCCACACGCGACGACGGCTCGCTCGCGGTGCCGCACTCCGTGCGCCACGCCGCCGATCGCGCGCTCGCGGTCGACCAGGCGTCGCTGCAGGTGGCCGAGCGCCTCGTGCACCTGCCCACGACCGACGACGAGAAGCCGTTCGCGGAGGAGGCGCTCCGCATCGCCGACAACGACATGGACCTGGCGTTCGCGCAGGCGGTGCGCGAGGCGGCGGCGCAGAAGCGCTCCGACAGTCCCGTCGCGCGCGAGGCGCAGGCGCGGCTCACCAAGGCCCTCGAGGCGCTCGAGGCGGCGCGACGCCGCGTCGCGTCGCTCGGCGCGGCGCGCAGGACGGTCGCGCCGGCGCAGGCGCTCGCCCTCGACGACCAGCTCAACCAGGCGAAGGCCGAGAGCACGCTCGCGCAGGACGAGGCCGAGGACGCGCGGCAGGACCTGCTCCGCGCCGGCGGCGACCCGCAGGCGCGCATGCAGGAGATGATGGCGCAGCACGACTCCGCCTCGAAGGGCTCCGACAGCGTGCATGTGGTGGTGACCGTGGACGACGAGATCCACGGGCTCGTGGGCACCGCCCGGCGGTGGCGCCTGCTCGAGAAGAAGGAACGCGAGGTCGCCAGGGCCAAGCGGCAGGCCGACTCGCTCGCGGTGGTCTTCCAGGCCGGCCACGACCGGCTCGAGGCCGGGGACGCGAACGACACCACCACGATGGGCGGCGGGCCGCTCACGCACGACGCGTCGCAGCAGCTGCTCGCGCGCACCACGCGCAAGGTGCTCGACAGCAAGCTCCGCGCGTCGCTCGATTCGCGCCACGACGACCAGCGCGAGCTCTCGAGCCTCTACGGCGGGTGGATGGCACTGCTGCATGCGCAGGAGCGGGCGCTGCTCAACCGCGCCCTCCGCGACGTGGCGGGGATCGTGGCCATCCTCGTCGTGACCGTGCTCCTCTCCGGTTGGTTCGGCCGCAAGGTCGGGGCGCACGCCGTGGAGGGACGGCGCGACCACACGTCGCTCATCATGGCGCGCGTGGCGGTGCAGGTCGTGGCCGTCGTGGCGATCATCCTCGTCATCATCGGGATCCCCGAGAACTTCAGCACCCTCCTCGGCCTCGCGACCGCCGGCCTCACCGTGGCGCTCAAGGACCTGCTGATGGGCTTCTTCGGCTGGTTCGTGCTCATGGGCAAGAACGGCATCCGCGTCGGCGACGTCGTCGAGGTCAACGGCGTCACCGGCGAGGTCGTCGAGATCGGGATCATGCGCACGGAGTTCCTCGAGACGGGCCACTGGACCGAGGCGGGGTATCCCACCGGCCGCCGCGTGAGCTTCTCCAACTCGTTCGCGATCTCGGGGCACTACTTCAACTTCTCCACCGCGGGCCGGTGGCTCGGGGACGACGTGCGCGTGATCGTGCCGCCGGACCGCGACGCGTACCCGATCGGCGACGCGCTGCGCCAGCAGGCCGAGGCCGCGACGGCCGCGAGCGCGCGCGAAGCCGAGGCGGAGTGGAAGGCCGCGCGCAAGAACCCCAAGGCGGCGGTGCCGAGCGCGGGGGCGAGCGTCACCTTCAAGCCGATCGTGGGCGGCGTCGAGATCACGGTGCGGTTCATCACGCGCGTGACCGAGCGCGAGGCGCTCCGCAAGCAGCTCTTCGACACGGCGCTCCAGATGATCGGCGGCGCGCGTCCGGCGTCGCCGACGCCCACCAGCGCCGCCGCGGTGTGATCGCGCGGGCACTGCTCGCCTTCCTCGCGCTGCCGGGCGTGGTCGCGTTCGCGGTGCCGTGGTGGCTGCGCCCACGCGGCGTGCCGGTGCAGGTGGCGGGGGTGCCCGTCGCGGCGGCGGGCCTCGCGATCCTCGTCTGGTGCGTGCGCGACTTCCTCGTGCGCGGCCAGGGCACGCTGGCGCCGTGGGACCCGCCGCGCGCGCTGGTCGTCGAGGGACTCTACCGGTACTCGCGCAACCCGATGTACGTGGGGGTGCTGGTGCTGCTCGCGGGCTGGGCGCTCGCCTTCGCGTCGCGCACGCTCTGGCTCTACGCGCTCGCCGTCGCGATCGCCTTCCACCTGCGCGTCGTGCTCGGCGAGGAGCCGTGGCTCGCGCGCACGCACGGTGACGCGTGGGCGGCGTATCGCGCCCGCGTGCCCCGGTGGTTCGGCGTCGTGCGAGCGCCAGGGAGCTGAGCCGTGCCGCATTGGCATCGCGGCGACGGCGGCAATCCGGCGGCGCCGCCCGGCGTGCAGCCGCCGGTGGCCGCGCTCCCCTTCCGCCCCGCGTCGTCCTGAGGCACGATTCCGCGATGCCTCGCGCCCTTCGCACCGGTTCCGAGACCGGCGTCGCCGATGTCGATGCCTACATCGCCGCGCTACCGCCCAAGGCACGCACCGCGATGACCGCCCTGCGGCACGTCATCCGGAAGCACGCGCCCGACGCGGTCGAACGGCTGAGCTATCGGCTCCCGACCTGGTTCCAGGACGGCGTCGTCGTGTACGTGGGCGCATTCACGGCGCACATCGGGATCTTCCCGCCGCTCCGGGGCGATGACGCGCTCCTCAAGGCCGTGGCCCGGTACGCGAATCCGCACGGCAACCTCAAGTTTCCCCTCGACAAGCCGATGCCGGTCGCGCTGATGGCGCGCATCGTGAAGCAGCGCCTCAAGGAAAACGCCACGCGTCGCCGCCGCTGACCCGATGAACTCGATGGAATCCCTCGTCATCGCAACCCCCGACGGGCAGTGCCCCGCGTACCTCTTCCGGCCCGCGGGCGCCGGGCCCTGGCCCGTGGTGCTCATGCTCATGGACGGCATGGGCATCCGGCCCGCGCTGTTCGCGATGGCCGAGCGGATCGCCGCGCACGGGTACCTGACGCTGCTCCCCGACCTGTTCTACCGCTCGGGGCCGTACGCGCCGATGAACGCGAAGACCGTGTTCACCGACCCCGTGCAGCGGAAGGAACTCGCCGAGCGGTTCTTCGTGCACGCGACCGCGGCGAACTTCATGCGCGACGTTGGCGCCTTCCTCGCGTTCCTCGCGCAGCATCCCGACGCGCGCCCGGGTCCCGTGGGGGTCACCGGCTACTGCATGGGTGGGCGCACGGCGCTGAGCGCGGCGGGCACCTTCCCGGAGCGCATCGCCGCGATAGCCGCGTTCCATCCGGGCCGCATGGCGACCGACAAGCCCGATTCGCCGCACCTGCTCGCGCCGCGCGTCCGCGCCCGCGTGCACATCTGCGGCGCGCGCGACGACAAGGACTTCGACGACGCCGAGAAGGCGCGCCTCGTGACCGCGCTCCAGGATGGCGGCGTGGCGTTCACCCTCGAGACGGCCAACGCGCTGCACGGTTGGGTGCCCGCCGACACGCTCGTCCACGACGCGGCCGAGGCGGAGCGGCACTACGCGACGCTGTTCGCGCTGCTCGACGGCACGATGGGGCGCGCCGCGGCGTAGCGCCGCCCCCTCACCTCAACGCGTGGCGTCCCATGCATCACGTCCGGCAGGACCAGCTCCCCTTCGTCGGCTCCTCGCACCAGTTCATCGGCGCGGAACAGGGAGACGTGCAGGCGTCGGTGTTCCTCCTGAGCGCGGCGCCCGGCAAGGGCCCCGGCCCGCATCGGCATCCCTACGACGAGATCCAGTTCGTGCGCGAGGGCCGCGGCCGCTGGACGGTGAACGGCACCACCTTCGAGGGCGGTGCCGGCGACATCTTCGTCATCAAGGCCGGCGAGATCCACGAGTTCACGAACATCGGCGACGGCCCGCTCGTGCAGGTGGACGTCCACCTCTCGCCGCGCTTCATCCAGGAGAACCTCTGAGGGGCTAGCGCCCCAGCGTCGTCACCACGAGCCGCGCCACCGCGCCCAGCGTCGTCTGCGCCGCGTTGAGCCCGAGCCTGAAGTCCTTGTCCGAGTACGTCGCGAACACGTCGCTCGGCTGGTGCCAGTTCGGGTCCCACCCCGCGCCGATCTCGCGGCCGCGCTCGTTCTCGCGCAGCGAGATGCTTGGCACGATGTCCTGGAACGGCCCCGAGTCGGTGTTGGTCATGTGCGGGCCCACCGCGGCCGGGTAGTCGGTCGCGAACCGCTCGTTCGCCAGCGCGAACGCCCACGCCAGCGTCGAGCTCTCGAGCCACGCCTTCGAGTTCATCTGGAACTCGATGTTCACGTCGGCTTCCGGACGCTGCTCCTTGGGGAGGGTGCCGTCCGCGAGCGGCATCCCGTGGTCCCACAGCATCATGTCGTGCTGGATCATCCCCAGCCACCGGGGCTCCGGGTACTTGCCCGAGCCCGGCGGGTCCTCCTTGCCCTGCAGCGCCTGGCGCTGCTGCACGTAGGCGCGCGCGCCATTGAGCCCCGTCTCCTCGTTGTTCCAGAGCGCGAAGCGGATCGAGCGCTCGGTCCTGACCGCCGGATCGGAGAAGATGCGGGCCAGCTCCATCACGATCGCCGTGCCCGAGCCGTCGTCATTCGCCGCCTCGTTCCACCCGTGGCCGTCCATGTGGCCACCGATGATGTACATCTCGTCGGGGTGCACCGAGCCCACCTTGGTGCACACGACCTCCTCCCGCATGCCCGGCGTGGTCGGCTCCGCGTCCACGGCGCGGATCGCGGGGTCGGGCTGCTTGAGCGAATCGACGTTCACCCCCGTGCGCGCGCGGTGGCCGCGCATCCGGCCGCCGCCCTGCGCGGCATCCGGGTTCCGGCTCGCCGGCGGCAGCGGCACCCCCGCGGGACGCTGGCCCGGCGCGGGCGGCTGGTAGTCGTACTTGATCCGCTCGACGTTCGCGCAGCCGTAGCTCCGGAGCTGCGCCTCGATCCAGTCCACCGCGTCGCGGTTGCGCTTGGTGCCCTGCCGGCGGTCGCCGAACCTGGTCAGCCCCTTGATCGTCGCCTTGTACTTCTCGAGGTCGAGCCTGGCGACCAGGGTCGCGATCGCGGCGTCGTTGGCGGTGTCCACGGCGAACTGCGCGTGCGCGGCGCGCGCGGGCACGCTCAGCGCCACGGCGACGAGGGCGCCACCAAGGAGCGGCATCGTGCGGACGACGGCTGGCATCATGGGAACGGCGGGCGGATGGTGGAGGGGGGGAAGCGTACGGAGGCGCCGGGTCGCTGCGCCGGAGGTCGCATCGCGTCGTCTGGCGCGCACCAGGCGTCACGCCACGCGGGACGTGACGCCGTCTGTAGTAACGTGCACCGGTGGGCGCGCGCTGCGCGACTCCCCGGGCGCCCCGGCGCGTGCGCGAGCCCCGCCACCATGGTGCGCGCGCGCTGCACGTAGCTCGCGCGGATGTGCTCGAGGTCGGGACTGTGCGCCGCCAGCGCCACGGCCGCCGCGTCCTGCACGAACTGCGCGACGCCGAAGAACATCGCGCGCGCCAGGTGGTCGAGGTGCCGCGCGAGCGCGGGGGGCGTCACCGCCCAGCCGCAGCGCCAGCCCGTCATCGCGTGCGACTTGCTGAGCGACGACACGAGGATGCCGCGCTCCCGCATCCCCGGCTGCACCAGCACGCTCACGTGCGGCTCGTCGAAGGTCAGCGACGCGTACACCTCGTCCGAGATGCACCACAGGTCGTGCGCTCGGCAGAGCGCCGCGATCCCCGCCGCCTCCGCCCCGGTGAGTCCCGCCCCGGTGGGATTGTGCGGGAAGTTGAGGATGATCCCGCGCGTGCGCGGCGTGATCGCGCGCGCGACCACGTCGGGCTCCACGTGGAAGCGATGCTCCGGCCGGAGCGGCACCGTGACCAGCGTCGCCCCCGGCGCCTGGAAGACCGGCTCGTACGTCACGTACGCCGGGTCGAGCGCGATCACCTCGTCGCCCGGGTTCACGAGGCACTGCGCCACCGCGTAGAGCGCCGCCTGCGCCCCGGGAAAGATCGTCACGCACGCCGGGTCCACCGGGATGCCGAGCGTGCGCGCCTCGTGCGCGGCGATCGCGTCGCGCAGGCGCGGCTCGCCGCCGATGGGCGCGTAGTGCGTGCGCCCCGCGTCGAGCGCGGCGATCGCCGCATCGCGGATCGGGCGTGGCGTGTCGAAGTCCGGGTCGCCGATCGAGAGCAGGATGACGTCGTCGCCCCTGAGCTGGCGCGCGACGGCCAGGTCATGGACGATCCAGGCGTCGGTGCCCTCGCCGGCGATGCGGGCGGTCAGGTCGGAGAAGCGCATGGGGCTCGCGTGGTCGGGTTCGGCGCTAAAGCTATCGCCGCCCTGCTCGCGGCGGTGTCGCGCCTCTCGCCGTCCGGATAGACTCCGGCACCCCCACCTCAACGTCCGTCATGCGCCGCTTCGCATCCGTCGCGTCCGTCCTCGCCTTCGCCGCCGCCGTCTCGTGCGGCGGCTCGCAGGCCCCGTCCCCCCTCGGCACCACCGAGGCCGACATCACCGAGGCCGACCTCCGGCAACGCCTCTTCCTCATCGCCGACGATTCGATGCAGGGGCGCGAGTCCGGTTCCGCGGGCAATCACAAGACGGCGGCGTACGTCGCGGCGGAGTTCAAGCGACTGGGCCTCGAGCCCGCCGGCGACAACGGGACCTACTTCCAGACCGTCCCGTTCTTCAGTGCCGCCGCCGATCCCGCATCGCGCCTCGTCGCGGGCGGCACCGCGCTCACCCTCGGCCGCGACTTCGTGCCGGCCGTCTTCCCCGCCCCGCCGGGGGCGCTGCGCGCCACGCCCACCGTCTTCGGCGGCCCGATCACCGACAGCACGCGCTGGATCGCGCCGTCGGCCGCGCAGGGCAAGGTGGTCGTGCTCGACCTGCCGCCGGGCGCCACGATGCGACAGAGCCAGTACAGCGCCGCGCGCTGGCGCGGAGCGTCGGCCATCGCGATCGTCGTGCTCGACCAGATCGCGCCCGAGTTCCTCGCCGTGATCATGTCGGGGCGCCCCGTGCCCGACACGTCGCGCAACCGCGCGCTCATTCCCACGGTGTGGCTCTCGCGCACGGCCGCGGCCACGGTGCTTGGCGCGGACCCCGGCACGCTCGCGCCGGGCGCCGGGGGGCGTGCCCTCGACGGAAACTTCGACTACCGCCGCGACCCGGTCGCGTACCCGGCGCGCAATGTCGTCGCGATTCTCCGCGGTTCGGATCCGGTGCTGCGCAACGAGTACGTCGCGCTCACCGCGCACAACGACCACGTCGGATTCGACCGCGCGCCGGTGGATCACGACTCGCTGCGCGCGTACAACCGCGTGATGCGCCCCATGGGCGCCGACTCGCCGATCCGCCCGCCGTCCACGGCCGAGTGGGGCCGCATCCGCACGCTGCTCGACTCGCTTCGGAAGGTCAACACGCCGCGCCTCGACTCGATCCGCAACGGCGCCGACGACGACGGCTCGGGCACGGTCGCGATCCTCGAGATCGCCGAGGCGATGGCGCGGGGCGGCGCGCGCCCCAGGCGCTCGATCCTCTTCGTCAACCACGTGGGCGAGGAAGCGGGACTCCTCGGTTCCAACTGGTACACCGACCACGCCACCGTGCCGATCGACGCGATCGTGGCCGAGATCGACCAGGACATGACGGGGCGCGGACGGACCGACGACTTCCCGCGCGGCGGCACGGGAGCGGGCTCGCCCACGTACCTCGAGGTGGTCGGCGCGCGCCGCCTGTCGAAGGAGTTCGGCGACACGCTCGAGGCTGCCAACGCGCGGCAGCCGGTGCCGTTCGTCTTCGATTACACGTTCGACGCGCCCAACCATCCACTGCAGTACTACTGCCGCGCCGACCACTACAACTACGCGCGCTACGGCATCCCGGCCGTCGCCTTCTCGCGCGGCGAGCACCTGGACTACCACCAGGTGACCGACGAGGCGCAGTACATCAGCTATCCCGACCTCGCGCGCGTGACGCGCATGGTGCGCGACGCCGCCCTCGCGATCGCCAACATGTCGCACCGCCCGGCGCTGTCCGCGCCCAAGCCAGCCGATCCACACGGTCTCTGCCGGCAGTAGGCCGCACGTCATGTCCTTCGCTCGGTCTCGCCGCTTTCCCGCGCTCCTCCTGCTCGCCGCCGTCGCCTGCGGCGGCGGCTCCGACGGCGCGCGCGGCCCGACGGCCACCAATCCGCTGCCGGTCGTCCGTCCCACGCTGGCGCCGCTCTACCGCGCGAGCGGCCACATGGCCGCGGGCGACGCCTTCGTGCACCTGTTCGAGTGGCCGTGGAACGACATCGCGAGCGAGTGCGAGAACGTCCTCGGCCCCGCGGGGGTGTGGGCCGTGCAGGTGTCGCCGCCACAGGAGCACTCCGTGCAGACGAGCGGCACCTGGAGCGAGCGCTACCAGCCGGTGAGCTACTCGGTGGCGCAGAGCCGCTCGGGGACCGGGGCCGAGTTCCAGGCGATGGTCAACCGGTGCAAGGCGGTCGGCGTCGGCATCATCGTGGACGCGGTCATCAACCACATGACCAACGTGCCGTCGCCCGGCGTGGGGAGCAACGGCACCGCGTACACCAGGTACAACTATCCCGGCCTCTACGCGCCGACCGACTTCCACCCGACCTGCACCGTCAGCAACTACAACGACGCGGCCAACGTGCAGGACTGCGAATTGCTCGGCCTCCCCGACCTGAACACCGGGATGCCCAGCGTCCGCACCAAGATCGCGGGCTACCTCACCGCGCTCCTCCGCATGGGCGTGCTGGGCTTCCGCATCGACGCCGCCAAGCACATCCAGCAGCTCGAGCTCGACTCGATCCTCGTGCTCGTCAACACGCAGGCGGTGGCCGACGCGCGTCCGCTCCCGTACGTCTTCCTCGAGGTGGTGGGCTCGAGCACCGAGGCGCTCAAGGCGAGCGACTACCTCGGCATCGGGTACAGCTCGGGCGGCGCGTCCGACATCACCGAGTTCACCGTGACCGGCGT
>JACQES010000322.1 GCA_016200495.1 Gemmatimonadota bacterium
CCCGGCCGGCAGGCGCGAGGCGCACCAGCGCGACGCCTCGGCGTCGAGCTCGATCGCCGTCACGCGAGCGCCGTCCTGGGCGAGGGGCACGGCCGTGTCGCCCGCGCCGGCGTACGCGTCCACGACCGTGCGCGGACGAAAGGCGCGCACGCGTGCGAGCAGGTGGGCACGCAGCAGCTCGGCGACCTCGGCATTCACCTGCGCGAACGACGCGCCCGGCTCCGGCTGCACGCGGCGATCCGCCACGAGGCGCCGGCGTCCGCGGTGCGGATGCCACCAGATGGCGGCGAGCGCGGGCACGGCCTCGAGCAGCCGCTGCGCGCCGCCTTCGTCCCAGACTTCGGCGCCTTCGATCAGCAGCGCGATGCCGGCCGGCGTCTCGCGCGCGGTGATGCGGAGGCCGTTCCAGGCCGGCAGGTGCGCGCCCGCGTCCACGACCGCGCGGAGCGCCGCCACCACCCCCTCGCGCGTGATCAGGCAGTCGCTGAGCGCGAAGATCGTGCCCGGCGCGTGGTACGCGTGCATCCCCGCGTGCCACGCGTGCGCGCCGTCGGGGCGGAAGTGGAGCGAGAGCGCGCGCCGGTAGCGCCAGGGCGACGGGCCGGCCTGCAGCGCCGGCGGCGCGGCGAGCGGTCGCTTGGCGATGCGCTGGAAGGCGTCGGTGATGATGCCGACCTTCGCGCGCTGCTGCGCCTCCTCGGTGAGGTGCTGGAGCTGGCACCCGCCGCAGTCGTCGCCGTCGTAATGCGGACAGGCGGGCGCGACGCGATCCGGGCCCGGGGCGAGGACGCGCGTGAGGCGACCGTTCAGGAAGCGCGCGTCCGACGCGGCGGGCTCGAGCGTGGCCTCGATGCGTTCGCCGGGCGCCGTCCGCGGGACGAACACCACGCGCCCGTCCGCGCGCGCCACGCCGACGCCTCCGGCGCCGATGGACGCGATGTCGAGCGTGACGGTCGTGCTCACGCCAGCGCCGGCGGCCACGCCAACAGCCGGCGTGGTCGCACCCACGGGGCGCGAGGCCCGTGTCATCAGGAGCGGAGCCCTTCGAGGCGCGAGGCGCGCCGCCAGGCGTCGGCGCCCGTGGCCTGCGCCGGCGTGGCCGCCGCGGAGCTGCCGGTTCCGACACCGCTCGACGCGTTGACTCCCGAGGCGCGGCTCCCGCGATCGCGCTCGGCCACGAGCGCCGCCGCGACCGCCGCCGCCTTGATCGCTTCGTCCGGCGCGGTGGGATTCGCGATCTCGTCCAGGTGTTGCTCGAGCCACTGGATCGAGATGCTCCCCGACTGCCAGTCCGGGTGCTCCATCACGCGGAGGTGGAATTCGCGCGACGTCTCGATCCCGTCGATCGTGAGTTCGAGCAGCGCGCGATGCATGCGCGCGATCGCCTGGTCGCGCGTTGCGGCATGCACGATGAGCTTGGCCAGCATCGGGTCGTAGAAGAGCGACACCTCGCTCCCCGCCTCGATGCCGCCGTCCCAGCGCACCCCCGGCCCCGTGGGCAGGTGCAGGTGCTCGATGCGCCCCGTGCTCGGGAGGAAGCCGTTGGCCGGATCTTCCGACGTGATGCGGCATTCGATGGCCCAGCCGCGCGGCACGAGCGACTCGGTGAACGGGAGCTTCTCGCCCGCCGCGATCCGGATCTGCCACTGCACGAGGTCCAGGCCCGTCACGAGCTCCGTGACCGGGTGCTCGACCTGGATGCGCGTGTTCATCTCGAGGAAGTAGAAGTTCCCCTCGCGGTCGAGGAGGAACTCGCAGGTGCCGGCGTTCACGTAGCCGGCGGCCTTGGCGGCGGCGACGGCCACGTCGCCCATGCGCCGGCGCAGCTCCGGCGTCACGGCGACGCTCGGCGCCTCCTCGATCATCTTCTGGTGGCGGCGCTGCACCGAGCACTCGCGCTCGCCCAGCGAGATGCAGTTGCCGTGGGCGTCCGCCAGCACCTGGATCTCGACGTGGCGCGGGCCCTCGATGTACTTCTCGACGTACACGGCGTCATCACCAAACGCCTTGCGGGCCTCGGAACGGGCGGAGTCGAGGGCCCCTACCATCTCGGCGTCGGAGCGCACGATGCGCATCCCCTTCCCGCCGCCGCCGGCGGCGGCCTTGAGCAGCACGGGGTAGCCATACTTGGCCGCGATCGTGCGCGCTTCGCCCGCGTCGGTGAGCCCCTGCGCGGTGCCGGGCACCACGGGGACGCCGGCCGAAATCGCGAGCGTGCGCGCGGCGGTCTTGCTCCCCATCGCCGCGATCGCCTCGGCCGGCGGCCCGACCCACACGAGCCCCGCCTCGCGCACCGCGCGCGCAAACCACTCGCGCTCGCTCAGGAAGCCGTAGCCGGGGTGGATGGCCTGTGCGCCGACGCGCTTGGCGACCTCGATGATGACGTCGCCCTTGAGGTAGCTCTCGCTCGACGGGGCGGGCCCGATGCGCACGGCCTCGTCGGCCTCGCGCACGTGCGGCGCCTGGGCGTCGGCGTCGGAGTACACGGCCACGGAGCGCACGCCGAGTTCCTGGCAGGCGCGGATGATGCGCAGCGCGATTTCGCCGCGGTTGGCGACGAGGAGCTTGGTGAACATCGCGCTCACAGGGGGATGTTGCCGTGCTTCCGCGGCGGGTTGCGGTCGCGCTTGGTCGCGAGGGTGTCGAGCGCCTCGATCAACCGCGGCCGCGTCTCGCGCGGGTCGATGATGTCATCCAGGTAGCCGCGCGACGCGGCCACGTACGGGTTCGCGAACTTGGCCGTGTACTCGGCCACGCGCGCGTCCGTCGCGGCCGCGGGGTCCTTGGACTCGGCGATCTCCTTGCGGAAGAGGATCTCGACCGCGCCCTTGGGGCCCATCACGGCGATCTCCGCCGTGGGCCACGCGACGTTGTAGTCGCCGCGGATGTGCTTCGAGCTCATGACGTCGTACGCGCCACCGTACGCCTTGCGCGTGATGACGGTGAGCTTGGGGACCGTCGCCTCGCAGTAGGCGTAGAGCAGCTTGGCGCCGTGCTTGATGATGCCACCATGCTCCTGCGCGACGCCCGGCAGGAAGCCAGGCACGTCCTCGAAGGTCACGACGGGGATGTTGAACGCGTCGCAGAAGCGGATGAAGCGCGCCGCCTTGCTCGAGGCGTTGATGTCGAGCACGCCGGCGAGCACGGCCGGCTGGTTGGCGACGATGCCGACCGAGTGGCCGCCCAGGTGGGCGAAGCCCACGAGGATGTTGCCGGCGTAGTCGGGCTGGACCTCGTAGAACTCGCCGTCGTCCACGACGCGCTTGAGCACGTCGTGCATGTCGTACGGCTTGTTCGGGTGGTCGGGCACGACATCGAGGAGCGCCTCGTCGCGGCGGTCGCGCGGGTCGGTGCCGGCGCCGCGCGGCGGGTCGCCGAGGTTGTTCTGCGGGATGTAGCGGAAGAGCTCGCGGATCGCCTGGAGCGATGCGAGCTCGGACTCGTGCGCGAAGTGCGCGACGCCGCTCGTGCCGGCGTGCGCGTCGGCGCCACCCAGCGCCTCCATCGTCACGTCCTCGTGCGTGACCGTCTTCACCACGTTGGGACCGGTGACGAACATGTAGCTCGTCCCCTTGACCATGTAGATGAAGTCGGTGATGGCCGGCGAGTACACCGCGCCGCCGGCGCACGGCCCGAGGATGGCCGAGATCTGCGGCACGACGCCCGAGGCGAGCGTGTTGCGCAGGAAGATCTCGGCGTAGCCGCCGAGCGAGACGACCCCCTCCTGGATGCGCGCGCCACCGGAGTCGTTGAGGCCGATGACCGGGCAGCCGTTGCGCACGGCCAGGTCCATCACCTTGCAGATCTTCTCGGCGAACGACTCCGAGAGCGAGCCGCCGAAGACGGTGAAGTCCTGCGAGAAGACGTACACGGGGCGGCCGTTGATCCGGCCAGAACCGGTCACCACGCCGTCGCCGTAGACCTGCTGCGTCTCGAGGCCGAAGTCGTGGGACCGGTGCGTCACGAACCGGTCGAGTTCGACGAAGCTCCCCTCGTCGAGCAGCACGTCGAGGCGCTCGCGCGCGGACAGCTTTCCCTTGGCATGCTGGGCCTTGATGCGGTCGGCGCCGCCCCCAAGCTCGGACTCGGCGCGGCGGCGCTCGAGGAGCTCCAGTTTCTCTCGCATGGACATGACGGGAAAGGTACCACGGGTGGCTAGGGGCTCGTCAGGCGTCGCGCGGCAGGCACGCGTCATGACCGTGGGCGGAACCGCGCGGCGCGGCTCCGCGTTCCCGCGCCCGCGCGCGGGGCCAAGGGCGCGCGCCGCACGGCCC
>JACQES010000323.1 GCA_016200495.1 Gemmatimonadota bacterium
GATGGAAGCTCAAGATCGCGACCGATTCTGCGACGACCCGGGTCAATGACCCCGTGATCGACGGCGGGACGGTGTTCGCCACCTATCAACGGTTCGGGCTGACCGTGTCGTCGCGAACCGGAGGGGTCGTCGCGGTCGATGCGCTCTCGGGCGCGCTGCTGTGGCGAACCGAGCTACCACCAGAGACCGCGCTGCTGCCCGCGGGCGGTGTCGGCCGCGCGCAGGTCAGCGCGACCCTGGTCTACGCAGTCAACTTGGATGGACGAATCTTTGCCCTGCGACGTTCCGATGGCAGCATCGCGTGGACGGTCGGGCGCAACCCGAGCTACGGTCCTGCCCAATTCGACTTGCGTCGCATCGTGCTCGCGCGCAATCAGCTCATCTACGATTCCTCGGATGGCAGTGTGACCGCGATCGACGCCACCACGGGGAGTCTCATCTGGAAGACCACACCGAGTCCCGTCGAATCCATTCTCGACCCGATGACGTTCGATGGATCAAGTGTCTTCCTGGCGTTGTTGAGTGGTGAAATCGCAAGGCTGGACCCTGTCTCGGGTGCCCTCACCAAGCTCACACCGAAAAGTGACACGGTCTTCTTCGGTGTCTATCCGGCCGCCGATTCCTCGCGGGTGTACGCACAGACGCGCGAGGGGTTGTATGCGTTGCCCAAGCCCCAGTAGTCGCCGCGCGCACGCTGCTCCCGCTCTCGACCTGAAACGGCGCGCTACTGCCTCTTCAAGTTGCGGCGTACCACCCACACGCACACGCCCGTGAACAGCGCGATCACCGCCGCCCCCGCCCAGATCGCCCCGCGCGCCTCGCTCGGAAGCGACAGCAGGAACGGCAGCGACGCCACCAGCGTCGCGTTCGCCACCCCCCACGCCGCCACCGCCCGCGGCGCCCACCAGAGCCGCCCGAGCACCGCCACGATGCACGCTGCCGACGCCACCGCAGTCACGCCATGCCAGAGCGCGAGCGCCCCGGGCTGGTCGCCGTAGCCGAAGAGCCACTCGCCTGTCTGCAGCAGGTCGCTCACGCCGCCCGCAAGGAAGACCGCGGCGAGCGCGTACTGCCACGGCGCGCGCGGGCGGGGCGCAGGAGCCGACGGACGGGATGCCATGGAGGGCAAGTTGCCATGCACGTGGAGCGAACGGAATCGCGCGCCGCGCGGGATGCACGACCCCCGTCCGCGCGGCCTACGTCGCATGACGCATGGCCCCGAGGGTCGCGCGGGGCGAGCGTGGCGGCAGGCAAGATCGCATCCCCCTCGCACCCACGGAGGCTCCCATGACGTCCCGCATCGCCGCCCTGCTCACCGCGTTCTCCACCGCGTGCACCTCCCTGCAAGCGGTGCCCGGGCCCATCCCATCGGCCGTGCGCGCCCAAGGGGTCGAGGAACTCGGCCTCACCCTCAGGTCGGGCGTGACGGTGCGCCTCCGCGACTGCCAGGTCGTCGGCGACAGCGTGATCGGCACGCGCACCATGTGGCCCGAACAGCGCGCCGCCTTCGCGCTTGCCGACGTGGACACGGTCAAGGCGCTGCGCCCCGATCGCGGCGGCATCGCGCTCACGGCGGTCGCCGTCGGGGGCATGGTGGTGCTGTACATCGCCAGCGCGGTGCGTACGCACGCCGGCTCCTCCATCACCTACAACGGCCGCTGGTAGCGCTGCGCACGCCGGCGTGCTTCGCGCTCAGCGCAACCCGAACAGGTCGCCCTGCAGCCCCTGCACCGACGCTCCGAACGCGACGCGATCGCCCCCGCGCCGCTTCGCCGTGAACATCGCCGCGTCCGCCTCCGCGATCAGCGAATCCGCGAGCGGGAACGTCCCCGCCGGCGTGCCGAGCGCACCGGCCACCACCGCGCCCACGCTGAAGGTCACCGGCCAGCCGTCGGCGGCCATCGCGCGGGCCAGCGCGTCGCGGGCCTTGGCCAGCGCCACGATCGCGTCGTCGCGCGAGGTCTCGGGCATGAGGATCGCGAACTCGTCGCCGCCCAGCCGCGCGACCGTGTCGGTGCGGCGCAGCACGTGGAGCAGCGTCACCGCCACCGCGCGCAGCACGCGGTCGCCCTCCGAGTGCCCGAGCGTGTCGTTGACCCCCTTGAACCCGTCCGCGTCCAGGTACGCGAGCGTGAGCGGCGCCCCCGTGCGCGAGGCGCGCGTCAGCTCGGCGTCGATGATCCCGCGGAAGGCGCGCGAATTCACCAGTCCCGTGAGCGGGTCATGTCGCGCGATCGTCCGCTCGCGCTCGAGCGCCGCCTCGAGCGCGTTGAGCGTGCGGCGGAGCGCGCTCACCGTCAGCGCCACGATCACGCACAACACCACGTGCCCCAGCAGCTGCTGCGTCGCCACCGAACTGAAGGCGAGCGACGCGCCGCTCGCGAGGTCCGCGAGCAGCCAGGCGAGCATCGCCGTCGCCGCGACCAGCAGCCCGTTCTGGCGGCCGGCCGCCCACGCCGCGATCGCCACCGGCACCGGATAGAGCACCGACAGCCCGGCGCGGGTGCCGAACACGTGGTCGAGCCACCCCAGTCCCGCCACGATACCGGTCATCCCCGCCGTCACGAAGGCCGGCGGAACGCGGTCGAGCGGCGACAGGGGTCGCAGCAGGCGAAGCATGGGCGCCGTCCGTGGCGCGGGGGAGTCGAGGGACACCCGATGGTACGCCGCCGGCGTGACGGCGGCTGTCACGCCGGCGGCGGAAAAACGCACATCCGGGGCATCCGCCGTACATTCCCGCCATGTCCCTCGCCGCCATCCTCGCCGAGTGCGCCCGCCTGTCCGCGGGGGGTGGAGCCGGCGCGCTGGCCACGGTCGCCCGCCGGCGCGGGTCGCTCCCCATGTCGGCCACCGCCAAGCTCCTCGTCACCGCGGGCGGCGCACGCCTCGGCACGATCGGCGGCGGCTGCCTCGAGGCCGAAGTCATCGAGCGCTGCCACGACGTGCTCGAGCGCCGCGTGCCCGCCGTGAGCGAGCACACGCTCAACGCCGAACTCGCGGGCGACTACGGCCTCACCTGCGGCGGCACGGCCACGATCGTGGTCGAGCCGGTCTTCCCCGACCCGACGCTCGCGCGCGCCTGGGCCGACGCGCTGGCCGCCGTCGCCGCCGGGGAGCGCCGCCTCCTCCGCACCGGCCTCGACTGGACGCGCGGGCCCGACAAGGCGCTCCTCCCCGTCGCCGGCCTCGACGAGGACGCGATCGACGCGCTGCCGACGCTCGGCGTCCCCGGCGGGGTCTCGCACGACGCGGCGTTCGACACGCCGTCGGGCACGCAGGCCGCCACCGGCGCGCGCGACGCCCAGTCGGACGAGGCGTCGGACGGAGCGCGCGAGGCCGATACGCGCGTCCTCACCGAGCTCGTGGCCGGACTGCCGCGCCTCGTCGTCTTCGGCGGCGGGCATGTCGGCGGCGCCATCGCGCGCGCGGCGACCACCGCCGGATGGCGCGTGACGGTGGTGGACGACCGCGCCGAGTTCGCGGATCGCGCGCGGCACCCCACCGCGGCCGCCACCGTCACCTGCGACTGGCACGACGTCGGCGCCTCGCTCGACCTCGACGCGGCCACGTACGCCGTCGTCGCCACGCGCGGCCACCAGCACGACGCCCTCATCGTCGACCAGCTCGCGCGGCGCGACCTGCGCTACCTCGGCATGCTCGGCTCGCGCCGCAAGGTCGCGCTCACGTGGGAACTCCTCGCGTCGTGGGGGGTGCCACGCGAGCGGCTCGACGGGATCCACGCCCCCATCGGCATCCCGATCGGTGCCGACACCCCCGAAGAGATCGCCGTCAGCGTCGTCGCCGAGATGATCGGCGTGCGGCGCGCCGGCAGCCGGCGCCGCGGCGGTGCGGCCGCGCCGTCCGCCACACGCACCGAGTTCCAGGATCATGCCACCCGCTGACCGCCTGTCCGACATCGCCATCCAGCGTGCCCTGGGCGCGCTCCCCGGCTGGGCCCGCAAGGCCGACGTCATCTCCAAGACGTACCAGCGCGCCGCCTTCCTCGACGGCATCGCGTTCGTGCAGCGCATCGCGATGGAAGCCGAGGCGATGGACCATCACCCCGACATCGACATCCGCTACACGAAGGTCACTGTGACGCTGAGCACGCACTCGGCCGGCGGGATCACGCAGCTCGACCTCGACCTGGCCGCGAAGATCGACGCGGCGGCGGGGTAGCCTCCCCCGCGACACCGCGCGGGCGCCTCAGCGGCCGCGCGCCCGCCACGCCAGCGCGCTCACCACCGCGCCGAACGCGATCATCACGCCGCCCCAGACCGTCGCGATCGCGATGCCGGTGGGGTGCGCGCCGGGAGTGGTCACCCCCGCCACGGCCACGATCGCGCCGAGCAGGATGAAGAGCGCACCGAGCGGCGCGCGCACGTCGAACTTGGCCGCGCCGCTCACCAGAACACCACGTTGAGGCCCACGAGGCACGCGACCACCACGATCGCGAGCGTCGTCGGGCGCTGCCACCAGCTCACGTCCTCGTCATTCGGCTTGGGGGTGAGCCCGAGCACGAGCCCGCGCAACTCCGCCTCGGGCTTGGGCGCCGTCATCAGGCTCACCGCGGCCGTCACCACGAAGCAGGTGCTCCACGCGAGGATCGCGGTCCAGAACGTCTGCGCGAGCTCGCTCGGGTAGTGCACCACCGCGCCCAGGTAGCCGCCTTTCACGCCGGCCACCGCGCCCGCCGGCAGCGAGAGCCCATGGTGCACGGCGGCGGCCAAGGTCCCCGCGAGCAGCCCGCTGAACGCGCCGTGACCGGTGGTCCGCTTCCAGAACATGCCGAGCGCGAACGTCGCGAAGAGCGGCGCGTTCACGAACGCGAAGACGAGCTGCAGCACGTCCATGATGTTGTTGAACGCCGCCGCGATGTAGGCCGCCGCGATGGACACCAGGATCCCGATCACGGTCGTGAGCCGCGCGACGTTCAGGTAGTGCCTGTCGCTCGCGGTCTTGTTCACGTAGCCCTGGTACAGGTCGTACGTGACCACCGTGTTGAACGCCGTCACGTTGCCGGCCATGCCGCTCATGAAGCTCGCGAGCAGCGCGGTGAGCCCGAGGCCGAGCATCCCGGCGGGGAAGTACTTGACCAGCAGCGCGGGCGTGGCCAGGTCGAAGTCGAGCACGGTGCGGCCCAGCGCATCGAGCAGCGGCTTGCCGGCCGCGTCGAACTTGGGCGGGATCACGTTGCCGCCGCTCGCCGTCATCGCGATGGCGAGCATCCCCGGCAGGATGACGAGGAAGGGGAACAGCATCTTCGGGAAGGCGGCGATCACCGGCGTACGCCGGGCCGCCGTCATCGACTCGGCCGCCATCGCGCGCTGCACCACGAGAAAGTCGGTGCACCAGTAGCCGAAGCTGAGCACGAAGCCCAGCCCCGCGACGAGCCCGAACCACTCGACCCCCACGGGATTGGCCGCCGCCGTGCCCATGTGGTGCCAGCTCCGAACCCACGCGTCGCTCGCGAACCCCTGGCTCGTCGCCACGGTCTGGAGCTTGGCCGTGAGCCCGCTCCAGCCGCCCACGTCGCGCAGCCCGAGCCACACGAGCGGCGCGAACCCGAAGACGATCAGGAAGAACTGCAGCACCTCGTTGTAGATCGCGCTCGTGAGCCCGCCCAGCAGCGTGTACGCGAGCACGATCCCCGCCGACGCGAGCATCGCGACGTCGAGGTTCCAGCCGAGGAGCAGGTTGAAGAGCTTGCCCATCGCGTACATCGAGATGCCGCTCGAGAAGACGGTCATCACCGCGAACGACACGGCGTTGAGCCCGCGCGTCTTCTCGTCGAAGCGGAGGCGGAGATACTCGGGGACCGAGCGCGCCTTGCTGCCATAGTAGAAGGGCATCATGAAGAGCCCCACGAACAGCATCGCCGGCACGGCGCCGATCCAGTAGAAGTGGCTCGTGGCGATGCCGTACTTGGCCCCCGACGCGCCCATCCCGATCACTTCCTGCGCGCCGAGGTTGGCGGAGAGGAAGGCGAGCGCGCTCACCCACGCGGGCATGGACCGCCCCGAGAGCAGGAAGTCGTCGCTCGACGAGACCGAGCGGCGCAGCACCACGCCGATCCCGATGACGAAGGCGAAGTAGCAGGCCATCACCGCCCAGTCGGCGGTCGAGAGCGCGGTCACGGTGGCGGAGTTCATCGCGGGCGAAATAGGCGGCGCGGACCCGGGGCGCGCAATGCCCGGATGCTTGGTTGACGCGCGGCGCGAGCACCGTCGAGATTACGCGCATGACGATTGCCGACACCGGCGCGCCACGCGCGGACTGGACCACGCTCGACCCGCAGGCGCGCAGCCTGGTGCCGGACTGGTACAGCCGGCTCCATCACCTGTACCCGCTCCGCTTCGATGACCGGCGGTTGGTGGTCGCCACGTCGGATCCCGCGAACGTCGAGGTGGAGGCCGAACTGGCGTTCGCCGCCGGACGCGACGTCGAACTGCACGTCGCCCCGGTCGAGGAAATCGAGGCCGCGTGGGGCGCGCGGGATGCGCCGGAGGACGACCGCGATGCGACGGACGCCGCCACCGGCGACCGGGCCCCGGGGGCGCCGCTCGACTTTGGCCCGGCGACGGACGCGGCCGAAGCCGTGCCGGCGTCGTCGCTCGCCGATGAGAGCGTGATGGGCGTGCTCGCGGCGCGACTGCTCAACGATGCGCTCGACCGGCGCGCGAGCGACCTGCACCTGCGCGCGGCCCCCGACGGCGGCACGGTGCGCTTCCGGATCGACGGGGTGCTGCAGCGCGTCGCAACGCTGCCGCTCGCCGTGTACCCGCGGCTCGTGAGCCGCATGAAGGTCCTCGCGGGCATCGACATCACCGATCGCCTGCGGCCGCAGGACGGGCGCGCGACGCACCGGCGACCCGACGGGCGCACGGTGGCGCTGCGCGTGGCCTGCGTCCCCACGCGGCACGGCGAGAACGTCGTCGTCCGCTTCCTCGACGGCGGCACCGCGCGCACCATCGAGCAGCTGGGCCTCCTGCCGCGCGAGGAGGCGGCCCTCCAGCGCCTCATCGAGCAGCGCGACGGCGTCATCATCATCACGGGCCCCACCGGCTCGGGCAAGACGACCACGCTCTACGGGCTCCTCGCGCGCATCGACACCTCCGCGGTGCACGTCTGCACCGTCGAGGATCCGGTCGAGTATCCGCTCCCCGAGGCCACGCAGGTCCAGGTGAACGTCGCGCAGGGCGTCACGTTCGAGAGCGCGATCCGGGCCTTCATGCGGCAGGATCCGGACGTGATCCTCGTCGGCGAGGTGCGCGACGCGATCACGGCGTCGGTCGCGGTGCAGGCGGCCAACACCGGGCACCTCGTGCTCACCACGCTCCACACGACCGACGCGTTCGGCGTCGTGCCGCGCCTGGCTGACCTCGGCGTCGAGGCGCACGCGTTCGCCGACGCGGTCCGCGGCATCGTCGCGCAGCGCCTCGTGCGACGGCTGTGCCACGCATGCGCGCGGCCCGCGGCCGCCGAGCCGGACGACGCCACGCGCGCGCTGGTGCGTCGCTACGGCGTCGCGCCGGCGCGCGTGGCCGTCGGGTGCGACGCGTGCGAGCGCACCGGTTATCGGGGGCGCGTCGCCGTGGCGGAGGTGGTGGAAATGACGCCCGACCTCGCGCGCGCGCTCCGCGACGGGGCGCCACCCGAGCGACTGCGCGCCATCGCACGCGCCGGCGGCATGCGCGGCATGCTTGAGGTCGGTCGCGAGCTCGTGACGGCGGGCACCACCACGCTCGACGAACTGCACCGCCTGCTCGGTGACGCCGATTTCGCGTCGGAGGTGCCTGCGGGAGCCGGGGCGGCAGGTGCACCGGCCGCGCCGCCCGTGTCCGTGGCACCCGCTCCGAACGCGTCGAGCGCCGCACCGCCCGTCGTGCCGGCGTCCGCGGCGCCCGCGGCACCCGCAGCACCCGCGGCACCCGCGGCACCCGCGGCACCCGCGGCACCCGCGGCGAGCGCGGCACCCGCGGCACCAGCCGCTGCCGCCCCCGCGCCGAAGACCCCCTCAGCGCCCGCTCGGGTGCCGCGTCGGTTTTCCGCTTCGATGCGACGCGTCGAGGAATCGGCGGTGCGGCCCTCGGTGCTCATCGCCGATCAGGACGCGGCCGACCTGCTGGCCTACGAGGCGCACTTCAGCCGGCAGGGATGGCTCGTATCGACCGCCGTGGACGGTGAGGAGGCGCGCCAACTGCTCGCACAGCACGGTTACTCGCTCGTCGTGCTGCGCCTGCGCCTCCCACGCATCTCGGGCCGGCAGCTGCTCGAGAGCCAGCGCCGCCTCGGGCGCACGACGGTGCCCATCGTCCTCATGACCAACCTCACCCTCGACCCGGACGCCGAGCGGACCCTGGCCGAGGG
>JACQES010000324.1 GCA_016200495.1 Gemmatimonadota bacterium
CCCGTTCGAGGTCAACTGCACGGCGGAATCTCCGCGGGCGGACGCCATCCAGACCTCGCGACCGCCGGAACGATCAGAGATGAAGGCGAGCCGGCCGTTGATCGGGGAGACGCTCGGCAGGCCGTCGGATCGCGTCGACGGCGTCAGCGGTTCCGCGAGGCTGCGGCCGGGTGTCGCGGACGTCGCCATCAGCACCTGATTCGGCTCACCGGCCGACACCACGAATCGCGCGCCGGCTCCGTCGGAGGTGACGCCGGTGATCACATGCTCACTCCCGACGATCCGTTCCGCCCGCGCGCCGTCCAGCGGCACACGCCACAGCGCCGACCCGCCATCCCGGTCGGTCGCGTACACGATGGATCGGCCATCAGGCGCGAAGTGCAACGCCGTGATGTTCCGCTCCTCCGAGGTCAGGCGCCTCTCCGCTCCCGTGGCTCGGTCGACGAGAAACACGTCCGCCGCCGTTTCGGTCGCGAAACGGGCGAAGGCCACCGCGCGCCCATCTGGCGCGAACGCGGGAAAGGCGTCACCCACCGATGCCCTGCCTGCGGTCGTGAGCCGATGTGTCGATGCCGAGTCGGCCGACACCAGGACGACGCGGAACGGGGTGAACGGCTCGTCGTGCATGGCGAGAGCGATCCATCGTCCGTCCGCCGACCAGTCGATGCCGAGCACGGGTGGCTCCGGGACGCGCGCAAGCACGCGCACCGGTCCGCCAAGACTCGGCGCGATGCCGAGAAACTGCCCTGCGGCGTCCGTCCCGAGGAAGGCAAGTCGGGATCCATCGGGCGCCCAGGCGAGCGCTGGTGCCACGCCCCTCGCGATCTCCACACGATTGCCGCCGTTCAGGAGCTGCACGACGAGGTGCGCATCTCGTCCGGTCGTGTCTCGCCAGATGTAGGCGACGCGGGTTCCGTCCAGCGACACGCGAGGGCTCTGCGCCTGTCCTCGCTCCGTCGTCAGCGGCACGAGGTGCGGGTCGGCACCCGGTCCGACGCCCCTCTCGCGTGCCCGCCCGATCCAGAGGCTGCCGAGCACGGCGATCGTCAGCGCACCGACCAGCCAGCGCCTTGCCGCGAACCGACGCGGGATCGTGGACACGGACGCCCGGGACGGCGCTAACTCGGGGACGTCGGCTTCGAGCCCCGCCCCGTCGCCTGGCGCCAGCACGGGAACGACGAGCCGGTACCCCGTGCCTCGGATGGTTTCGACGAACGCGGGCGCCCGCGGATCATCGCCCAGCGCCCGCCGCAACTCGGAGATCGACCTCGAGAGCAGGTCATCGGTCGCCATCTCATCGCCCCAGGCGGCCGTCAGGAGCTCCTGACGCGGGACGACCCGTCCGGCATTCGCGACCAGATGCAGCAGCAGCGCCAGCGGTTTCGGCTCCAGGCGGCGCGTGCCCGCGGGACCCGCGACTTCGCGGGCCACGGGATCGACCGTCCAGGGACCGATCGCGATGCGCTCCACCCCCGCGCCGGCTCCATCCCCGGGACGCGACTCAGGTCGGGTCATCGGCCGGCCTCGGGATGGAGCCGGGGGCCGCCGCGTCGCATCCGCGACGCGAGCGGAAACTGAGGGTAGGCAACCTCCAAGGTGCGCGCGCGCCCGCCTGCGATGCTGACGCCCACGACAGCAGCGGTTCGCATCTCATCAACCAGGGGGTAGCATGGTCAGCGGCAGAACGAGGTGGAAGCATCCCGGCCTTTGGGCGATCGTCGCGGTCTGCGTGACGGCGCAGCATGGTAACGGCCAATCGGCGCCGCCCGCAACTCGGCGCACGGCCGTGAGCGACACGTTCGGCAACCGGATCGTGCCTGACCCGTATCGCTGGCTGGAAGACATGCAGTCGCCCGACACGCGCGCCTGGCTGGTCGCGCAGGACGCGTTCGCGCGTGCCTACGCGTCGCGGTGGACGGGTCGTGATTCCGCCCGGGCGGCCATCGCCCGCGGGCACGTGCCGCTGGTCACGACGGCGCCGGTGAAGGAGGGTGGACGCTACTTCTTCACCCGCACGCACGGCGGTGGTGGTGGCACCACGCGGTCGCTGACGCTCGTGGGGCGGGACCGGGACTCCGTGACCCGAACCGTGATCGGCGGCGAGGCACTGTTCAAGGCAGACTCCCTGCAGGTGCGGCGCACCGTGGTCGCGCCGAACGGACGCCTCGTGGCGTATGGCGTCGCGCGGGGCGGCACCCAGGTGGAGACGATTCGCGTGCGGGACGTCGACCTCGGCCGGGATCTCGACGATCGCCTGGAGGGCATCGAGGCGACCTCGACCCTGGTGTGGTCGCGTGACGGTACCCGGGGCTTCTACTACACGCGCTTCAGTGCACCGGACCGGCTCGACGGCGCGGGGCCGCGTGACTACCCGCGCGTCATGTACCACCGCCTCGACGCCCCACGGGCCCGTGACGAGGTCGTGTTCGCGCGTCCGGACCACCCGGAATGGGTATTGACCCACACCGTCTCCGACGACGGGCGCTTTCTGGTGATCAACGCCCGCGTCGGCATCACGCGTCGTGATCGGGTCTTCGTGCAGGATCTCCGCGCGCCCGGCTCCGCCGTCGTGCCGCTGACGGTCGAAGGCGACGCCGAATTCGCCTTCGTGGGGAGCAAGGGCAACCAGCTGTGGTTCGTCACGGACTATCAGGCGCCGATGCGACGCATTGTCGCGATCGATGTCGGCGCGCCAACGCGCGCGCAGTGGAAGGACCTCGTGCCGGAGGGACGCGATCCCATCGACACCTGGGGGGCCGGGGCGACCGCCATCGGCGACTACCTCCTGGTCAAGTACCGCAAGGATGCCGTGCTCACCGCCCGGGTGTACGACGCGAGGGGACGCTTCCGCTACCCGCTGACCTTCCCACGTGCCTACGAGTCGATGTGGTCGGTGGGCGGGCGCCAATCCGACGGGGAGGGATTCTACGTCCTGCAGGGCGTGGCGGACGCGGGCACCGTCTTCAGTCTCGATGTCGCGACCGGACGGTCCACCGTCTTCGCGCGGGCCGCGCTGCCGTACGATCCTGCCGACTTCGTCACGAAACAGGTCTTCTTTCGCGGCAAGGACGGAACCCGCGTGCCGATGTACGTGGTGCACCACAAGTCGACGCGTCTCGACGGCACCGCGCCCGGGATGGTCTACGGCTACGGCTTCGACGCCTGGTCGGGCTCGCCCTGGTTCCAGCCGATGGTCGCCGAGTTCATGCGCGAGGGCGGCGTCTGGGCGCTGGCGAACATCCGGGGCGGGGGCGAATACGGCAGTCCGTGGGCGGAAGCCGGACGTCGTCGCCGCAAGCAGACGTCGATCGACGACTTTCTCGCTGCGGCAGCCTGGCTGCAGGACAACCGGTATGTCGCGCGCGGCAAGCTGATCGCGAATTCCGGCAGTGCCGGCGGCGTCATCGCCGCAGCCGCCGTGCAACAGCGGCCCGGGCTCTTCGCGGGCGCCATCCTCGACTATCCCGTCATCGACATGCTCCGCTACCACCTCTTCAGCGGTGGTGCCCGTTGGACCGAGGAGTACGGCACGGTCGCGGACTCGGCCGACTTCGCCACGTTGATCAGCTATTCACCCATGCACAACGTGAAGCCGGGCCCCTGCTACCCGCCCGTCATGCTCTCGCCGGGTGAGCTCGACAAGACCGCCGTGCCGATGCATGCCTACAAGCTCGCGGCAACCCTGCAGTACGCCAATGCAGCGACCCCCGGCTGCGCGTCCACCGCATATCTGCGCGTGTCGTGGGGGGCGGGGCACAATGCGGGCGCCACCTCGGCCGACCAGGTGGAGAACTGGGCCGATCAACTGGCGTTCATGCATCGGGTGATCGGCTGGCCGACGCGTGCATCAGGTTCCTCGGCTTCCGCGCGCGGTCCACGATCCGCTCCGTGACGCACCCAGGGCTCGGCGGCCGACGCGTGGACGTGGAACTGGCCGAGACCGAGGCGTTCCAGTCTGGAGGAACCATCATCGGTCGCCGAGTGCCCGGAACCGGTCGTCGGACGGGGCGAGGGCGCGGTGCCCTCGCGGCCGGAAATGCACGCGCGGCGACCGAATTCGCACCGGACGGGTGCGTTCGTGACCGCGGGCCGCCCGTCGACCTGCCCAGCGGCGGGGAACACACGCTCCGCCGATCGCGACCCCGCAGACGGCCCCGGTCGCCGTGCGCCAGCGCGTGCCACCGTCTGTCGGCTTCGGCTCGCACCGCCTGCACGGCCTGCCGTCACGCGCGGCTTGTCGGCGGGGCGGGCCAGCGTATCATGCCGCCATGCGAGCATCTGGCGTGATGCGCGGCGGCCACATGCGCCGTGCAGGGTGGCGGTGGAATTCACCACGCCGTGGCAGGCCTCGGCGAGGAGCCCTGCGGGACAGGTCGCCCTCGCAACGTTCTTCGTCATCCGGGTTGGGCAACTTCAATCGGACGAGCGCTACTTCGAGGCCGGTCGACGGTGGCGCGGCCCCGCCGATTCGCACGGTCCGTGGGGTGCGGCCCCGGGCTCCGGGGCGCTCGGCGGACCGGTCCCTCGGGCACCAGCGTGGCGGAAGCCACATCCTCTCTTGACCGGAGTTCGAGCGATCGTGACGGATACCCTGCGGCTCCTTGGTCTGGCGCTTCTCTTCGGCGGAGCTCCCGCCGTGGACGCCCAGACCGTCACGGCCACGTCCCAGGCCCACGCGCGCGCCGTCATCGAGCGCGCCCTCGACGCCCTTGGCGGACTGCGCACCCTGCGGTCGATCGAGGACATGCACGTCGTGTCCCACGCGTCCATCACCGAGATCGGGCAGAGTGCGAGCCCCGCCGCGCCGTACGACCAGCGTCCGCTCGAGACGGACGCCTACCTCGATTTCGCGCACCGGCGCTACACCCAGCGCCTGCGCACCGAGTTCCGCGGCAGCGCGCCGCGCGGATCGAGCGTGACCACCACGGATCGCACCGGATTCGCCGTCGACCTCCGGGCGAACGCCGTGTATCCCATGGACGAGGCGGGCGTCACGAGCGCGAACGCATCGCTCCTGCGCACGTTGCCCCACCTGCTGCTCCAGTCCGCCCTTCGCCGCGCCGGGTCCCTGCGCTCCCTCGGCCAGGCCGTGTGGCGGGGCCAGCCGCAGGAAGTCGTGGACTTCGTCGACGCCGATGGCACGCGCCTCACCCTGTACGTCGATCAACGCACGGGCCGGCCGTCGAAGACGGAGACGCTGACCGACGCCGTGCTCGACGGACTGGGCGTCACCGAGCGGATCTTCGACGACTACCGGACCGTGGACGGCGTGCTGGTGCCGTTCTCCGCGACCGTCAGGCGTGGCGACGCCACGCTCACGACGGTGACATACGCGCGGATCACCATGAACGAACACCCCGACAGCACGCTGTTCGCCCGGCCGCGCGACGCCGTCGAGGGCCCGCTGATCGGGAGGGGCGCGTCGCCGATCACGCTCACCCGCCTCGGGCGCGACGTGTACTACGTCGATGCCATCGAGACGGGCACGATCTTCTTCTACAGCGCGATGTTCGTGGTCTTCGACGACTTCGTTCTGGTCGTGGAGGCGCCGCTCAGCCCGGCGGTCTCGCGCGCCATCATCGCGAAGATCCACGAGGTGGCCCCGGCGAAGCCGATCCGGTACGTGATCCCGACGCACTACCATGTCGACCACACGGGCGGCATCCCGGGCTATGTCGCGGACGGGGCCACGATCCTCACGACGGAGGGGAATCGCGGCTTCTTCGCCGACCTCGTCCGCGTCGTGCACCCGCTGTCCACCGAGGCGCGCGCGTCCCTGCCGCGCGCGGACGCGATCGAGGTGTTCGCCGGACGTCGCGTGCTCGCCGACGCGCATCACGCCGTCGAACTCCACGCGATCGGCCCGATCGCGCACGTCGACGAGATGGTGCTCGCGTACGTGCCGTCCGAGAAGCTGGTGTTCGTCTCCGACCTGTTCCTCGTGAGCAACCGGGGCGCGAACGGGCCCGCCGAGCCGAGCACGGTCACGTTTCTGGAGACCGTGGAGCGACTGCATCTCGACGTCCAGACGATTGCCGGGGGACACGGACGCATCGGGACGATCGCGGAACTCCGGGCGGCGGTGGCGGAGACGAAACGCCATCCGGAGGCGCGCTGAACGGACGCCGCCTCGTGGGCGCCCTCGTGGGCGCGCGCCGGTTCCCGCGCGCCGCCCCTGACGTCACGGGCGGCGCACGGCGGCGGAGCCATCGATCGCGGGACGATAGCGCCGGCGGAGCGCGGCGCGCAGGTCCGCGCCCTCGGCGATCACGGCGCGGAACTGCTCCAGCGTCGCCTGTCGCAACGACACGTCATCGGCCGTTCGCCGGGCCTCCGGCAGGAGCTCGTCCGTGATGAAATCGTCGATGGCCTGCACCCCCGTGAGCCGATCCATCGGCGCGAGGTAGATGTAGCCATCGGCCAGGTCGGCGAGGCGGAATGCGTGCTGCGCACGCGAATAGACCGAGGTGCGCCCCGTCGCGTCGGCGAACGGCGTGCGCACGATGTCGAACCCGATCGGCACGTTCGCGAGTCCGGCTCCCCGGATGGCCGCCTCGATCGCACCATCCGCCGGAGGCACCAGCGACCCGCCGTATCCCGTGGAGTCGGGCCACGGTCCGTGCAGGACGATCATGAACGTGCGACTGCCGAGACGGTTGTAGAGCACGTTGCCGAACCTCCGCGTCTCGAAGCCGGCAAAGGCCGACCCATCCAGCACGGGTTGGCGGAAGTGGGTGAAGGCGTGATTGAGCCCGGTGTACGTGAGGATCTTCCCGCCGCGCAGCACGACGCTGTCGAGCACGACGCGCGCCCAGTCCGCCTCGGTCTCGCCGTGCCAGACCTGTGCCCATCGGGCGGGGTCGCGGGCGTCCTCGGGTCGCGCGAGCACTTCCCAGCGGGGGGCGTTGCCGAGCGCGAGCAGGCGGAGCGGCACGGCACCGGCCGGCGCGTCGCGATTCACGCGCCAGATCACCTGCAGGACGTCCACGTACTCGCGGAACCCCCAGTCCACCTTGAACCGGCGCGTGATGTCGCGCGCCCGCGCCTCGTTCCACGCGGGGGCGCCCAGCAGGCTGTCGATCGCGGGCTGGTCCACGCGCCGCGCGAACTCCCACGCGATGACGTGCACGCCCGCGCGCGGCAGCAGCGGGATCAGGCGCTGCAGGAAGGCGAGGTTCTCGTGAATCCCGTGCCACTCGCCCAGCAGCACGACGTCAGCGGTCGCGAACTTGGAGAGCACGTACGCCTCGGGGCCCTGGCGTGCCGCGGCAAGCGCCGATGCCAGCTGACGCGTCGAGCGACGTGAGGCGCCTGTTTGCGCGTGCAGGGGCACGGCGGCGAGCAGCGCCAAGCCGGCGACGAGGGGCAACCGCAACGCACGCTTCATCGGATCCTCCGGGTCATGACGTCACCAACCTGCGCGGCCGTCGCGCGAGCGGTATCGGCGAACCTCCCGGTGATGAGTCAGACGCTGCCCGACGAACCGATCGAGCCAGGCTCCACGTGTCGGCGGTCGCGACGCGCCCCGGGGACGAGTCGCGACGCGAGTCGCGACTCGTCACGACCTCGATGCGACTCGGCCCTGCGCCCTCTCGCCCACCGGGCCGCGCTGGTGGTGGCCCTGGTGCTCCGGCAACCGCGATCCGCTCCGTGGCCGTCGTGACCGTCGTGGCCGTCGCGCCGGTCGCGCCGCTCGTCACGCGGACGTCGCGCGTCGCCCTCCGCCGTGGAGCCCCGGGCGTCGCTCGTGTTATCTCCATGCGGTTGATCGCGATCCACCCGCGCACGCGCGGCAGCGTGTGCGCGGGCCCCGATCCACGAACCCCACCCAACCCTTCTGCAGGAGTGCGTGCGCGTGCGCCCGACATGGACCGTCCGACCCCACTGGCCGCGCCGAGCCGCGACCAGCCTCGCCCTCGCGGCGGTGTGTGCTCTCTCCCTGCCGGCCCAGGCCACCACGGCGGCCGATGCCGCCTTCGCCGCCAGGAAGTGGAGCGAGGCCGCCGCGGCCTATCAGGCCGTGACCCGGGAGTCCCCGGGCAACGGGCCGGCCTGGACCAACCTCGGCGAGAGCCTGCTGCAGCTCGGGCGCCATGACGAGGCGCGCGCCGCGTTCGAGAAGGCGGAGTCGATCCGCTATCGCCCGTTCATCAACATCATCAACCAGGCGCGGGTCGAGGCGGCGCGCAACAACGACGACCGCGTGTACCCGCTGCTCCAGCGCGTGGCCGATGGCGGCGCCGGCGGCGCGCTTCGCGGCTACATCGTCGGGTCGACCGAGTTCGAGCGGTTGCTGCCGACCCCCCGATGGAAGTCCTTCGTCGCGACCCTCAAGCCGTGCACCTCGGCGCCCTATCGCCAGTTCGACTTCTGGGTGGGCGACTGGGACGTGTTCGGACCCAAGGGGCAGCAGGCCGGGCACAACCTGGTCACGCTCGAGCAGGATGGCTGCCTGCTCGTCGAGCACTGGTCCGGCAACGGCGGCTCCACCGGCACCAGCTTCAACTACTTCGACGTGCGCGACCGGAAGTGGCACCAGCTCTACATCGACAACTCGGGCAACGCCGGCGCGTTCCCCGCGATGGCGGGCGCGTTCACCGACGGCAAGATGGTCCTGCTCACCGACGACGTGAACAACGCCCTGTCGCGGTGGACCTGGTACGTGATGTCGCCGGGACACGTCAAGCAGATGGCCGAACAGTCGTCCGATCACGGCGCCACCTGGCAGGTGACGTGGGATGCGGTGTACGTCAAGAAGGGCACGAAGCCGTGATGCGGCCGCGGATGCGGGCGCTCATCCGGTTCGTCCTCGTGGCCTGCGTGCTGGGCGGCCTGCGGCCCGCGTCCGCCGGCGCCCAGGCGCCGAGTCCGTCGCGCTGCGCGGCGGACTCGGCGTACCATCCCTTCGACTTCTGGGTCGGCGCGTGGGTCGTCGAGGATTCCGCCGGGCACTTCCTCGGCAAGGACGAGGTGGCGCCGATCGCCGAGGGGTGCGCGTTCATGGAGACGTGGCACGACGTCGCGAACTGGGAAGGGCGCAGCCTGTTCTACTACACGCTCGGCGATCGCCGGTGGCGACAGGTCTGGGTCACGCCGCAGGCGAACGCACCGTCGGGCTACATCGAGAAGCGCCGGATCGGCACGCTGCCCAACGGGGCGGTGCGCTTCCAGGGCGAGTTCCAGGGCGCGACCGGGATCGTGCTCAACCGGACCACGCTCACGCCCCTCCCGGATCGGCGCGTGCGGCAGGTGATCGAGCTCTCGCGCGACGGTGGAACGACCTGGCTGCGCGCCTTCGACGCCTTCTACCGGCCCGCGACCGGAAGCGGGCCCGGGTCCCGGTAGCGGCCAGCCGCTGAGCGACGCTCAGCGGCGCCGCGTTCCGCCGAGCAGCACCTCGCGAAAACAACAACGCACCTTGCGCGCGCGCGTCGCGCCGCTCGCGCGCATGGGCGCCCCTCGGGTCGTCCCGCCGAGCGTGCGAGCAATCCCGTGCAAGTCGCGACTCATCACGCGGCACTGCGGATCGTCCCAGTCACGGGTACCTTGCCCCCATGACGCCCGTCGACCTCCGCCTGCCGCTCTGGCTCGTCGTGTCCCTGTGGTGGGGCGGGTTCGGCGTGCTGCACGGCCTGCTGCGCGTGGCGATCATGCCGGCGATTCCGGGCGGCGCCGCGCGCACCGTCGCGATGGCGACGGCGCAGGATCTCTTCTGGATTCCGGTCACGCTGCTCGCGGTCGCGCTCGTGCGCACGGGGACCGCGACGACGCGCGGGGTCGCGCGCACGCTCGCGGGACACGTCGGGCTGTTGGCGGCGAGCCTGTGCGGATGGCCCATCTGGTCGCTGGCGTGGTTCTGGATCATCCGGCACCAGACGCTCCCCTACGGCTCGCAGTGGTCCGCCACGGCGGGAACGGCCATCGTCACGTATGGGTCGATCGGCGGACTCGCCCACGCCGTGCGCGCGTATCAAGGACTTCTCGAGCGGCGACGCCACCTGCTGGGCATCGATGCGGAACTCGCGCGCGCGCGCCTCGCGTCGCTGACCGTGCGGTTGCAGCCGCACTTCCTGTTCAACACGCTGCACCTGGTCGCCGAGCTGGCGCATGAGGACGGCGCGACGGCGCGACGCGTGCTGCAGGCGCTGCGCCACCTGCTCGCGAGCGCGTTCGATTCCACCGCCGCGCGCGAGGTGCCGCTCCGCGACGAACTCGCCTTCCTCGCGCCCTACCTCGCGATCCAGCGCCGGCGCTACGGGGCGCGCCTGCGCGTAGTGCAGGAGGTCGAGGACGCCGCCGGTCGGATGATGGTGCCGGCGCTCCTGCTCCAGCCGCTGGTGGAGAACGCGATCCGCCACAGCGTCGGTGCGCGCCCGGGCATCCGGACCATCGGCATCACCGCCACGACGGACGACACGACGTTGCACCTCGTGGTGTGGGACGACGGCGAGGGCCCGTCGTCGCAGGCGCCGCGCGCGGGCGCCCGCGGCATGGGACTCCGGCAGACGGCGGAACGGCTGGCGACCGTCTTCCCGGGCGCGCACAGCCTCGCGCTGCAGCCGCGTCCCGGCGGCGGCGCGGAGGTGGTGCTCAGTCTGCCGGCGCGCACCGCGTCGCCCGCCTCGGATCCGCTCGCGACCGCGGCGCCCGCGACGCCGCTCGGGGAGCGCGCGCACCGGGCGCCGTTCCTGCTCGACCATCTCTCGCACTGGTCCGCGGCCGGCGGCACGGCGGCGCTCGTCGCGTTGCTCCAGTTCCAGATGGAGTTGGCGTGGACGAGCGGCCTCCCCGCGGCCCAGGCGGAGGCGCCGACGGGCCCGCTCCTCGCCGCCTTCACGATCGCGGCGCTCGTCATGGTGCCGCTCCTCGCCGCCCTCCTCAAGGACGCGCGACGGCTCGCCGAGCGCCCCGCCATGCTGCTCGGCCACGCCGCGGTGGCCGCGACGGGCGTCGCGGTGGTGCACGTCCTCGTCCTCGCGGCGGTGGCGCGCCTGCTCGGCGTCATCGCGATCGCGCCCGGTTCCTCACCCGTCCTTGGCCTCGGACTCGTCGACTTCCTCGCCTTTCTCGCCATCACGGGGCTGTGGAGCGCGCTGGGCTTCGCCAGCGCCGCGCGACGCGAGCAGGTGAAGGAGGCCGAACGGCAACACCAGCTCGCCACCGAGGCGCTCGACGACTATCGCTGGCAGCTGCAGCCCGCCCTGCTGCTCCACGTGCTCGACCGCCTCATCGAGGTCGCCGGCGAGGATGCCGCGCGCCTCGACGCCGAGATCGGGGAATTCGCCGCGCTGCTCCGCCTCCTGCTCGAGCACCAGGCGGAGACGGAGGCGACGGTCGAGGCCGATGTCGCGCTTGCGCTCTCGATGTTGCGGGTGCTCGACGACCCGCAAGGCGCCGCAGCCGAGACCGACGTGGACCTGTCGCCCGACGCGGAGTCGGCCCCGATCCGCGCCTTCGGCGCTCGACGTCGTGCAGCGGCGGCTGTCGGAGCACCGCGCCGACGGCGCGACGCTCACCGTCGCGTGCCACGACCAGCGCATGGTGTTCGACATCCTCCTGCCATCCTGCGCGGGCGACCCGATGCCCTCCGTCGCCCTCGTCCCCTGACCCCGGAGCCCGCCATGGAAATCCGCGCCTTCATCGTCGAAGACGAACCTGCCGCCCGCAGCCGGTTGCACCGCATGCTCGCGACGCAGCCGGATGTCCGCATCGTCGGCGAGGCGGGCGACGGCGGCGTGGCCGTGACGCGGATCCGCGAGGAGCGCCCCGACCTCGTCTTCCTCGACATCGAGTTGCCCACGATGAACGGGCTCGAGGTGCTCGCGCGGATCGGGGACGAGGGCGTGCGCTCGGTCGTTTTCACCACGGCCTACGACAAGTACGCCCTCGCCGCCTTCGATGCCGCCGCGGTGGACTACCTCCTCAAGCCGTTCGATGCCGCGCGCTTCGGCCGAACCATGGCGCGCGTGCGCGAGCGCCTGACGGCGCATCGCGCGCAGGGGGAACCCGCCCCCATCGAGGCGCTCATGCGGCAGCTGCAGCAGGGGCAGGACGACGTGCGGCGGCTGATGAGCACGCGGGAGGCCCGCGATGGCCGGCTCGTGGTCCGCCACGGCGACCGGATGCCGGTGGTGCGCCACGCCGACATCGAGTACGTCGAGGCCGACGGCAACTATGTGAAGCTCGTCACGCCGACGGGCACGCACCGGCTGCGCGGCACCATCCAGGGGATGCTGCAGACGCTGCGCGCGCAGCCGTTCGCCCGCATCCATCGCGGGACGGTGGTCAACCTCGAGAAGGTGCGCGAGGTGCAACCCTGGTATTCGGGCGACTTCGTGCTCGTCATGCAGTCGGGGGCCAAGCTGCGGGTGAGCCGCACGTACAACGACGCGCTCGCGTGGTTCGGACTGCGGGCCGCGGATCTCGAGGCGACGACGGGCGAACGGAATGCGACGTAGCGATCGCGGCCGCGGGCCCGAGACGGCGCGCAGGGACACGACGCGGCGAATCTGACGCGAGTCGCGACCACCGCACGACCGGGCGCATCCTGCGCATGACGAACGTCGGCGAATGGGCCCGTCGCGCGCGGGTCCACGCGTACGCGAGGGCAACGGTCGCGCGAGCGCGCGGGTCTCATGCCCGCTGCACGCCCCCTTCACCTCGACCCTCGCCCATGACGCTCCGCACCCTTGCCCGCCTCGCGATTGCCACCATGCTTCTTCACGGCACGGCGCCTGCCGCGCGCGCACAGGCCCCGAGCGCCGCGCCCGCCTGGCCATCCACCCCTGCCGCCGCGCTGGTGAAGGCCTGGATCAGCGCCGTGTCCGCCGGGACCGACAGCGCGTATCGCGCCTTCGCGAGCCGCTACGTGGAGGATCCCTCCAACCCCTCGATGATCGAGACGTCGGTGGCCAACCTGCGCAACGTGCGCGAGCGGACGGGCGGACTCGACGTGCAGCGGATCGCCGCCAGTTCCGACCGTTCGATGGTGATCGAGGCCATCACCCGTGGCTCGCAGCGGCGCTATCGGCTGACCTACGACATCGGACGCCGGCCGGACGGCAGCGTGTTCATCGACGGCGTGCAGCCCGCTCCGATGTCGCCGTGATGCGCATGCGGTCGCTGCGCAGGCTGGTCATCTCCTGCGCGGCGGCGGGGGCGGCCGCGTGTCGTGCGACGCGAGGTGCCGTGCCACCGGCCACCCCGACGCTCGACGCGGCCGAGACGCGCCTCGTGGCACGCGTCGAGGCCGCGCTCGACTCGCTCGACGCGCTCCGCCCATTCTCGGGGATCGTCGTCGTCCGGCATCGCGCGCGGACGCTGCTCGTGCGCACGCGTGGCGTGGCGAACCGGCAGACGGGAGCGGCCATCGACCTCGGAACGGCATTCAACCTCGGATCGTCGAACAAGCTGTTCACCGCCATCGCGGTGCGCCGGCTGGTCGCCGAGGGCCGCCTCGCGGCCGATGCGCCCATCGCGCGGTACTGGCCGGACTATCCGGACCCGCCGTTCGCGCGCGTGGCCACGGTGGAGCAGCTGCTGGCGCATCGCTCGGGCATCGGCGGCGACATCTTCGGCCGTCCACCCGGCGGACGGCTCTCGCTCCGCCGGAACGACGATTTCGTCCCGCTCTTTGCCGGAGTCGCGCCCGAGTTCGCCGCCGGCACGCAGCAGGCGTACTCGAATCCGGGGTTCGTGGTGCTCGGTGGCCTCATCGAGCGCGTCGCGGGCGTGTCGTACTACCGTTACC
>JACQES010000309.1 GCA_016200495.1 Gemmatimonadota bacterium
AGCGCAAGCCCGGGGCGCACGAGTGGTGTCCACGCCGCGCGCCGCGCCGGCCCCTCGAACGCCACGCGCGCGATCGCGCGGTCGAGCACGTCGCGCACCGGCGCACCGGCCGGGTCGAGGCGCGTCACGAGGGCGTAGCGCAGCTCGGGCGCCTGCCGCTCCACCCAGAGCGCCGCGGCGCGCGCGTCGCGCAGCGGCAGCGCGCGGCGCGCGCGCCAGAGTGCGAGGGCCAGCGCTGCGAGCGCCAGCGCCCATGGCAACCATTGCCTGAGCGCGAGCGGCAGCGTGACCAACCGGTCGGTGAGCGCCGCCACGACCCACGTGAGCGCGACCAGCAGCATCGCGCGCACGACCGCGTCGGCGAGCACCGCGAGGGTGACCTCGCGCTGCACGGCGCGGAGGCGGTCAACGGGACTCATGCGGCTCCGCGCGAAGCCTTCGCGGGCACCACGAGGCGCGCCGACACGAGGTGATCGCTCATGCGGCCTCCTGGCGGCGGCGCAGCCACCACTCCGCGCCCAGCGCCGCGAGCGCGAGCAGCAGCAGCGCACGCACGAGCCACGGATCGGCGCTCGGCGCCAGCAGCGCCGCCGACGCCGCCGCGTGCGCGGGTCCGGCGAGCGCACGCACCGTCGAGTCGTCGAGCGCGCGCCGATCGACGAAGCCACCGCACGGCGCGAGCAGCTCGGCCACCACCGCGCGGAAGCTCGCGCGCAGCGCCGCGTCGCCGTTCGAGACGACCGGGAGCGCGACGTCGCGCACGCACCCGGCGCCGAGGTCGCGCTCGTACGCCGCGGCGGTGCCGTCGATCCAGCGAAGCACCGCGCGTCCCGAGCGGTCGAGCCGCGCGCGCGGCAGCGACGCGACGAACACGGCGCGCGCCCCCGACACCGCGCCCACGGTGTCGGTCGCGGCCAGCTGGGCGGGCCAGTGCACGAGCACGCCGCCCGCGCGCGCGAAGGCCGAATCGGCGGCGGTGAGGGCGACGTCGCGCACCACGCGCGGGGGGGTGGGGCCCGCGCCGATGCCCTCGTTGCCTCCCAGACGACCGTCCAAGCCCAACGTGGCACGCAGCGGATCGCTCGCGTCCGCGCGGAGCGCCACGCGTGCCCCACCGCGCTCGGAGCGCGCCGCGAGCGCGCCCACGCGCTCGACCGTGACGCCGCCGGGCCACGTGGCCCGCACCGCCGCGAGCGCGTCGTCGGCCTCGTCGGCCACGAGCGGCGACACGAGCACGAGCGCCACCGAGTCGGCGTCGCGGGCGAGCGCGCGCGCCTCCTCGCGTGCACGGAGCAGCGCGGCGCTGAGGCGGGCGGGGGGGAGGTGCGCGGCGCCCGCCTGTCCAAGCGCCTCCAGCGACACCACGCGCGCCACCGTATCCAGCACCACCACCCGATCGCCCTGGGCCGCCACGCGCATGACCGCCGCGATCACAGCCGCCGGATCGTCCGACCCGCGCGAGAGGTCCGCGATCAGCACGCGCCGCACCGGCACGCGCGCCCCACGCCACCACGGTCCCGCCCCCGCCAGCGCGATCGCCGCGAGCGCCACCGCTCGCAGCGCGAGCAGCGCGCGATCGCTCAACCGCAGCGAACGCGACGGCGCGCGCTCCCGCGACTCGGGCACGAACCGCGCCGTCGGCAGGAGCCACCGCTCGGGCTCGTCGCGCGCGAGCAGGTGGAGGGCCACGATGCCCGCCACCGCGAGCTCGCCCGCCCCGAGGAGCCACGGCACGAGGACGCTCACGACTGTCCCTCGTCGCGCGCGGCGCCCACCACGCGGCGCACCGCGCGATCGGCCGGTTCGTCGTCCACCACTTCCACGTACCGCGCGCCGCTCAGCGCCCAGGTGCGCGCCTGCTCGGCGCGCCACGCCGCGAACGCCTGCAGGTAGCCGTCGCGCGTGGCGCCCACGAGCGCGCGCCGCACCTCCGGCCGCTCCGGATCTTCCGCCAGCGCCGCCGACACCGGTGGGTCGAGCTCCGCGCGCGCGACGACGTGGACGAGCACCAGGTCCACGCCGCGCGTCCACTGCTCGCGCGCCGCGCGCAGCAGCGCCGGGGCGTCGCCCAGCAGGTCGGTCACGAGCACGAGCCGCGCCGCGCGCGCCGCCTCGCGCACCACCGGCGCGAGCGGCGCCTCGCCGCCTGGCGTCACGCCGTCCACCAATCGCGCGATCTCGCTCACCACGCCGCCACGCGCGCGCATCGGCAGTGCGCGTCGAGGCGTCCCCGGCACCACGATCCCCACCGGATCGGCGGCGGCGTGCGCCACGGCGGCGAGCCCCACCACCACGCGGCACGCCTGCGCCCACTTCCCCTGCGTGTCGGCCGGGAAGGCGAGGCTCGCCGACGCGTCGAGCACGAACAGCGTCGGCATCGTCGCGCGCTCGTTCGTGATGCGCAGGAAGGCGCGGTCGGTGCGCGCGAGCAGCTTCCAGTCGAGGCGGCGCGGGTCGTCACCCTGGCGGTAGGCGCGGTACTCGGTGAACTCCGCGCTCGCGCCGCGCAGCCGCGACACGTGCGTCCCCGAGGTCGCGCCGCGGCTCGGCCGCCTGGCCGGCCACGACACGCCGCGCAGGGCGTCGAGCAGCGCGCCGTAGCCGGCGGCCGCCACGCTAGACGCGGACGCCGCCGTCGGGGGGCGCGATCGACGCGAGCACGTCGCGCACCAGGCGCTCCGGCCCGATCCCTTCCGCCTCGGCGGCGAAGTTGGGGAGGACGCGGTGGCGCAGCACCGGCAGCGCGACGCGGCGGATGTCGTCCGGACTCACCGCGTGGCGCCCGTCGAGCATCGCATGCGCCTTGGCGCCGAGGATGAGCGCCTGCCCCGCGCGCGGGCCCGCGCCCCAGCGTGCGTACTGCTTGACCGCGGGCGGCGCCTTGGGATCGTCGGGGCGCGTCGCGCGCACGATCGACGCCGCGTAGCGCAGCGCGGGCTCGGCCGCCGGCAGGTCACGCACGAGGCGCTGGAGCGCGAGCACCTCGTCGCCCTCGAGCACCGGCGCGAGCGGCCGGGGCGCGGCGCCCGTGGTCGCGCGCAGGATCGCGACTTCGGCGTCCTCGTCCGGGTAATCGATGCGGATGTCGAACAGGAACCGGTCGAGCTGCGCCTCGGGCAGCGGATAGGTGCCTTCCTGCTCGATCGGGTTCTGCGTGGCGAGCACGAAGAACGGCTCGGGGAGGCGCATCGTCTCGCCGCCGGCGGTCACGCGGTGCTCCTGCATCGCTTCGAGCAGCGCGGCCTGCGTCCGCGGCGGCGTGCGGTTGATCTCGTCGGCGAGCACGATGTTGGCGAAGATCGGCCCGCGCACGAACCGGAACCGGCGCTGCCCCGTGGCGGCGTCCTCTTCCATGATCTCGGTGCCCGTGATGTCGCTGGGCACCAGGTCGGGGGTGAACTGGATGCGGCGGAAGTCGAGCCGCATCGCCTCGGCCACGCTCTTGATCATGAGCGTCTTGGCGAGCCCGGGGACGCCGACCAGCAGCGCGTGGCCGCCCGCGAGGATGGCGAGCAGGAGTTCGTCGAGCACGGCCCCCTGCCCCACGATGCGCGTCTGGACCTCGGCGCGGAGGCGCGCGGCGGCGGCGATCAGGGCCTCGCGCTCGGGCTGGGTGGCGGGGGGCGTCACGAGGGTCACGAGATCAAGATCGGGGGAGAGGCGCGGCAGGACAACGCCTCCCGGGCCGGAACCGTTGTATCATGTCGTGTCTGTTAGAACGGGTCCGGGGCCGGAAGGTTTCTTCCCCCTCGGAACTCGCCCCCTCCCACCCAACCGGGGAAGACCGTGTCGACCAGTCGCCGGGATTTCGTCCGCACCACCTCCGCCGCCGCCGCCGCGCTTGCGCTCGCCGGGCGTCGCGCCGAGGCCGCCGAGCGCGCATCGCGCCTCGTCGTGCCGCCGTCGCCGGGAGATCCAGCCGTCAACGAGCTGCTCGCCAAGGCGCTCGACGCCGCGAAGGCGTCGGGCGCGCAGTACGCCGACGCGCGCATCTCGCTCGCCCGCACCCAGACGATCTTCACGCGCGAGAAGCGCGTGGGCGGGCTGAACGACAACGAGACCTTCGGCATCGGCGTGCGCGTGCTGGTCGACGGCGCGTGGGGCTTCGCCGCCACGAGCGAGCTGTCGGCCGACGCGGTCACGCGCGTGGCGCGGCAGGCCGCCGCGCAGGCCAAGGCCAACAAGGGGGCCGGCCGGCGTCCGGTGACCCTCGCCCCGGCCGCCGGCGGGCAGAAGGGGACGTGGCGCTCCGACGCCAAGGTCGACCCGTTCACGATCCCGATCGAGGACAAGGTGGCGCTGCTGCTCGCGGCCAACGAGGCCGCGCTCAAGGTGCCGCAGGCGCGCTTCGTCAATTCGTCCATGTTCTTCCTCAAGGACGAGAAGACGTACGCCAACACCGAGGGGACGCTCGTCGCGCAGACGATCATCCGCACGCAGCCGTCGATGAACGTCACGGCAGTCAGCAAGGACTTCAAGGACTTCCAGTCGCGGCAGAGCAACGACATCGCGCCGATGGGGCGCGGCTACGAGCACGTGACCGAGGCCGACCTCGTGGGCAACGCGCCCAAGTGGGCGGCGCAGGCGGTCGAGAAGCTCTCGGCCAAGCCCGTCGAGGTGGGCCGCTACGACCTCGTGCTCCACCCGAGCCACCTCTGGCTCACGATCCACGAGTCGGTCGCGCACCCCACGGAGCTCGACCGCGCGATGGGCTACGAGGCCAACTACGCCGGCACGAGCTTCGTCTTCCCGCCCGAGAAGGTGCTGGGGACGCTCAAGTTCGGCTCGCCGCTCATGAACATCCGCGGCGACCGCAACCAGCCGGGCTCACTCGCGGCGTGCGGGTGGGACGACGACGGCGTCGTGCCCGACGAGTTCGACATCATCAAGAACGGCATCTTCGTCGACTACCAGACGACGCGCGAGCAGGCGCTCTGGCTCGACTGGTACTACAAGAAGGCGAAGCGCCCGATGCGCTCGCACGGCTGCTCGTACGCGCAGACGTGGGCCGACGTGCAGTTCCAGCGCATGCCGAACGTGTCGCTCCTCCCCGGCGAGAAGGACACGAGCTGGGAGGACATCATCGCCGCGACCGACAAGGGGATCGCGATCATCGGCGACGGCTCCTTCTCGATCGACCAGCAGCGCTACAACGCGCAGTTCGGCGGCCAGCTCTTCTACGAGATCAAGGGAGGCAAGATCGTCGGCATGCTCAAGGACGTGGCCTACCAGATGCGCACCCCCGAGTTCTGGGGCGCGCTCGACATGCTCGGCGGCAAGAAGTCGTACCAGCTGGGCGGCGCCTTCAACGACGGCAAGGGGCAGCCGGCGCAGTCGAACGCGGTGAGCCACGGCTGCGTCCCGACGCGCCACAAGAACATCAACGTCATCAACACCGGGAGGCAGGCATGAGCCGCCCCGTCTCCATGCTCGACGAAGCGCGCGTCATGTCGCGCGCCGACGCCGAGGCGCTCGCGAAGAAGGTGCTCGCGCTCTCCACGGCCACCGAGACGCGCGTCATCATCGGGTCGAGCGCGCGCGGCAACACGCGCTTCGCCGTCAACCAGGTCTCCACCGCGGGCGACAACCACGACCTCGTGGTCGCGGTCCGCTCGGTCGTGGGCAAGCGCGTCGGCAGCGCGAGCACCAACCGCCTCGACGACGCCGGCCTCAAGGCGGTGGTCGAGAACGCGGAGCGCCTCGCGCGGCTGAGCCCCGAGGACGCGGAACTCATGCCCGAGCTCGAGCCGCAGCAGTACCGCGACTCGAACTCGTACGCCAACGCGACCGCGGCGCTCGACCCGGCCACGCGCGCGGCGATGGTGCAGAAGATCACCGACCAGGCGCGTGCCGCGGGGCTCGTGAGCACGGGCTACCTCGAGACGCGCGTCACGGCGCAGGCGATCGCGAACTCCAAGGGGCTCTTCGCGTACAACCGCGACACCGACATCGCGCTCACGACCACCGTGCGCACCGCCGACGGCCAGGGCTCCGGCTGGGCCGGCGCGAGCAGCAACGACGCCGGCAAGATCGACGCCGCCGCGCTCGGCGCCCGCGCGATCGAGAAGGCGAAGCGGTCGCTCGGCGCCGTGGCGGTCGAGCCCGGGCGCTACACCGTGGTGCTGGAGCCGACCGCGGTGGGCAACCTCGTGCAGCTGATCGCGGGCGCGGTGAGCGCGCGCAACGCCGACGAGGGCCGGTCGTTCTTCACCAAGGCCGGCGGCGGCACCAAGATCGGCGAGAAAGTGGTGGACGAGCGCGTGACGCTCACCGCCGATCCGTTCGACCCCGACACGCTGGGCGCGCCCTTCACGGGCGAGGGGCTGCCGACCAAGCCGGTGACGTGGATCGAGAACGGCGTGGTCAAGAACCTCAACTACGACCGCTACTGGGCCAAGCTCAAGGGCAAGGAACCCACCGGCGCCGCCGGCGGCTTCGGCGGCGGCGTGCTCAAGATGAGCGGCGGCACCGACACGCTCGAGCAGCTGATCGCGGGGGTCACGCGCGGGATCCTCGTGACGCGCTTCTGGTACATCCGCCCCGTGGACCCGCGCGTGATCCTCTTCACCGGCCTCACGCGCGACGGCACCTTCCTGATCGAGAACGGCAAGGTGACCAAGGCGGTCAAGAACTTCCGGTTCAACGAGTCGCCGATCTTCATGCTCAACAACCTCGAGGCGATGGGACGGCCCGAGCGCGTGTCCGCTTCGGAGAGCGGCAACGCGGGTCCGGCGATCGTCGTGCCGCCGATCCGGTGCCGGGACTTCAGCTTCACTTCGCTCTCCGACGCGGTCTGAGGCGAGGACCCCAGGAGCCACACCACAGAGGCACGGAGGCACGGGGGACTGCGAGAACTGCCTGAACAGCAATGGGGCCCGGTCGCCGAGTGATGGCGATCGGGCCCCAACTCGTGTCAGCGTGCCGTTCCCGGCGACACGGTTCCGGCGGCGTCGCGCCCTGGCGCGCGACCCCGGGTCATTCCCCGAGCACGCGCCGCCTCCGGTCGGCGAGGCCCTGACGCGTGTGTCGGAACCGGAGCGCATCGGCCATGCCGCCCCGGCGCGCCAGGGAGGCCATCGACGACACGTCGCCGTCGGCGAGGATGCGCGAGAGCGTGTCGGCCACCGTGGCCGGATCGTCGTCGAAGTCGCCGTGGTGCGACGCGTGGCTGCGTGCGTTCACCCCCGCGTCGGGCGCGAGGATCCACTCGCACGGGGCGGACCGCAGCCGTCCCTTGAGCTCGACGTCGCCGTCGATGCCGCGTTGCATGCCGAGGAGCGGCGTGCCGTCCGACCGAAACTGCGGCGTGCCGTCCGGCCGAAGCAGCGGAATGCGCGCCACCTCCTCGAAGGCGTGGGAGACGAGGTACAGCAGCGACTTGTTGTAGACCCGCGCGCAGTCGTCGTCCTGCTCGGCCTGGTCCGTGAGGGTGTAGACGGCGAATCGCCGGATGCCGCCGCCGTTGATGACGGGCGCGTACGACTTCCAGAACAGCTCGACGGTGCAGGCCGGCGCCCAGAGCGAGCAGGACTCGATCTGGACGCCGAGCTTGTACAGCGTCTTGACCATGCCGGCCATCAGGATCGCGCCGGCGCTGTGGCAGGCGATGTGCACCTTGGGTCGCTTGCTCGCGGGCATTGCCGCGAGCACGTTCGCCACGAGGCTCGCACCGCCGCCGGCCGCGCTGTTCTTCCACGGGTCCGAGGCACCGGTGGCGTTCCCCTTCATGTTGTCCCACATCAGCTTGCCCGGCGCCCGCAGGAACACCTCGAGCGAGTCGTCGAGGCGATCGAGGAGGAAATCCTTCGTGTCGCCCAGCACGCCGCCCGCCCGGCGCGACTGCACGGCATCCTCGATGATGTTCTTGAGCGTGCTCCAGATGTCGCTGTGCCAGATGAACGCCAGCGGATACACCTCCTTGGGCAGCATCTGGTCGCGATAGTCCATGACGCGCTGACGCGCGCCGTCCTCGCCGACGAGTCCGCCGTGCGCGTACAGCAGCAACCGCTTCTGGCCCCACGCCTGCGTGATGCGCGGCAGGTCCTCGCGCAGGAGGCGCTCGACGTCGGCCTTCGTGTTCCCGATGTCGCCCGTCTCGCGGAGCCGCCCGTGATTGTCGAGCGAGACCACGTGCGGCCGCAGGTCGTTCAGTTGCGACAGGCTCAGGCTCGCGGCGCCGCCGACGCCCCGGCCGGCGGGCGCGGCTCCCGCCGCCGCCAGCGACACGGGCGCGCCGAGCCGAGCCACCCACGCGTCGTTGCCGAGCTGCAGCCAGTCCTCGTAGGAAAGGTGCGCGAAGCCACCCTTGCCCCATGATGGGCCCCACGAGTTCTGGAGCCAGAATCCGTCGCGGTCGTACCCCACGATGGCGAAGGCGTGGCCGCCGACGCTCTTCGCGCCCGGCGCGATGCGCCCGTCGGCACCCACCGCGTCCCACGCGGCGGTGACGTCCGACGTGACGTAGATGATCCCGACCTCGGCCAGCGCGCAGTGCATGGCCACGAGGTCGCGGTGATTGACGCGGAAGTAGGCGCCAAGCGGCCGTTTGAGGGCGTCGTCCAGGTCGTTGCGGTCGAGCGACGACGACCGGTTCTTGGCGAGCTGCCACCGCTCCTCGGAGACGATGCCGTGCTTGTGCCACGCCTTCATCGCCCCGCGGGCGCTCGAGCCTTCGTAGTCCTCGCCCGGCCATTCGTCGTAGCGGCGCGCGTAGGTGTACAACATCTCCGCCGACACGGGCGTCGGGTCGGGCCACACGCGGCGCGTATGGAGCAGGAAGTTGGCCACGGCCGCGAGGCCGAAGCCGGTGCAGGCGCCTTCCTGGCCCTGGTCCAGGATGGGCACGACGCCGCCACGAGCCGACTTGCCCGTCCCCTTTCGCGAGGGCGCGTAGAGCGCAGCATACTCCTCCACCGTGCGAAGCTCCGGGACTTCGGTGAGCGTGGGCACGAACATCAGGTCACGAAAGTCCACCGTGTCGCGCCGGACATTGACGACCCGACGGCTCGTCGGCATGCGGGTGCGCTTCGCATCGCGTTCCTTCGATGCCTCCGGCTTCCCGGCCCGGCGCGCGAGCTTCAGTCGCGGGGATGGTGCGCGCGCGGCCGCGGCCTTTCCCGTCGTCGCCGCGCACTGCATGAAGACCGTGAAGGGACCGTCCTCGTACGTCCCGCCGCCGCCCGAGATCACGACGCACAGTCGGTCAAGGAACGGCCCGGGCTCGTCCGGCTGCGGGCAGGACGTGATCGGCGTCTTCACGGCGACCGTGCCATTCGCGGCCACGGTGACGGTGGCGCTCGCCACCTCGAGGCGGGCCGGCAGCGTCTGGAAGCTGAGCGCGTACGAACCCGCGGGACCGAAGAGTGCGCCCCACAGCGCGCCCACCGGCGGGGTTCCCCCCGGCGCGTGTCTGGGGTGGAAATCAAAGCGAACGCTCATGGCGTGCCTCCACTGCCGAGGACGAAGATGTTCTTGAGGAAGGGCAAGACGGACAAGTCACCAGCCAGCCCGAGGAAACAGCAGCGCAGGCCGCCGCCGCTTCGGGGGGCCACCCAGCCGAAATGGACGGCGAGCGCGCGATTCACGCGGAGCGCCAGGCCGCCGTAGTAGAACTGCGTCGTGTCGCTGCCGCCGCCGGTCACGGAATAGCCGAGCGCCAGTGCGAGCTGCGGTGGCGCACCCTCGGCTTGCGTCGGTGTTCTCGGCTCCGGTCCGCTTGGATAGAACGACACGGCGAGCAACCCCCGGACGGATTCCGACGTGCTGAACGTCTGGCCCTGCACGTATTCCACCGTGCCGTAGCGCGCCAGGTCGTCCACGATCCCGCCGCCGATGGCGGTGGTGGGCGTGAAGCTGCGTTCCTCGACCGACGCAAGATCCCGCGTGAACAGGTCGGCGAGTGCCGCGCTCGGCAGTGCCAGCGAGTCAGCCGACAGCGCATCGATCCGGGACGTATCGGGCGTGCCCGCGACGGCGTTCCTGAGGGCGGCGAGGACGTCGGCCTCGAGGGGGATCGGTCGCCGATCCAGCTGCATCAGCGTGAGCGCGACGTGGGACCGGTCTTCCGGTCGGTCGACGGGACCCGCGTCGGACAGCGCCCGCTCCACCGCCTGCAGCTTCGCGAGCATGGGCGCGGCGGGCTTCTTTGTGATCGCCAAGGCCAGCGCTCCCTTGAGGGCCGGCAGTGCGCGCGCCACCCCCTCGATTCCGAGAAACGAGTTGCGTGCCTTGCCATCCGCCAGCAGGTCGCTCAACTCGGCCACGACCGGCCGCGTCGACGCCTGGCTCGTGAGCTGGTACCGCGGGAGCGTCGTCGCCGGCGGAAAGGCCTGGCCCAGCTCTCGCCGCGAGTCGAGCGCGAACTGCGCCAGGGAGCCTCGGCGCAGGCGCCCCTCCTCCCACGCCTTGTATTGGGCCTGCAACATCCGGTCGAACAGCTGCCGAATGGAATCACTTCCCGCCTTCGTCAGCTTGCTCCGCAGCTGCACCCGCACCTCGACGGCCACGAGCGGCGCGAGCGTCGGCAGTTGTGCCGTCCACCCGCAATCGCCCTTCACCACCGCGACGTCGGTGGCCGTCGGATCCTTGGCCGTGCGCAGCGTCACGACCGGCGCGAGCTCGCCGGCAGGCGTCACGAGCAGCGACACGAGGTTGCCGGCGGGTATCTGGCCCTTCTGCTCGAGCCGGTACTGCGCCTTGCCGCCGTACACGACCCAGATCCCGGCCGCCGCCTCGCACTCCGCGCGCGATCGCGTCGCGTGCGGCGCACGGGCTGCGGGCGTCACCAGGAGTCCGGCCGCCGCGAGCGAGGCGAACCGTCTATGGGCCGCCCCGACGAACCGATGGTTCACGCCCCCTCCGAATCGGCGCCGCACGTCGCGCCGTGACCGGGAAACCACGCGCGTCACCACCAGGTGACGCGCCATGGCTCAAGGTCCGGAGGGAGGCCAAGCCCAGCAATAGGGCATTTGACCTATGCGCTACGGCTGCAGCGTCGTCGCCTGCTGCCCCAGCGTGTACTTCGCGATGAACTCGTACTCGCGCTTCATGCGATCGAGCTGGTGGTAGTACTCCTGGAACCCGTGCCCCTCGCGCGGATAGAAGACCAGCTCCACCGTCTTCCCCCGGTCCTTGAGTGCGCGGAAGAACTCCATCGGCTGACCGATCGGCACCCGCTCGTCGCTGCCACCGTGCAGCATCAGGAGCGGCGTCGTCACCTTGTCGGTGTAGCTGATCGCCGAGCGCTCCATGTAGAACCTGGTGTTCTTGTTGACGAGCGAGCCGTCGTACTGCGGCTGGCCGTCAAAGAACGTCCCGATGTACCCGGGGATGTCCGTCGTGCCGGCCATCGAAAGCAGCGACGTGAGCCCCGCGCCCATCATCGCCGCCTTGAAGCGCGACGTCTGCGACACCACCCACGACGTCATGTAGCCGCCGTAGCTCCACCCCTCGAACGCCATGCGCGTCGAGTCGGCGATGCCGCGCTTGATGAGGTCGTCCACGCCCGTCATGATGTCGCGGTAGTCCCCGCCGCCCCAGTCGCCCATGTTGGCGCGCATCCACGCCTCGCCGTAGCCCGTGGAACCGCGCGGGTTGGGGTAGAGCACGGCCCAGCCGCGCGCCGCCCACGCCTGGCCGGGCCCCTGCCCGCCCTTGAAGCCGTTGGTGTGCGCTCCCGTCGGGCCGCCGTGCGCGCTCACGAGCAGCGGCACCTTCTGCCCCGCCGTGTAGCCCACCGGAAGGAGCAGCACGCCCTCCACTTGCTTCCCGTCCTTCGACTTCCACGTCACGACCTCGCTCCGGCCGAGCGCGCGATCGGCGAGCCACGGGTTGGTGGTCGTGATCCGCTTGAGCCCCTGTGTCGTGGCGTCCTGCACATAGACCTCGGCCGGCAGGTCGTCGCGATCGATCACGAACGCCATCTGCGCGCCGGTCGCGCTCGCCGACATCCCGCCCACGAGCTGGTCCTTGGTCATCTTCGTGTACGCCCTGCTCGCGAGCGCGTAGTCGTACACGCTGCGATACACGCGATCCTCGGCCGTGAAGTACAGGTGCTGTCCGTCCGCCGACCAGCGCGGCTGCCCCGCGCTCACGTCGAACGTCGCCTGAGCGAGGTTGGTGGCCACCCGCGAGGCCACGTCGAAGGTCACGAGGTGCGCGTTCTTGAGCGTGCGCGACGCGATCCCGTCCTTCTGCGGCTTCCACTCGCCGTTGATCTCCGTCCAGGCGAGCGTGCGCCCGTCGGGCGAGAACTGCGGCGTGCTCTCCACGTCCCCATGGGTCGTGATCGGGTCCAGCTTCCGCGACGCGATCTCGACGACGTACGCATCGCGCCGGTCGTCGCGGATCATCGGCGTCGGCGACGCGTCGAACGCGAGGCGCGTGTTGTCCGGCGACCACGACGGCGCGCCGCGCACGGTGAAGTTGCCGGCAGTCACCTTGGTCGCCTTGCCGGTCTCGACGTCCACCACCCACAGCTGGTTGAGCCGGAAGTCGCCCTCGAACACCTTCGCGTCGTCGCGGCGGCGCACCCGCGCCTCCTGCTCGCGCGAGATCGAGTCGGGCGACACGACCGCGATCCGCCTGCCGTCCGGCGACCAGCTGTACGCCACCACGCCGTCGCGCATCGTCGTCAGCTGCCGCGCCTCGCCGCCGTCGGCGGGGAGGAGCCAGAGCTGCGCCTTGGGCGCATCGTCGCCCGTGCCGGCGCCACGCGACGCCACGAAGCTGATCATCGCGCCGTCGGGGCTCCACGCGGGCTGCGTCTCGCCGCGCTCGCCGAACGTGAGCTGCCGCGACGGGCCGCCGGCAAAGGGCACCAGGAAGAGGTGCGAGCGCCGCTCGTGCCGGTCGCCCAGCGCCGTGTCGCCGCGCGCGTTCGGGTGCTCCCACCCGGTGACGGTGTAGACCACCCGCGCCCCATTCGGTGCGAGCGCCACGCCGCCGACCGCCTTGATGCGCATCAGGTCGTTCGCGTCGAGCGGGCGCTTGCCTTGGGCGCCGAGCACGTGCGGCGCGAACAGGACGGCGAGCGTGGCGAGCGCGCGCCACCGGGGGGCGCGCGTGCGGAGGCGGGGGGTGGGCATCATGGCTCGACGGGTGAGAAGGGACGGCAACGTGCCTAACTTGGGACTACGGCCGCGAGCCTGGCAACGCTGACCTCGTCGACGCACCGCCATCCAGCCTCTCGCACCATCACCTGCCCGTGCCCCGCTCCGACACCACGATCGACGTCCGCCACCTCGGCCGCACCGAGAGCGTCGCCGTCCAGCTCCTCGACACCGAGGCGGGGCCCGTGCTCGTGGACACCGGTCCGGGCTCCACGCTGGAGACGCTGCGCGCCGAACTCGCGACCCTCGGCCTGGCCGTGCGCGACCTGCACGCCGTCCTCCTCACGCACATCCACTTCGACCACGCCGGCGCCACGGGGCTGCTGGTGGACGAGCATCCCGGGCTCACCGTGTACGTGCACGAGCGCGGCGCGCGTCACCTCGCCGATCCGGCCAAGCTGGTCGCGAGCGCCACGCGCATCTACGGCGACCGGATGGAGGCACTCTGGGGCCGCATCCTGCCCGTGCCCGCGGAACGGATCCACGCGCTCGCGGGCGGCGAGTCGCTCCGCTTCGGCGCGCGGCAGTTCGACGTGCGCTACACGCCGGGCCACGCCGTGCATCACGTGTCGTACTTCGAGCCGGCCGAGGGCACCGCGTACGTCGGCGACACGGGCGGCATCCACCTCCCCGTCGCGCGCGTGACGCTGCCCGTCTGCCCGCCGCCCGACTTCGACCTCGAGGCCTGGCTCGCGAGCCTCGATGCCATCGCCGCGTGGGCGCCGCGCCGCCTCTTCTCGACGCACTACGGGTTCAGCGACGACCCCGCGCGCCACCTGGCCGACCTCCGCGCCGGCCTCCTCGACTGGACGGCCACCGCGCGCGCCCTCATGAACGAACCGCTCGATGACGCCGCGCGCGCCAACCGGTTCGCCGCGCACGTGCGCGACGCGATGACCGGCCGCGCCGACCCCGACGCCATCAGCGTCGTCGCCGCCTTCTCCGACTTCCGCGCGAGCTTCCACGGCATCGCGCGGTACTGGACCCGCACGCTCGGCGGGTGAGCGCGCGGCCTACCGCGCGCCCACCGCCTTCACCACCGCGTCCATCGCCGGATCGCGCCCCGCCGCGTACGCCTCGTACGTCCACGGCGCCGCGATCGCCGGCTCCAGCGTCGGCACCGCGATCGGGAAGAACACCACGTTGCCGTGGCAGTCCTTGTAGCCCTTGCACCCGGTCTGGTAGTCGTGCCGCTGCGTCGCGAGGCCGAAGGCCATCTTCGAGTTGGGGAGCGTCGCGCCGCGTCCCTCGGCCCAGAACATCAGCCGGTCGCCCACCGGCTCGCCCACGATCACCACCTTCTCGGGCGCGGCCTGCTTGAGGTAGCCCACGCTCGAGATCGCCGCCGAGAAGGTCCACGGACTGGTGAGCACGTACACCGTCCCCGTGGCGAGTCCCGGCAGGCTGCGCATGAACTCGCGGGCCCTGGTCAGGTCCCCGCCGCCGTTGGTGCGCATGTCGAGCACGATGTTGGTGGGGGTGGTGCGCTTGAGCAGGTCGGTCATCGCCGCGAGCGCGTCCTTCAGCGACTGGCCGTTCACGTCCACCGTCGCGCGCAGCTGCAGCACCACGCCGCGCACCTCGGGCGCCTCGCGCCAGCGGAAGAAGGTCGCCGGCTGCTGCAGCGCCCACGGCGCCTGGGCCTCGGCCAGCGCCGCGCGCCACGCGGTGTCCTCCTGCGCGAGGCGCTCGGGCGAGAGCCACCGGCTCGTGGGCGCCGCTGGGCTCCCCGCGTGGTTGGTCTCGCCCGCGAGCCGCGCCTCGACCCGACGGCCGTCGGCGAGCTGCACGGCGTAGCGCGCCGCGTCGGGCTGGTCGGCGAGCCCGAGCTCGTGCAGCAGCTCCGGGCTCTCGAGCAGCACGTTCGCGAACCGGTCGCGCCACGCCGCGGTGCCACCCGCCAGCGTGCGTGCCGCCGCGCGCAGCGCCTCGATCGGGTGCCCGTCGATGCTCACCAGCCGGCCGCCCAGCAACGGCAGCGCCGCGCCGCGCGCGCGCAGCACCCGTTGGTCGTCGCCGAACGGCGTGAGCCGCATCGGCACGCGGTTGTGGCGCATCGCGATGCCGCCCGCCACCGCGTGCGTGTGCCCGTTGTCGGCGAGCGCGGCGACCTGCGCGAGTTCGAGTTCCACCTTGGCGAACGAGACCTTGCCGAGCGCCCCTTCGAGCGCGGCCAGGCGCCTCTCGGCCTCGGCGCGCGCATCGGGCGCGAACGACTTGTCGCGATCGAGGAACTCGGTGCGGAAGGTCGCGAGGTCGGCGCGCAGCTGCTCGGTGGTGACGGGGCCGGCCGCCATCGGCATGTCGCCGTGCTGGGCGCGCGCCACGGTGGCGGCGGCCAGGACGAGCAGGAGGACCGGACGAAGAAGGCGCATGGGGTCGGGGTTGAGGGGAGCGGGCGCGTGATGCACGGCGGGATGTGCCGGGATGCGACACCCGAAGCGCGCGCGAGGTTCGAACGACGATGCATGCCGCCGCACGGCCCCTCGAAACGCCGTGATTCCCCGCCCTGCGCCGCTTGTCGCCCGTCCGCCGGTGGCCTAGGTTCCGGGGTTCACACGCACCACTGCGCGCGAGTAGCTCAGCTGGATAGAGCGTCGGCCTCCGGAGCCGAAGGTCGTGGGTTCGAATCCCGCCTCGCGCATCCGTCTCCCCCTTGGTTCCACACCGGGAGACGCCCTGTCCTCCCTTGTCCGACGCGGGAGCCCCTCGTCGCCCTGCCGGGCGTTCGCCCCTTCCCCCTCGCATCACCCGCGCCCGCAGCCCGCCCTCCTCGCGGCGATCGCCTGCCCCCGCGCGCTCCCAGCACACTCGTGGATCTCGCCCACATCAAGCAGCTCCCCATGGCGGACCTGGTCGCCCTGGCCGAATCCCTCGCCATCGCCGACGCCGCCACGCGCACCCCGGGCGAGCTCGTCGTCGCCATCATGCGCGCGCTCCCGCACCGGGAGAACACGGTCGTCACCGGCGGGGGGGTGCTCGAGGTGCTCAAGG
>JACQES010000310.1 GCA_016200495.1 Gemmatimonadota bacterium
ACGCGCTGCAGGCCGCGCGCACGGCGCTCGTCGGCCGGAAGCAGGGCCGGCTCACCGACCTGATGGCGCAGCTGGGCGCCCTGCCCGGCGACGCGCGCCGGGAGGCCGGGGCCGCCGCCAATCGCGCCAAGCAGGCGATCGAGGCCGCGCTGGACGCGCGCACGAGCGCGCTCGCGGCCCACGCGAAGGCGGGCGCCCCCGCGCTCGACCTCTCCATGCCCGCGCGCCATGCCTGGAAGGGCGCCGTGCACCCCGTCTCCGCCGTGGTGGACGAGATCATCGCGATCTTCCGCGAGCTCGGCTTCACGACGCAGCTGGGCCCCGAGGCCGAGCACGACTGGTACAACTTCGGCGCGCTGAACTTCCCCGCGGACCATCCCGCGATGGACGCGCACGACACGCTCTACCTGGGCGAGGGCGCGTTGCTCCGCACGCACACCTCACCGGTGCAGGTGCGCACGCTGCAGCGCTTCACCCCGCCCGTGCGCGTGCTCGCCCCGGGCATGGTGTACCGACGCGACTTCTTCGATTCCACCCATGCCCCCGCCTTCCACCAGCTCGAGGGACTCGCGGTGGACGAGGGGATCTCGTTCGTGGACTTGAAGGCGACGCTGGCCGAGTTCGCGCGCCGCTTCTTCGGTGGCACGCGCCGCACGCGCTTCGGACCGTCGTACTTCCCGTTCACCGAGCCGTCGGCGCAGATGGACGTCGAGGTGGACCTGGGCGACGGCAAGGGGCTTCGCTGGGTCGAGATCCTCGGCTGCGGCATGGTCCATCCCGCCGTGCTCGAGTCGGCGGGCGTGGACGCCGAGCGTTACACGGGCTGGGCCTTCGGCATGGGCCCGGGCCGCCTCGCGCTGTCCCGGCACGGCATTCCCGACATCCGCATCCTGTACGACTCGGATGTGCGCTTCCTGGAGCAGTTCGCCCGATGATCGCTTCCCGCAGGGCTGGCCGCACCCACGCGCCGGTGCACGCATGAACGCCTCGCACGACTGGCTCAAGGCCTTCGTCCCGCACGCGCTCGACGCCGAGCAGGTGGCCGAGCTCCTCTCGCGTCACGTCGCCACCGTGGACGGCGTGCATCGCCTCAAGGCGGAGCTCGCGCCCTTCGTCGTGGGGCAGGTCGTGGCGTCGGAGAAGATCCCCGACACGAAGCTCTCGTTCAACAAGGTGGACGACGGCTCGGGCGAGCTGCTCGAGGTGGTGTGCGGCGCGCCCAACGTGACGGTCGGGACCAAGTACCCGTTCGCGCGCACGGGCACGCGCATGCCCGCCGGCCTCCTCATCGAGAAGCGGAAGATCCGCGGCTTCACCTCGAACGGGATGCTCTGCTCGGCCCGCGAGCTCGGGCTGGGCGAGGATCACGACGGCATCCTGCCGCTCGAGACGGACGCGCCCACCGGCACGCCGCTGCTCGACGTGCTCAAGCTCGGCGACGTGCGCCTCGAACTCGACGTGCTCGCCAACCGGCCCGACCTGCTCTCGCAGCGGGGCGTCGCGCGCGAGCTGGCGGCGCTCACCGGCATCCCGATGGAGCTGCCGCGCGAGATCGCGGTCGTGCTCGCGCTCGGCTCCCCCGCCACGGGCGCCCCCAGCCCCGCGCACGGCGGCAAGCTCGCCGCAGCGAGCGGCGGGGCCACCGTCGTGCTCGACGACGCCGAGGGCTGCCCGCGGTACATGGCCGTCGTGATTCGCGGCGTCAGCGTGGGCCCGAGCCCGTCATGGCTCGCCCAGCGCCTCGAAGGAGTGGGCGCCCGCTCGATCAACAACGTGGTGGACGCGACCAACTACATGCTGCACGGCTTCGGACAGCCGATGCACGCGTTCGACCTGAACGCACTCGCCCAGCGCACGGTCGTGGTCAGGCGCGCGCGCGCCGGCGAGAAGATCCGCACGCTCGATGCGGTTGAGCGCACGCTTACCGCCGAGATGACGCTCATCGCGGATGCCGAGCGCGGCATCGCGATCGGCGGCGTGATGGGCGGCGAGGACTCCGAAGTGAAGGCGAGCACCACCGACCTCCTGCTCGAGGTCGCGCAGTTCGAGCCCCGCAGGCTGCGGCGCACGCGTCGCGCCATCGGCCTCAGCACGGACGCGTCGTATCGCTACGAGCGCGGCATCGACGGCGCACGCCTGCCCGAGCTGCTCGCGATCGCGGCGGCGCTGATCACCAAGGTGGCCGGCGGCCGAGTGGATGGGGTGCCGATCGACCTGGGCGCCGCGCTGCCCGGTCTGTCCGACGTGGTCGCACGGCCGTCGCGCATCGCGAAGGTCATCGGCGTGCCGCTCTCGCCGGACGAGATCGGCCGGCGGCTGGCGTCCGTCGGGTTCGGGGTCACCCCGTCCGGGGATGATCGGATCACCGTCCGCGTCCCGTCCTGGCGCAATGACGTGCTCCGAGAGGTGGACCTCGTGGAGGAGGTCGCCCGCCTCGGCGGCTTCGATGCGCTGCCCGACGAACTGCGTCCCTTCCGGCCGGGCAACGCGCCCGACGATCCGGTACACCTGCTGGCCCTGGCCGTCCGCTCCGCGCTGGTGGGCGCCGGGCTGTATGAGTGCAAGCCGCTCCCGTTCGTGAAGGGCGGGGACGACTCGCACGTGCGTGTGGACAACCCGCTCGCCGAGGACGAGCCGCACCTGCGCCGGGGACTTCTCGAGACGCTGGCGAAGCGGGCGGAGTACAACCTGAATCGCGGCGAGGGCAACATCCGCCTGTTCGAGATCGGGTCGGCGTTCGCACGGGCCGGAAGCGGCGTGCCCGCGGAGGAGACGCGTGTGGGGGTGCTTCTCATGGGCGCCCGGCGACCGCTGCACTTCACGGAATCCAAGCCGCCGGCGTTCGATGCGTGGGATGCGAAAGCTACGGCCGAACGCATTACCCGTATTGCATTTGGAGATAATGATCTCACGTGGCACGTGAACGGTGGCGGCACGGAGGACGGCGTCGCATCAAGCATCAACAGCGCGACGGAGCACGAGACCCTCTGGACAATCTCGGCGGGCGATCGGGTCGTCGGGCGGGTCGTCCAGGTCCGGCTCGACGCT
>JACQES010000312.1 GCA_016200495.1 Gemmatimonadota bacterium
AAACGATGGCCTCGTCGAACTTGTCGCCGCCGATGCGGACCGATTCGGCGTAGACGATGCCGTTGAGCGAGATCACCGCCACCTCGGAGGTGCCGCCGCCGATGTCGATGACCATGTTGCCCGTCGGCGTCTCGACTGGGAGCCCCACGCCGATCGCGGCCGCCATCGGCTCCGCCACCATGAACACTTCCTTCGCGCCGGCGCCGAGCGCCGAGTCGCGCACGGCGCGCTTCTCCACCTCGGTGATGCCCGACGGCACGCACACGATCACGCGCGGCTTCACCTTGAAGACGTGATTCTCGATGATGAGCGTGAGGAAATACCGCAGCATCTTCTCGGTCACGTCGAAGTCGGCGATGACGCCGTCCTTCATCGGGCGCACCGCGATCACGCCTTCGGGCGTGCGACCGAGCATGCGCTTCGCCTCGAGGCCCACGCCCTTGATCTTCTTCGTCTCGCGATCGAGCGCGACGACCGAAGGCTCGTTGAGCACGATGCCTTCGCCCTTCACGTAGACGAGCGTGTTCGCGGTGCCGAGATCGACGGCGATCGCGTTGGCGGGAAAGAGCGAGCCCGCGTTGAAGAACGGCCAGCGCATCACGGGGGGGAAAGCATGTCCCCACGAATGTGAGGCACACGCGGTGGGGACAATCCGGTCGGACGGGGGTGGCGGACTTGGAACCTAACGGGCGCGTGGGAGCGGATACAAGCCATTGCCGTTCCACAACCTAGAAGACTCACCGCTGTGTCGTCCGTCACGCGGTCGGCGGGGAAACGCACCCCGCGAGTCCGGGCGGAATGGCCGGGTCAGGGGGTCGGCGCCCGAGCCTTGGTTGGCGCGCCGAACACCGAGTCCGCGGTGTGCAGGTACTGGGACATCGGCACCATGTGCAGCCGGGCGCGGCGGGCCTCGAGGTTGGCCGAGTCCTCCACCGGATCGAGAAGGACGCGACCTCCCTGCACCGTCATCTGCGTCCCGAAGCGCTGCTTCTTGCCCCGCGCCTTGAGCACCCGATCCGTGAGCATGGCGACGTCCTGACCGGGCACGTCGCGCACCGCGTAGGCCTGCTCCAGCATCGGGAGCACCGCCTCCTGGAACGCCGGGTCGTGGTCGGCATGCTGTACCAGCAGGAAGGCGGCTTCGACCCCCTCCTTCCCCACCTGCGCCCGCGTCGGAAAGCCCCAGCGCAGCACGATGGGCTTGAGCCAGCGGGTGTTGGCGGAGTCCACGGCGAGCATCCGACGGGCCGTGGAGTCGGACGCCTGGCCCGCACGCCGGATCTCCTCGGCGAATCGTTCGCGGATCCCCTGATCGGCCTGCACGCGGGCGAGCAGCTCGGTCCGGAAGGCGGCGTCCGACGGGCGGCGGTCGCACGCGGCCACGACGACGAGCGTCGCAAGGGCGAGCGGGATCAGGGGGCGTCGCATGCGGCGCACGCTCGCCGGAAGCGCGTGCCGTGGCAAGGGCGGCCCAACGCACGACGCCCGCCCCGGAGCTCCGGAGCGGGCGCTTGACCAGCGACTGGGGCGGGTGGACTCGAACCACCAACTTTCCGGTTAACAGCCGGACGGTCTGCCAGTTGACCTACACCCCAAGAGACGGATCAACCCGTCCCTCCTAGTGTCGGCAAACGTCCGGTCGAAAACAAGCCGGGAAACCGTGACGGGGTTCTACCGCCCCGTGCTGCCGAATCCCCCCGCCCCGCGCGCCGTTTCTCCGAGGGCGCTCGCTTCGACGATCGTCGGCGCCTCGAAGCGCGCGAACACCAGCTGCGCGATCCGCTCGCCGCGCTTGAACGTCACCGGCTCGGCGCCCCCGTTCTGCATGATGACCTTGAGTTCGCCGCGGTAGTCGGGGTCAATCGTCCCCGGCGCATTGGGCAGCGTGATGCCGTGCTTGAGGGCGAGCCCCGAGCGCGGGCGCACCTGCATCTCCATCCCCTCGGGCAGTTCGAACGCCAGTCCCGTCGCCACGGCGCGGCGCTCGCCGGGCGCGAGCACGAAGTCGGGCTCGGCCGAGCACACGTCGTAGCCGGCGGCGTGGGCCGTCGCGCGCGTTGGCAGCGGCAGGTCGGGGTTGTGCGGGAGGCGCTGGATGCGGACGGGGTCGGTCACGGGAGGGTCGCGTGAAAAGTCTTCGTGTACCGCGAGACGAAAACGGCGGCGGAAGGCATCTCGCCGCCGCCGCCGATCGTCGTGCTGAAGCCGTCGCTCACGCCAGGAACTGTCCGGGATCCTTGAGCGGCATGCCGAACGCCTCGGCCACCGCCGGATACGTCACGTGCCCGTCGGTCATGTTGAGCCCCTTCTTGAGGGCGGCGTTCTCGTTGAGCGCCTTCTTCCACCCCTTGTTGGCCAGCTCGAGCGCGTAGCGCAGCGTCGCGTTGGTGAGCGCGAGCGTGCTCGTGCGCGGCACGCCACCCGGCATGTTCGCCACGCCGTAGTGGATCACGCCGTCCACGACGTACGTCGGGTTCTCGTGCGTCGTCGGCTTGATCGTCTCCACGCAGCCGCCCTGGTCCACGGCCACGTCCACGATCACCGAACCCGGGCGCATGACCTTGAGGTCCTCGCGCTTGATGAGCTTGGGCGCCTTGGCGCCCGGGATCAGTACGCCGCCGATCACGAGGTCGGCCGTGCTGATCTGCTCGAGCACGTTCTGGTGGTTCGAGTAGATGAGCGTCACGTTGGCCGGCATCACGTCGCTCAGGTAGCGGAGCCGCTCGAGCGAGACGTCGAGCACGGTGACCTTGGCGCCCATGCCGGCGGCGATCTTGGCCGCGTTGATGCCGACGATGCCGCCGCCCAGGATCACGACCTTGGCCGGTGCCACGCCCGGGACGCCGCCCAGCAGCACGCCGCGCCCGCCGAAGAGCTTCTCGAGGTACTTGGCGCCCTCCTGCACCGCCATGCGGCCGGCCACTTCCGACATCGGCGTCAGCAGCGGCAGCTCGCGGCTCGGCAGCTCGACCGTCTCGTACGCGATGCAGGTGGCGCCGCTGGCGAGGTGCGCCCTGGTGAGCTTCTCGTCGGCGGCGAAGTGGAAGTAGGTGAAGAGCACCTGGCCGCGCCGCATGTGCGGCCACTCGCGCTCGATCGGCTCCTTCACCTTCATGATCATGTCGGCCGCCTTCCAGACCGCGGCGGCGTCGGGCGCGATCTGCGCCCCGACGGCCGTGTACTGCGCGTCGGAGAAGCCGCTCCCCTCGCCGCCCGTGGTCTCGACCAGCACCTGGTGGCCGGCCGCGATCAGCGCCTCGGCCCCGGCCGGGACGAGGGCCACGCGGTTCTCGTTCGTCTTGATTTCCTTCGGGACGCCGATCAGCATCGTCAGCTCACTCGTCGGTTATGGTCTGCCGCGGCGCGCCGCGCCGCGTGGGGTCACGCCGTGGGGCCGAGGCGGACGGTGGTCTGCCGCTCCGGCGGAAAGAAATCCTCGCACACCGAGCGCGTCTCCGCCACCGTCACGGCCTCGATGTCGGCGAGCACGCCGTCGAGGTCGCGCCAGGGGCGGCCGTACAGCTCCGAGGCGGCGGCCCGGTACATGCGGCTCGACACCCCCTCCATGGACAGCGTCACCTGGCCCTTGAGCTGCCGCTTGGCGAGGGCGAGGTCGGCCTCGGAGAGCCCCTCGACGGCGAGGCGGGCGAGTTCCTCGCGCACCACGCGCTCCGCGTCGGCGCAGGTGTCCGGCCCGGACCCGAGGTACACGCCGTGCACGCCGGCGCCGAGGTACAGCTCGGTGAAGGTGTGCACCGAGTAGGCGAGGCCGAGGTCCTCGCGCACGCGCTGGAAGAGCCGCGAGCTCATGCCGTCGCCCAGCATCATGCTCACGAGGCCGAACGCCTGGCGACGCGGGTCGGCATTGGTGATGGCGCGCGAGCCCATCACGAGGTGCACCTGCGATCCCTCGCGCTCGCGCACGACCGTGGTCACCGGCAGCGCCGGCGGCAGCGGTGGCGTGGCGGGCACCACCGCGCCCGCCGATGGCTGCGACAGCCAGCCGGCCTTCTCGAGCGCCTCGAGCAGCCGCTCGTGCTCCACGTTGCCCGCCGCGGCCACGACGATGAGTCCGGGCCGGTACGCGCGCTCGTGCAGCGCCC
>JACQES010000313.1 GCA_016200495.1 Gemmatimonadota bacterium
GATGCACTGCGCGGCCGCGAGCTCGCACTCCACGACCCAGCCGGCATGTGCACACACCATGGCGCGCACGCTCCACGCCTCGAGCTCGAGGTTGAAGTCGCCGAGCTGGCCGATCAGGTCGAGCGCCGTGGCGTTGGCGGCGAGCGCGGCGTCGAACCGGCCGTTGGTCGCCTCGCGGATCGCGCCGATGTGCCAGACATACGCCCCAGCCGCGTACTGCCCTTCCCGCTCCGCCATCGCGGCCGCGCGCGCCCCGTACCAGTCCGACCACGGCTTGAAACCGAGGAGGCTCGTGAGCGTCCCCATGTTCGCGAGCACTCGCGCGAGCGCCGGCGACGGTCCCGCCGATTCGCCCACGTTGACGCCGCGCACGGTGAGGTACGCCAGGCGGGGCGCCGGCTCCCCCTGCAGGAAGTAGATCTGGCCCAGGGCGCGATAGCAGTCCGTGGCGTCGTCGAGTCGCGCCTTGTGGTGGGACTGCCGGCCGAGCGCGACCGCGGGCGCGAGGCGATTCACCGCCTGGCGAAGCGCGGCGCGCAGGAGCGCGAACAGGCTCATCGCGCCGGGCCCGGGAACGGGGCGGTCGAGCGTCGCGACGGCCCGCTCGAGCTGCCGGCGGCTCTCGTCGAGGTCGCCGAGGAAGTAGCGCGCCGTGCCCAGCCCCTTATGCCAGCGCGCGCGGCGCTCGTCGTCGGCCACGGCGCCAATGCGGTCGCCGAGGGCCAGCGCATCGGCGAAGAACACGGCGGCCTCGGCGAACGCGCCGCCGCGCAGCGCCTGCTCGCCGGCGAGCTCGAGGTAGTGCGCGGCGCGCGGCGCGTCCTCCGCCTCGCGCCAGTGCCAGGCCAGCACCGCGGCGAGGGGTGCGAGGTCGGCCGCGTGCTCGCGCTCGAGCCAGCCGGCGACGGCGCGATGCAGCGGCTGCCGCTGTGCGCGCGGCATCAGCTCGTAGGTGACGTCGCGCGTCGTGACGTGCTTGAAGAGGTAGCCCGGGTCGGGTTCGGGCGCCTCGGGCACCGTGAGGTCGAGCGTGGCGAGTTCGATGAGATGACGCGGCACGCGGGGCGCCTCGTCGGGCGCCGGGTGCGTGTCGCGCACCGTGCGCTGCCGGAACGAGCGCCCGATCACCGACGCGACCTTGAGCGTGAGTTGCTGCGGCGGGGTGAGCCGGTCGAGCCGGCTCACGATCACCCCCTCGATGGTGCGCGGCATGTCGAGCGCGGCGAGGTCGCCGACGTCGCAGCGCCCGTCGGTCACGCGCACCGCCCCCGCCGCCTGCATCGCCTGCACGAGCGCATCCGCGAAGAGCGGATGCCCGCCCGTGCGCGTGCGCACGTACTGCATGAGCGCCGGCGGCGCCTCCGCCACGCCGAGCTGCCGCGCCACCATCGCGTCCGTCTCCGTGTCCGAGAGCGGGCCGAGGGTGACCACACCGAGTGCGGCGGCCGCACGCAAGCGCGCGAGCTCCGCGGGGCCGCCGGCGTCGGCGGTGCGCGTCGTTGCGACCACGAGCAGCGGCCGCACGTCGCGTGCGACGTCGAGCAGCAGCGCCGCCGACGACGAATCCATCCAGTGCGCGTCCTCCACGAGGAGCAGCGCGGGACTGCCGCCCAGCGCGTCGCGCAGCACGGCGGCGAGCAGCCGGCGCGTGTTGTCGGCGCGCACGTCGCCGGTCATTTCGGCGGTGAGCGCGTTGTCGGCCATGCGCACCGGCAGCACGCTCGCAAGCAGCGGCGCGAGGCGCGCATGCTCGGGCAGCGCCTGCATGCGCGCCTCGATGCGGGCCATCGCGTCGGCGTCGCCCTCCGCCGAGAGGCCGAACAGCTCGGCGAACAACGGGCGCCAGGCGAAGTACGGGGTCTGGCGATCAATGGCGTCCGCGGTCGCCGCCAGCACGCGCACCCCCGCGCCGAGCGCGTCGCGCGCGAGCGCCTGCGCCAGCGTGGACTTGCCGAGCCCCGCCTCGGCCTCGATGAGCATGAGCCCGCCGTGGCCACCGGTGCGCACGGCCTCGAGCGCGGCCCCGAGCCGCGCGCGCTCCTCGGTGCGGCCCACGAGCACGTCCCGGGCGTGCGCCAGCTCGACGCGTTCGCGCCGCGCGACGGGGCGCGCCACCGGCACCGGCGCGGCGCGACCCTTCACGCGCACCGCCTCGAGCGGCTCGACCGTCACGCGTCCGCGCGTGGCCAGCACGGTGGCCTCGTCGCACGTGACCTCGCCCGGGGCGACGTTCATGAGGCGCGCGGCGAGGTTGATGACGTCGCCGCGGACCATGTAGTCGCGGCGCCGGTCGGAACCGAACGCGCCGCAGATCGCGCGTCCGGTCGCCACGCCGATCCCCGCCGCGAGGCCGCGCGAGATGATCGCCTCGCGCAGCGCCCACGCGCCCTGCAGCGCGCGTTCGGCGTCGTCCTCGTGGGCGACGGGAGGCAGGCCCCAGATGGCGAGGAGAATCGTCCCCTTGTCGTCCATGTCCACCTTGACCGTGCCCTCGAGCCGGCGGACGATGGCCTGGAAGTCGCGCACGGCATCGTGCGTCCGATCGAGCCGTTCCTCCTCGTCGCCCATCATGTCGGTGAGCGAGGGGATGGCGCTGAACAGCACGGTGACGGCGCGCGCTTCGGCGAGCCACTCGGCCGACGGAAGCCGGAGGCGATCCACCACGGCCGCGGGGACGTGCGGGCGCAGGCGCGCGTCGTCGACCACGGGCTCGGGCCGCGGATCGGGGGATGGTGCCGACGACAGCGCGGTGATGACGCCCGCCGCGGGCGTGGTGCGTCGTGCACCGGTCGCGCCACCGTCCACGCCGAGCGAAGTCCGCGCCGCCGCACTGAGCACCACCTGCCCCGCCACGGCGTCATGCTCGGCCGCCACCGCGTCGCGCAGCGCATCGCCGCTCACGAGCAACTCCCAGCGCCCTCCGTCGCCGCCGACCGTCGCGATCGTGAACGAACCGGCGCCGATGCCGATGCGCGTCGCGAAGCGCATGCCGCGTCCCGCGTCGCGCTCGTGAAGCGCGGCCTGGATCGCGAGGCCCGCGGCGGCGGCGCGCGCCACCATCTGGCCGAGCGCCTCGGCCGACGGCGCGGTCCAGACGCAGAGGAACGCATCGCCCGCGATGGACACCACGTCGCCGCCGTGCGCGACGACCTCGTCGACCAGGTCCGCGAAGTAGCGGTTGAGCGCCCAGGTGAGCTCCTCGAGCCCGGCGCGACCGTCGGCCGAGAACCGCTCGACGAGCGCGGTGAACCCCTGCAGGTCGGAGAGCAGCACCACGCCCTCGACCTCACGCGCCTCCGGCCCGCCCAAGGGCATCGCCGAGGCGAGCCGCTCGCGCAGGAGGCGTGGCACGTAGCAGTCGGGCGACTGGGCGGTCACGCGGCCGGTTGTCGGGGGGCGAACGGGGTCACGAAAATGATTGCGGGAAGATTTCCACCGTGCTTACTTAGCGCAACGGACGACGCGAGGTCGTCCGCCCTTCCCGCCCCGGCCCGCGCCATGCACAGCACCTCCCCGGCGACCCTCGCCCGCGCCGTCCACGCGCCGTCCGCCCCCCCAGCGGCCACCGAGCAGGGCTTCGCCCTCGAGCAGCAGGTCCAGCAGGGACTCAACCTGTTTCTCCGCCTCAAGTCACCGGCGCAGATGCCGGCGCTGCTGGCCGGCATCCAGGCGCTCAAGCCGCAGATCTACGTCGCGCTGACGTCGCTCCACTACGTGCACTTCGCGCGCTTCCTCCCCTCGCAGGATGGCTCGGTGCTGATGGTGATCACCGAGTACGACGGCGACCTCGAGTCGTACCTGATGGACTTCGTGGCCGTGCTCGGCGATGCGTTCAACGCGATGCTGGCCTTCGTGCAGGACGCGCCGCGGCTTCCCGTGCAGCGCTACCCGCGCGACTTCGTGAACTGGGTGAACGCGAACAACATGCAGCAGGTCCAGCCCTGGTCGGCCTATCCCGACATGACGGTGATCGACATCCAGAACGCGCGCGCCGGCTCCTGAGCGCGCCCCACTCCCGACCAGGCGCCGCGACGCGCCGGCGATGACGACTCCGACGACTTCCGCGCCCGCGCCGGGCGCGCCCGCGACCCGCCCCGAGGCGATCGACCTCGCCGACGTGCAGGCGAACATCGTGCGCGGCTACTCCGCGCGACAGGCGCGCCACTTCGCGCTCGCCGTGGGTGACCCGGCGAACGCGGCCCGCTTCCTCCGCGCGCTCCTGCCCGACGCCCCCGGCGACGGGATGCGCGTGACGACCGCGGCGACGTGGGACGTGAAGCCGCCCTACTGCCTCAACATCGGGCTCACCTTCGCCGGCGTGCAGGCACTCGGGGTGCCGCCGTCGGTGGCCGCGCTCTTCCCGCCGCGCTTCCAGCAGGGCCCCACCGCGCCGGCCGACACCGTCACGTCGCTCGGCGACACGGGCGCGAGCGCGCCCGACCACTGGACACTCGGCGGACCGAAGAACCCGGTCGTGCACCTGCTGGTCTCGCTGTACGTGCACGACACGCATCCGGGACGGCTCGAGGCGTACTCGAACGAGCTGCGCGCGCTGTTCAAGCGCCACGCGCTCACGGAGCTCTCGCATCACGATGCCGTTGCCCTACCCGACGGCAAGGTGCACTTCGGCTACCACGACGGCATCGCGCAGCCGCGCATCAAGGGGGTGCCGGGCAAGGCGCTCGCCGACCTGCAGCCCGAGTGCGAGCCGGGCGAGTTCCTGCTCGGGCGCGACTACGTGAACCAGTACCTCGGCAACTTCCTCGGCGACTTGCCGCCCGCGCTGGGCGACAACGGCAGCTACGGCGCATTCCGCGTGCTCAAGCAGGACGTGGAGGCGTTCGAGGTGTTCATCCATCGCACCGGGGCGCGGTTCCAGATGGACCCCGAGCTCGTCGCCGCCAAGCTGATGGGCCGGTGGCGGAGCGGCGCGCCGCTCGTGCTCTCGCCCACGTCGGCACACCCGTCGCCGCCGATCGCCCATGGCCAGATCAACGCGTTCGATTACGCGCCGACCGCCGCCCACCCCGCATACTACGACGACCGCGAGGGGCTGCGCTGCCCGATCGGGTCGCACGTGCGCCGCCTCAACCCGCGCGGGTCACGCGTGATGGGCAAGCCGTACAGCCGCCGGATCATCCGGCGCGCGATGCCCTACGGCCCCGGGTATCGCCATGGCCACGATGATCCGGCGGTCGAGCGCGGACTCGTGGGCTACTTCGTGTGCGGCGACCTCGAGATGCAATACGAATTCATGGTCGGCACCTGGGCCAACCTCGACATCGCCACGGCGGGGATCCGCGGCACGCGCGACCCGATCATCGGCGCGCAGCCGGACGAGGGGGGCAAGTACACCATTCGCACGAACGACACGCGCGACCCCGTGTCGGTGAGCGACCTGCCGCGCCTCGTCACGACGCGCGGAGCGCTGTACTGCTTCCTGCCGGGCATCGGCGGCTTGCGGTTCCTCGCCTCGCTGGCGCCGTGATCAGCGCCGCCCTCGCCGCGCAGCTCGCGGCGCTGCGGGCGCAGGCCACGGCGTCCACGGTGCCCGGGGGGCTGCTGGCCTGGTGGGGCTCGTCGCCGATGCCCGACGGTGCTCCCGGTGCGAGCCCGCTCTCGCTCAGCGAGTGGACGCGGACGATGTACGGCCTGCGCCAGGCCGCGCTCAGCCCCGGGCTCGTGCCCTCGATGGCGAGCGTGAACGCGATGACCACGGCGCTCCGCTGCGATGGTCCGCTGCCGGTGGCGCTCACGCACTATCGCGGATTTCGGCCGCGCGCGACGTTCGCCGCCGAGGTGATGGCGGCCGCGCAGTCCGGCGGCGCGCTCCGCGAGCCGGTGCCGCCGCTCGCGGAGGTGATCGAACCGTTCGAGCTGTTCATGTCCGCCGCGCCGATGCACGAGCAGTGGGCGCAGGCGAATCCGGTCTTCCGCAGCCGGTTCGTCACCTGGTCGTTCGACCAGCGGTTCCTGTTCATCGCACCGGGGGACCCGATCCCCACGCGCATCGCCTTCGACGCGGGCGACGGACGGGGGTTCCGCGACGTGCGGTTCGGCGACGTGCTCGCGTCCACGCACCCGACGGGCGACACGATCACCTTCGCCGTGCGCTGCTGGTGGGGCACGACGCTGCGCGAGGCGCGCGGCACGGTGCAGTTGGGCGGACCGGCGGCGCCGCCCATGCCCGACGACACCTGGCGCGTCGGGATGCCGGGCGGCAACGCGGGGACGGCGTGGGTCTTCCGCGCTCCCGGTCACGCCGACGTCGTGCGCCCCGTGATCTTCACCGAGGGTTTTCCCGGCGGCTTCGCCTGCGACTACCTGTACGAGATGTTCAACCAGGGCGGGCTGATCACGGGACTCCAGGCGGCGGGTCACGACGTGATCCTTGTCGGCTACGACAACGGCACGTGCGACATGACGCAGAACGCGAGCGTCATCCAGGGGGTGCTCGCGACCGTCGCGTCTCGCACCACGCACCGTGCGGCCATCGGCGGCGTGAGCATGGGCGGGCTGATTCCCCGCTACGCGCTGGCGTGGATGGAAGCGCACGGCCTGCCGCACCACGCGCACCTGTACGTCTCGATTGATGCGCCGCACCGCGGCTCCGCCACGGCGGTCGCGATCCAGTGGTTCGCGCGCTACTTCGCCTCGTCCATGCCGTTGGCTGCCGACTTCGAGACGCTCCTCGACACGCCCGCCAACCGGCAGTTCCTCGTGCAGTTCCTCGAGGACGCCACGGTGGGCCTCGACCCGCTGCGCACGCAGTGGCTCGCGGCGCTTGCCGCCGTCGGTGGCTATCCGAGACAGGTTCGTCGCATCGCGCTCGCGAGCGGCAGCGGCGCGGGCGGGCGCTCGATCACCCCCGGTTCGACCATGCTCACGTGGGACGGCTCGCCCTTCATCGGTTGCACGCTTCGCGCGAGTGGCGCCAGCGGGGACAGCGTGACCGTCGCCGAAGGACGCTCGCTGCTCGCCGATCCGGCGGCCCCCGCGCGCGTCACGATGACGAGCCACGCGGGCTGGGAGGGGGTGCCCGGCGGGCAGAACGACTACACCGCCACGGCCGCCGTCATCGCGGGCATGCTCAGGTGCGGCATGGCCACCCCGGCTGGCCTCGGCGCCTGCAGCGTGCCGACGGTCAGCGCGCTCGACCTCGACGTCGATCCCACCGCACCAGTTCCGCCGCACGGCACCGTCCCCTCCCCGTTCGACGACGCGCTCCCCAACACGGAGAACGCGCCCCACTGCACCATCTCGGCCGCGCAGGCCCGGTGGCTCATCGAGCACATCACCACGTCCGCGCGGGCCGCGGCGCCCTCCGGTTCCCCGTCATGACCGTCTCGATCAACCCCGTCACGTTCAACCCGCACGATCCGGCGTTCCTCGCGAACCCGTATCCCACCTACGCGTGGTTCCGCGCCAACCGGCCCGTGAGCTGGGTGACGCCCTACAACACGTGGTGGTGCTTCAACTACGACGACTGCGTGCGGATTCTCACCGGGACCGACCTGTTCCTCAAGAACAACCCGGTGCCGTCGGCGGGACCGCCGCCGCCCATCGCCGGGGTGCTTGCCTCGATGCCGGAGTCCGTGTTCTCGCTCGACAACCCGCGGCACGACGAGGTCCGGCCGATCCTCGATGGCCTGTTCGCGACGGCGATCGCCTCCGCGGTGCCGCGCGCGGAGGCCGTCGCGCAGCAGCTCCTCGTGGCGGCCAAGGCGAGCTGGCAGTTCGACCTCATGAGCAGCTACGCGCTGCCCCTGCCGAGCGGCGTGCTGCAGCAGGTGCTCGGCGTGCCCGCTGCCGACTTCGCGGGCATCGAGAATTGGGTGGCCGCGATCGTCGCCGCCAACGACATCACGGCGCCCATGGCGGTGCGGATGGGCGGCCTCACGTGCAGCATGGCGCTCAACGCGTACTATCAGGCGCTCGCGCGCTGCCCGATGCACGACCCGAACGCGATGTTCGACCTGATGCGGACGCGGGGCACGACGGCGCCCAAGGGATTGTCGGTGGACGAAGTCCAGACGAACGCCGTGACGCTGTCCATCGCGGGCTACTGGTCCACCACCTTCCTGATCGGCGCGGGCACGCTCAACCTGCTGCAGCACCCCGCGCAGCTCGAACGGCTGCGCGCGGA
>JACQES010000020.1 GCA_016200495.1 Gemmatimonadota bacterium
GTCCAACTCGGCGAGCGCGGCCGTGGCGGCCGCGTCGGGCCGCGCCGGCCGCTCGCCGAGACCGGCGAGGAAGCGTGTCGCACGCGTCGCCGCGTCGGCGAGCAGCGCGCCGGTGGCGGGATCGGTGAGCGGCGCGAGTGCGGGCATCGACGGGGAAACGTTCCCGTGGCCGCGTGGCGTGGCCGCTGGCTCCGTGCGCGTCCCGCTCATGGGGTCACCGCCTTCTTCGGATTGTTGACGAGGAAGTCCGTGGCCAGCAGCGCGTACGCGCGCACGCCGATCGGCAGCGATTCCTCGCTCGGGTTGAACGTCGTCGAGTGATTGGGGCCGGCCGTGTGCCAGTCCTGGTCGCGCGGTGTCGTGCCGAACGACACGAACATGGCCGGCGCATTGACCGCGGTCGCGAACCGCGAGAAATCCTCGCCGGCCATGATCCACGGGATCTGCTGCGCGTTGGCGGGACCCGCGGCACGCTGCAGCGACGGCGTCATGCGCGACACGAGCGCCGGATCGCTCACCGTGATCGGGTAGCCGATGATCACCTTCACGTCGGCCGTCAGCCCCGCGCTCGCCGCGATCCCCTCGGCTGTCTGCTTCATCCGCGCGTGGATGTCCTTCCGCATCTCCTCGTTGAAGGTGCGCAGCGTGCCGATCATCACGGCCGAGTCGGGGATGATGTTCTCGCGCACGCCGCCGTTGAAGGCGCCGACGCTGAGCACCGCGGGGGCGGTGGTCAAGTCGACCTGCCGGCTCACGATCGTCTGCAGCGCGAGGAGAATCTGCGCGCCGACGACGAGCGGATCCTTGCCGCCCCACGGATTCGAGCCGCCGGTCTGCTTGCCATGCACGACGATGCGCCAGTTGTCGGCGCCCGCGAGCGACGGGCCCGGCGTGTAGTAGAGCGATCCCACGGGGCGCACGGTGGTGTGCAGCATGAACACCGCGTCCGGCCTGGGGTTGCTCACCGCGCCCGCCTCGACCATCTGTCGTGCCCGCAGGCGTGCATGACGCCCACGTCCTGCCCGTTGTACGTCGTGCGCACCGTGCTCTTGAACGGCACGTTGACCTGCTCCGTCACCGGGAGCGCGTCCATGTCGGCGCGGAGCGCCACCACGCCGCCCGGCTTGCCACCGCGCAGCACGCCGACGACGCCGTTGCCCCCGACGTGGTCGCGCACCTCGATCCCGAGCGCGCGGAGGTGATCGGCCACGAGCTTGGCCGTGCGGACTTCCTGGTAGGAGAGCTCCGGGTGCTCGTGGATGTCGCGGCGCCAGGCAACCACCTTGGGCAGCACCGTCGCGGCGCGCTTCTCGACCTCGACGCGGAACCTGGCCGTGTCGCTCATCTGGGCGCGGACGGCGGTCGGGGCCGCCGCGGCGAGCGCCAGGGCGAGCGCGGACGGAAGCGATGGAAGCCGGCGGTGGACGCGCGGGCGGAGCATGGGTGGTTCTCCGGAAAACGATACGGGGGACGACGGAATCGTCGCCCCCCTACGCTACCGTCCGCCGCACCGCCCGGGAACCGCCGCCCGCACGGCCGGACGCGCGGACAAGAACTCCGGCCTGCCGGACTACTCCGGCGGGCGTCCCATGCCGCCTCGGCGCCCGCCCATGCCCCCCATGCCGCCCGGTCCCACCATCGGACGCGCGTCCTCCTTCATCGCGTCCTCGATGACCTGCATCTGCTGCCGCTGCCGGTCGGACAGGGCGAGCATCACGGTGGCGCGCACGTCCTGCACCTGCTCCTTGATCTGCCGCACCACGCCGGCCCGCGCCCGCGCCTTGAGCGCCGCGGCGCTCCGCTCGTCGGGCGACGTGCTGTTGGCCATGCGCGGATCGACATAGAGCGAGTCCATCTGCCGCCGCAGCGGCGCCGTGGCCGTGTCGAGCCTGGCGCGGATGCGCGTGAAGGCCGTCACCTGGCTGTCGGAGAGCGACAGTTCGTTCCGGAAGCGGAGGGCGAGCGTCGCGGCGTCGCGCGGGATTTCCTCGTTGGCCATCATCCCGTACGCACCGCCCGCGCCCATCGGGCCGCCCCCTCGGCCGCCCCGTCCGCCCGGTCCGCCACCGGGCCGGTCGTCGGGACCGCCGCCGGGACCGGACGCGCAGGCGGCGGCCAGGGTCAGGAGCAGCGCCGCGGCGGCGCGGCGGCTGGTGGAGCGCGCGGCGCGCCCCCCGTGTCGGGCCTCATCCGGATCCACGCATGTCCGCCACCCCCGCCATCGACCCCGGCCTCTTCGGCAGCGCGGTCGTCCACAAGGACGGCCAGCTCCACGTCATGAACGAGGCCGCCCTCGCCTCCCCGGCGATGGACACGCTCGTGCGCGTCGCCGTCTTCGGTGACGGCGCGGCCCGCGAGCAGGCGCGGTGGATGATCTGGGAGCTGGGCCAGCGCGTGGGCGTGCGCGCCGCCTCGATCCACGACCTCTACATGGCGCGCGGCAAGGGGCAGTGCCACGGCTTCACGGTCCCCGCCATCAACGTGCGCGCGATGAGCTACGACACCGCGCGCGCCATCTTCCGCGTGGCCAAGAAGCTCGACGCTGGTGCCTTCCTCCTCGAGATCGCCCGCTCCGAGATCGCCTACACCGAGCAGCGCCCGGCCGAGTACGTGGCGGTGATGCTCGCGGCCGCGCTGCGCGAGGGGTTCCGCGGCCCGGTCTTCATCCAGGGCGACCACTTCCAGGTCAACCACAAGAAGTTCGCGGTCGATCCGGAAACCGAGGTGGGCGCGGTCAAGGCGCTCGCGCGCGAGGCCGTCGCGGCCGGGTTCTACAACATCGACATCGACACGTCCACGCTCGTGGACCTCTCCAAGCCGAACCTGGACGAGCAGCAGCGCGTCAACTACACGCGCGCCGTCGAACTCACGCGCGCCGTGCGCGAGCTCGAGCCCCAGGGGGTCACCATCTCGCTCGGCGGCGAGATCGGCGAGGTCGGCACGGAGAACTCGACGCCCGAGGAGCTCAACGCCTTCATGCAGGGCTACAATCGCGAGCTCGCGAAGCAGGCTCCGGGCATGGTCGGACTGAGCAAGATCTCGGTGCAGTCGGGCACCTCGCACGGCGGCATCGTGCTTGCCGACGGCTCGATCGCCGACGTCGCGCTCGACCTGCCGACGCTCGAGAAGCTCTCCACGCTCGCCCGCGACAGCTACGGCATGGCGGGCGCCGTGCAGCACGGCGCGAGCACGCTCCCCGATTCGGCGTTCAACAACTTCCCCAAGAAGGAGGTCGCCGAGATCCACCTCGCGACCAACTTCCAGAACATGCTCTACGATCACATCC
>JACQES010000318.1 GCA_016200495.1 Gemmatimonadota bacterium
GCGCCGCGCCGCCTGCGGCCGGAGCCGGGCGCTTCGCGGCGCTCGCCGTGGCGGCCCGCGGCGGTGCGACGGCGGCGCGTGCCGGGGCGGACTTGGGTGCCGCGGGCGCGGGCGTCGGCGCCGCCGGCTTCGTGGCGCCGCTCCGCTGCGCGCGCCGGATGGAGTCGGCACGCGCCTTCCGCGACTGCGCATCCACGCCGCCCTGCGCGCCGGCGGTGCGCGCGAGCAGGCACGCCACGACCAGCGCGCCCCCCGCAGCGAGTCGCGCGGACCCTCGGAAGCGCCTCGGGCGACCGTCCATCCGCATGCGGGGCAATGTAGTGGCGGGCATCCGTGCTAGACGGGCCGCCGCTTGCCCGCGTCACGTCCCGGTGGAACCTTGCATCACCTTCCATCGCGATCGCCGCCATGCCCGAGCCGTCTCGCCGCGCTGCCGCACCCGTCGGACCACACGCTTCGCCCGGCTCGTGCGCACGCGCGCCGCGCGCGCGACGTCGCTTTCCGACGGGCGCCGTCCGATGACGCAGCTCGCCGGAGGCGTCGTGGCGCTGAGCGGCGCCGCCTCGGGGATCGGTCGCGCGCTCGCGCTCCGCCTCGCGCAGGAGGGCGCGCACCTCGCGCTCGCCGACGTGCGCGACGACGAACTGGCCACGAGCGCCGACGCGGCGCGCGCGTGCGGCGTCACCGTCACGACGCATCACGTGGACGTCAGCCAGCGCGGTGACGTGGAGCGCTGGGCAGCGGAGACGATCGCGGCCCACGGGCGCGTCCGCGTGCTCATCAACAACGCCGGCGTCGCCACGCACGGCGCCTTCGACGAGCAGACCATCGAGGACTTCGAGTGGCTGTTCGGCATCAACTTCTGGGGGGTGCTCTACGGCCTCAAGGCGTTCCTGCCGCACCTCCGCCGCGAGCCGTTCGCGCACATCGCCAACACGTCGAGCATCTTCGGCATCGTCGCGCCCGCGGGCCAGGCCGCGTACTCCGCCTCCAAGTTCGCGGTGCGCGGCCTGAGCGAGGTGCTGCGCCACGAGCTCGAGGGCACCGCCATCCGCGTCTCGGTGATCCACCCGGGGGGCATCGACACCAACATCGCCGAGCGCGCCCGCTATCACGACGACGTGCCCGAGGCGGCACGCCGGATGTACAGCGAGAAGTTCAAGAGCGTCGCGCGCACCTCGGCCGCCGCGGCGGCCGACACGATCGTCCGGGGGATCCGCGCCAATCGCAAGCGGATTCTCGTCGGTCCCGACGCCGTCGGCCTCGACCTGCTGCAACGCCTGCGCCCGGCTGGCTACTGGACCGGGATCCGCGTCGTGTGGGACCCGCTCAAGTTCGACGCGGACGTCGCCCGCAAGACGGGACGCGTCCGGAGGACGTCATGAGTTGGCAGGCCCGCCTGATCAACCTGCTCGTGCGCACGGCGTTCCGCCGCCGCTTCCGCGACTTCGAACCCACGCCGGCCCGGATCGCGGCGCTGCGCCGCGCCTTCGGGCAACCGCGCTGGATGCGCGAACGCTACGCGGCGCGCGCCCGCGTGACCAAGGTGACCGACGCCCCCATCCCCGGCGAGTGGGTGCTGCCGCACGACGGCGTCGTGGAGGACGGCCGCACGATCCTCTACGTGCACGGCGGCGGCTACGTCTTCTGCAGCGAGGAGACGCATCGCCCGCTCACCACCGCGCTCGCCAACCTCGCGCGCGCCCGCGTCTTCGCGCCCGCGTACCGCATGGCACCCGAGCACCGCTTCCCCGCCGCCATCGACGACGTGCAGGCGGCGGCCGAGTGGCTGCTCACGACGCAGGGCGCGGACCCCGCGCGCACGGTCGTCGGGGGCGACTCGGCCGGCGGCGGCCTCGCGGCGGCGCTCCTCGTCGCCCGGCGCGATGCCGGCCTCCCCGCGCTCGCGGGCGGACTGCTGTTCTCGCCGTGGATGGACCTCGCCGCGACCGGTGGCACGATCGTCTCGAACGACGGCCGCGACGCGATGTTCATCGGCTCGGGCATCGCGAACTTCGCGCGCGTGTACCTGGGCGACGCACCGGCCACGCATCCGCTCGCCTCACCGCACTACGCGCCGTGCGAGGGGCTGCCGCCGCTCTGCATCCAGGTGAGCCGGCAGGAAGTGCTGCTCGACGACGCGCGCCGCCTCGCCGCGAAGGCGCGCGCCGCCGGCGTCGACGTGACGCTCGCCGAATGGGACGACCTCGTGCACGTCTGGCAGATGTGGACGCCGTATCTCCCCGAGGCGCGCGAGGCCCTCAGGGCGGCGGCCGCGTGGATCGTCGCGCGCACGGCGACGGCGGCCTCGACCCGCGATAAATTGCCGGCATGATCCGGTGCCCTGCGCGCGCCCGACGCGCGACCGTCATCCTCGCCACGTTCCTGGCCGCGTGCGCCCGCGACGATTCCCGCGGCGTCGGCGGTCCCGCCGTCACGCTCCCCACGCCATATCCGCGGCCGTCGTTCACCCTCACCGGCACCGACGGCCAGCCGTTCGACTTCCAGGCGCGCACCAGGGGGAAGCTGACCTTCGTGCTGTTCGGATACACGCACTGCCCCGACGTCTGCCCCGTGCACGTGGCCAACATCGCGGCGGCCATGCGTGTGCTCACGTTCGAGGAGCGCGCGCGCACGACCCTCGTTTTCATCACCACCGATCCCGATCGCGACTCGCTGCCGGTGCTGCGGTCGTGGCTCGCGAGCTTCGACTCGACCTTCGTCGGCCTCCGCGGCCCGGTGGAGGACGTCACGCGCCTCGCGGCGAGCCTGCAGGTCGCCGCGGCCATGTTCGGCGCGCGCAATCCCGACGGTTCGTACGAGGTCGGACACGGCGCGCAGGTCATCGTCTGGCAGCCCGACGACACCGCGCGCGTGATCTATCCGTTCGGCGTGCGCCAGGCCGAATGGGCCGAGGCGATGCCGCGGCTCGTGGGACGCACGCCGACCCTGATCCAGCGGATCACGGGCAAGTCGTGAGGCGCGCGCGGGTGGCGGCGACGATCGCGTTGGCGGGGGGTTTCGGCTGCGGCGGCGAACCGAAGAAGCCCGCCCCGTTCACCGCGCTCACGGTCACGCGCGCGTTCGTGGTGCTCCCCGCCGGCGAGTCGCCGGCCGCGCTCTATGCCACGATCACCAACGGCACCGCCGTCGCCGACACCCTCGTGGCCGTCGAACTCGCCGGTGCGCGCGCGATGCTCCACGGCCCGATGCCCGACATGGCGATGCTCGACGCGCTCCCCGTCGCGCCCGGCGCCACGGAGCGCCTCGGGCCCGGCGGGCGGCACGGCATGGTCACCGGCTTCACGGGCCATGCGCGCGGTGACTCCCTCGCCGTCACCTTCCGCTTCACGCGCGTCGGCGCCGTGGTCGTGAAGGCGCGCGTGATCGGCTACGCCGACGTGGACACGGCGGCGCCTCCCGTCCGCTAGGATTCCGGCATGCAATTCTGGTGCTCCGCCAGCGGCAAGGCGTGGACGTGGGCCTTCACGGCGTATCCCGGCGTGTGGGCGCTCGTCGCCCTCCTCGCGTTCACCTACGCGCGCCTCGTGCGCCACGACGCGCCGGACGCGCGCCACCGCGCCACGGGCTGGATCGGCGTCCTCACGATCTGGCTCGCGCTCGACTGGCCGCTCGGACCGCTGGCCGCCGGCTACCTCGCGAGCGCGCACGCGCTCCAGTTCCTGCTCGTCGCGCTCATCGCGCCGCCGCTGCTGCTGCTCGGTGCCCGCGCGGGCCTCGTCACGTGGTGGACCACCGGCGGCGAGCGCACCACCCTCGGGCGCGTCGTCGGCACGCTCGGCAAGCCGCTGGTGGCCGCGATCCTCTTCAACTTCGTCACCATCGCCACGCACGTGCCGGCGGTGGTCGACGGCTGGATGACGAGCCAGCTCGGCGCGTTCGCGATCGACGCCTGCTGGCTCGCGGGTGGCCTCCTCTTCTGGTGGCCGATCGTGGTGCCCGCACCGGAGCGCCCGTGGTTCGGCGGCGGCGCCAAGCTCCTCTACCTCTTCCTCGGCACCGTCTTCCACACCGGCATCGCCATCGCGATGCTCATGCGCGACTACCCGATGTACGCCATCTACGAGCTCGCCCCGCCGATGTCGGGGATGAGCGCGATGGACGACATCAAGATCGCCGGCGGCATCATGGAACTCGCGGGATCGGCGATCGTGTTCGGCGTCATGACCGTGATGTTCTTCCGCTGGTCGCGCGAGGCGGGAAACCCGTGAGAGAGATGCTGGCCTGTCGAACGCTGGGTCGTGCGGCCGTCCTGCTGGTCGCCATCGCCTCAACCCTTCCGGTTGCGCTCGACGCGCAAGTCAGCGCACCGGGCAGCGCCATCGCGTCAACGCCCTCGCCCTCGCCCTCGCCCTCGCCCTCGCGCGCGTCGCGCGACGAGACGGCGCCGCGGCAAGCGACGCCCGCCGCGACGGCCGCCGCGACGGCCGCGCAGTCCCCCGCCACGCTCGCCGCCGGCGAGGTGAACCCCGAGGCCGCGCGGCTCATCGACCAGGTCATGAGCCCCTTCTGCCCGGGACTCGTGCTCACCAACTGCCCCTCACTGTCGGCCGACTCGCTCCGCCGCGCGATCCGCGCCCGCTTCGACGCCGGCGCCACGCGCGAGCAGGTCATGCAGGAGCTGAGCGCCACCTACGGCGACGCGATCCGTTCCGCGCCCGCGCAGTCCGGCTTCGGCCTCCTCGCGTGGGTCGTGCCCGGCGGGCTCGTGCTCGTGGGAGCGCTCGTGATGACGATGTTCATCCGGCGGCGGCGCCCCGAGGCGCCCGCACCGCGCGCGGCGACTCCCGCCGCACCCGGCACCGGATCGCCGCCCTCCGCGCTCGACGACGCACTCGCGGCGCGTCTCCGCGACGGCTGAGCCCGAGGGCTGGCGACGGGCACGCGCGCGACGCACCTTCTCGCGCCTGCCTCCCATCACCCTGCCGATGCGCCGCCTCGCCACGCTCGCCGCCGTCCTGTTCGCCGCCACCTCCGCCCGCGCACAGGGGCCGGACACCGAGGTCTGGACCGGCACGCTCTCGATCACCAACGGCGCCTGGACCATCGGTCCGCTCGCCAATGCGTCGCGCGCGCCTGGCTACGACAACCATCCGTGGTGGGACGCCGACGGCCGCTCGCTCTGGTTCGTCTCGGGGCGCGACGGCAAGCAGTACGACATCTACCACGTCGGGCCGGACCTCGGCACGCCGGTGCGCCGGTCGCACGAGCCCGAGAACGAGTACAGCCCCAAGCCCGCCGCCAACGGCTTCTTCACCGTGCTGCGCGAGGAGGCCGGGCTCGGCACGCGCCTCTGGCGCTACCGCCCCGACGGCACGCCCGACACCCTCGTCGCCCGCGCCGACCACCTGGGCTACTACGCCTTCGTGGACGCGCGCACCGTCGCGCTCTACGTGAACGAACCCGCGCGCGGCTTCCTCATCGAGGACCTCCGCACGCACAGGATCGATCGCGTGGGCGAGCGGATCCGGGCGCAACCCGTGCCGGTACCGGGCGCGCGCGCCGTGACCGTCATCCACGACGACTCGAGCGGCACGCCCTGGCTCGAGCGCTACGACATCGACGCGCGGAAGTTCACGCGGCTCGTGCGCTCGCTCCCGAACGTCGGGTGGCACAGCGCAGGTCCCGCCGGCACCGTGCTCGAGGCCTCGGGCAACACGATCTACGCCTTCGACCCGAAGCGCGACACGGCGTGGCGCGCCGTCGCGCGCTTCGATCACCCCGAGCTGCAGGCGCTCGCGCGCGTGTCGCTCAACGCCGCCGGCGACCGGATCGCCGTCGTGTCGCAGCCCGCCGACTCCACCGCCATCCGCAACGCCCGCGCGCTCAGCAATCGCGCCATCGTCGCGCGCGACTCGGCCGCGTTCGCCGCGTCCATCCGCCCCGAGTTCACCGTGACCACGAGCGTCGGCACGCACTCCGACGGCCGCGACGCGTACGTCGCGCGCCTCGCCGCGAGCTACCGCGATGATCCGTCGCTGGTCTACGTGCGCACGCCGGACCGCGTCACGGTCAACCCCGACCGCAAGCGCGCGAGCGAGGAGGGCACGTGGGTCGGCACTTCGACGCTGGGCGGCGCCTCGCGGTTTGGCGGTCCGTACCTCGCCCACTGGGTCCGCACCGAGGCCGGGTGGCAGCTCCTGTCGGAACTGTTCGTCGGCGTGCACTGCACCGGGCCGATCTGCGCCAAGCGGTAGCGCCGCGCGCCGTCCGAACCGTCATGCGCCCACGTCGCGGCTTCACCCGCCAGGAACCGTGGATCCCGCTCCTGATCGTCGTGATCCTCGCGGCGCTCGCGGTCCCGCGGCTGCTCCGCGTGCGGCGTGAGCTGGCGGCGCGCGCGCTCCTCCGCCAGGACGTCGAGCGGCTCGCGCAGGCGGAGCGCGACGCGCGCCAGCGCGGGGCGGCACCGGGGAGCACGCTCGCGATCGTTCCCCTCTCGCCCAACGCGCGGCTCGTCCTCAAGCGCGCCGCGGCCGTCGGCCTCGCCATCGA
>JACQES010000319.1 GCA_016200495.1 Gemmatimonadota bacterium
ATGCTGCCGCGCGCGTCGGCCTGACGCTCAGCCCAGCCAGTTGCGCTGCGAGCCCGTGCGGGCGAGCCACACCAGCGCCACCGCCACGACGAGCACGAAGCCCTGGAGCCCGAGCGCCGTCGCGTCCGGCGCCGCGCCGCTCAGCATGAACAGCGACGCGTCCTGCACGAGGCAGCCGAGGAGCGAGATGACGAGCACGGGCAGCGCCCAGCGCTTCTTGAGGATGAGCGCCACGCACCCGAGCGCGCCGAACCACACGGCGAACGCCGTCGCGCCGACCGACCAGGCGGGCCGGGCGTGGTACATCGCCTGCTGCGCCGCGGTCATCTTCGCGATGTCCTCGGGCTTGAGCATCACGTCCGAGAGGTAGGCGAAGCAGCCGAGCAGGTTCCAGAGCAGGGCGAGGATGGCGACGGGCATGAACCAGCGGGGCGGTGCTTGCATGTCGGTGTCCTCGGCGGCGCGGGTGGGGGGAGCGAACGTCCGCGCGTGGACCGCCTCGAGGCGTCGCGGGGCGCGCGGAACCCGCGACAAGAGTGCAGTGCGCCGGCCCTTCCGGCTAGCGTCCGCCCGTGTCCCGTCGCGCGGGCAGGTCCGCCAGCAGGAGCCGCGAGGTGGTGTCGATCCCGTGCTGTGCCACGTACCCGGCGTTGAGCTCGAGCGCGTAGCGATACGGTACGCCCGGCGCGTACGACGGACAGCCCTCGGGAATCGTCGTCGGGCACGGCGTCATGTTCCGGATCGCGCGCACGCGGCCGGTCGAGTCGAGGAAGGCGATGTCGAGGGGAATGCGCGTGCGGTACATCCAGAAGCCCGCGTCGGGCCCCTCGTCGGCGGCATAGATGAAGAGCATGCCCGCGAGCGCGGGGAGCTGGTGCCGCTCCATGAGTCCGAGCCGCTGCTGGTCGGTGCGGACGGCGAGCTCGAGGTGGAGCGCCTGCGTGTCACGTCCGTTGGTGAAGCGCACGACGGCCGAGTCGAGCACGAGGAGGCGCCGGTCGCCGGTCTCGGCCGGCGGCGGCGCGTCGCGGCAGGCGCCCGCCACGAGGATCACGGCGGAGGCAAGCCCGTGTCGGAGGCGGCGCAGGATGCGCGCGCGAGCATGGTTCATCGGCAATGCGCTCCGGAGGCGCGGTGCGCAGCGCGGGCGACACGCATATGGAGCCGATGCACGACGCGCGGCCTCAGGTCGCCTCGGGAAACATCAACTCGTTCCCGTCCGGGTCGTCGAGCTGCAGCACGTCGTAGCCCCACCACGCCTCGCGACTCGGGATACCCCGCGCCGAGACCTCGCGCCGCCACGCGTCGAGCGCCTCGGGCGTCAGCTCGATGAACAGCCGTCCGCGGCCCGCGCGACGCGCGTCCTCGCAAAGGATGACTTCGCACTCGCCATGGTTGACCTGGCACACCGTGCCGGCGCCGTCCCCCGCGTGCCACGCCTTGGTGAAGCCCAGCTGGTCCACGTAGAAGCGCAGCGCGCGCTGCACGTCGGTCACGAAGAAGACGGGGCGCGCGTACCAGCGCGGCGTCGCGGGGGCCGACGGCTGGGGCGTGGACATCGGAAGGCTCCTGGCAAAGGCACCGGGCGGCGGGCGACGCATCACCGCGCCGTGCGCCGGTGCACGCGCCGCGAAGAATCTACTGTGCGCCGTACGCCCGTCCGCGTGGCGCCAAGCCGGGAGGTTCGCCTTGGCGCAGATCGCATATCCATTATCAATATGCCACTTGCCGTTAAACGATACATCGCTTATTGTTTATCGGTAAGACCGATCCTGCCTGTCGCACCCCGTCACGGAGTTCCCCATGGTCGCACCGCCGATCGACGCGCTCGCCCTCAGCCGACGCGCGTTGCGCGTGGTGATCGCGCTCAACCTGCTTGCCGGCGCGTTCATCCTCGCGCTCCTCCTCGCGAGCTTCGCGGCGCCCGACTGGGTCATGCGCGCGCTGGGCATCACCCCCGTGCCGGGTGACAGCGTCCGCGCGATCGGCGCGCGACTCATCATGGGGCTCGGCCTCGTCGCGGTGCCGGTGGTGCACTACGTGCTCACGCGCCTGCGCACGATCGTGGAGTCGGTGCGGATCGGCGATCCGTTCGTCGTCGCCAACAGCGCGCGGCTGACGGAGATCGCCTGGGGTGTGCTCGGCCTCGAGCTGCTGCACGTGGCGATCGGGGCCGTGGGCACGAGCCTCGCGTCCGCGGGGGTGCCGCTCCGCATCGGGCTCGAGCTTTCGGTGACGCGCTGGCTCGCGGTGCTGCTGCTGTTCGTGCTCGCCCGCGTGTTCGAGCAGGGCGCGCTCATGCGCGCCGACCTCGAGGGCACGGTCTGACCATGGCCATCCTCGTCAAGCTCGACGACCTGCTGCACGAGCGGCGGATGACGCTGACCGAACTCTCGGAGCAGGTGGGCATCACGCTCGCCAACCTGTCCGTCCTCAAGACCGGCAAGGCGCGCGCCGTGCGCTTCTCCACGCTCGAGGCCATCTGCGCGGCGCTCGACTGCCAGCCGGGCGACCTGCTCGCCTACGTGCCCGAGACGAACACGCGCCGGCGGTCCGCATGACCAACCGCGCCGTGTCGCTGCCCACGCCGACGGCCGTCGCGCCGGGATCGCGCACCGATGCCGTCCGCGCCGGGCGATCGCCCAGCACCCTGGCGCGAAGCGCGGGCGCCCTCCTGCTCGTCACGATGATCGCCGGAGCGTTCGCGCAGGGCTACGTGGGCGCCCGGCTCATCGTGACCGGCGACGGCGCCGCGACCGCCGCGAACATCCTCACCCACGCCCCGCTCTACCGGCTGGGGTTCGCGGTTTACCTCGTGGAGATGGCCTGCCAGGTCGCGGTCGCCGTGCTCTTCTATGAACTCTTCCGCCCCGTGAGCCGGACGGGCTCGCTACTCGCCGCGACCCTCCTGCTCGTCGGGTGCGTGATCAAGGTGATGAGCCGCCTGTTCTTCCTGGCGCCGCTGCTCGTGCTGGGCGGCGGGGCGTGGCTCGCGGCCTTCGACGCGCGCCAGCTGCAGGCGCTCGCGCTGCTGTCGCTCCGCGCGAACTACACGGCGGAAACGATGGCGATGGTCTTCTTCGGGCTCGCCTCGGTCGTGAAGGGCGTGCTCGTGCTTCGCTCCACCTTCCTGCCACGGTTCCTCGGCGCGGTATCGGTGGCGGGCGGCGTGGGGTGGATGCTCTACCTCTACGAGCCGTTCGCGCGGCAGGTCGAGGGGCTGATCGTCGGCACGGGATTCGCCGGTGCGCTGGTGCTCGTGGCCTGGCTCCTGGTGAAGGGGGTGGACGACGCGCGCTGGTTCGCGCAGAGGAACGCCGCTACCGCTTCGGTCGAGGCTTCGGCGTAGGCTTCGTCCGCTTCCGCGACGCTGCGGCCTTCGTCGGCGTCGCAGTCTTCGCAGTCTTCGCAGTCTTCGCAGTGTTCGCGACCTTCGCGACCCTCGCGGCCTTCGCGGCCTTCGCGGCCTTCGCGGCCTTCGCGGCCTTCGCGGCCTTCGCCGGCCTCCCGGCGGTCGCTCGCCTCGCCACCTGCGTCGCCCCGCCGCGGTTGAGCGCGATTGCCGCGCGCACGAGCGCCGTGAACGCCTCGGCGTCGAGCGCCTCGCCCTCGCGGATGTCGATCGCGCGGCGCGCATTGCCCTCGAGGCTCGAATTGAACAGCCGCGCCGGGTCGGGCAGGGACGCGCCCTTGTGGAAGGTCAGCTTGATCACCTGCTTGTACGACTCGCCCGTGCAGATGATGCCGTCGCACTCCCAGACGGGAGTGCCCATCCACTTCCACGTCTCGATGATCGCGGGGTCCGCGGCGGTGATGAGCTGGCGCATCCGCGCGAGCGTCTCGCCGCGCCAGTCGCCCAGTTCCGCGATCCGTTGCGAGATCCGCGCCGAAGCGGACGGGTCCTCGGACGCGCTGGATGTCGTGCCGGGGCGACTCATGCGCGCGGCTCCTGCGCGGCGTCCTTCGCCGCACCGGCCTTGGGGCCCCACGATGGCAGCTCGACGCCGAACTGCGCCGAGTACTCCCCGAGCAGTCGCTGCCACCCGCCGAACTTCATCGCGTCGGGGCCCACGATGCGCCCGATCGGGTCGTCGGCCAGGGCGTGCGCGAGCACGTCGAGGCAGAGGTGCCAGCCAGCCGCGCCCATCGCGATCCACGGCTTGGCGATGTTGTGCCAGAGCGTGAGCCGCGTGGCGGTCGCGCCGACGGGCTCGAGCTCCCAGCGGATCTCCTGCCCGCCCCAGCTGAACTCGAGGCGCGTGGGGAAGTCGGCGCGGGTGACCTTCGTTTCAGAGACCTGCGCCGTAGGCGCGTTCACGGTGGTGAGCGTCACCGGCCCAACGACGCCCATGTTGCGGTCGGCGTCGAAGGGGGCCCACGCGCTCAGGTGCTCGGGCTGGGTGAGCGCCTTCCACACCTTGGCGGGCGGATGGGGCAGCTCGCGCACGACGACGAGGGTCCAGGCGTCGCCGGACTTGTCCACGCGCGCGCCCTGCGCGGGGCCGGGCTCATACGAGGTACGTCGGGTCATCACGGCTTCTTCCTCCGCGCGCGGGGCGTGCGATCCATGGTGGCGAGGTGCCGTTCGAGGGCGTCGAGGTGCTTCGACCAGAAGCGCCGATAGGGCGCGAGCCAGGCATCGAGCTCCATGAGCGGCTCCGGCCGGAGGCGGTAGAGGCGGCGCTGTGCCTCGACGCGGGACTCGACGAACCCCGCGTCGCGCAGCACGCGCAGGTGCTTGGACACCGACGGCTGCGACATCCGGAGCGACCGTTCGATGGCGCCGACGGACTGTTCCTGCTCGAGCAGGAGCCCGAGGATGGCCCGCCGGTTGGGCTCGGCGAGGATGGCAAAGGTGGATTCCATGACACGTATATAACCTGATACGTATATACCTGTCAAGGCACCTTCGGCGCGGGCGATGGCTCAGCGCGCGCGCGCCGTGCGGACGTCGCGCCGTTTCACGCCGTCGGCCGAACGCAGCTCGCCCACGAGGCTGTCGCCGCGCACGGTGAAGCGCCACGTCCCGTTGGGCAGGGTGCAGGTGAGCTGCGCCGAGGCGGCGGCGAACTGGCAGGCGAGCGGGCCCATCTCGACCTCCTGCCCGTTCACCACCCGGCGGCCGTCGATCGAGATGCTGTCGGCCGCCCCCAGCCGGCTGATGCGGAACACGACCGTCTCGTCGTTGCACGCCGACGGGCGCACCATGCAGAGCGACGTGCCGCGCCAGACGCCGACGGGGCTCGGGGCGCTGGTGGCGGCTTGCGCGTGCGCCGCATTCGCGAGCGCGCAGGCGGCGATGATGAAGGGGAGCGTGCGGCGCATGGGCACGAGGGACGAGGGTGAGATCGCGGCCGGCCGGCTACCGCTCGAACAGCTGGATGAGCGTCCCGGCGTTGTCGCGGAGGATGACGTTCGCCGCCTCGCGGCCGCGCCGCGGGAAGGGCCCGTAGGCGAACGTGACCCCGCGCGCGCGCAGCGCCGCGACCGTGCCGTCGAAGTCGGTGACCACCACGCCGACCTTGGCGATTCCCTGCACGGCGGTGATGCTGGTCCGCGCGCCGGGCACGACCGACGCGAGCGGCACGGCGTCGTCATGCTGGAGCAGCTCCACGATCAGGCCGCCGCCCTCGAGGATCACCACCTGCACGCGCGACGCGTCGGTGCGCGGCACGCGCTTGGTGACGGCGAGCCCGAACGTTTGCATGTACCAGCGGGCGCTGGCCTCGGCGTCGGGCACGGTGAGGGCGAAGAAGGCGCCGTTGGCGGCGAGGACGGGCGTGGTCGTCGCGGGCGCGGGCGCCTGGCCGAGCGCGGACGACGCGAGCGCGAGGGAGAGGGCGAGCGTGAGTCGGAGCATGCGCAGCAATCTTGCATGTCCGGTGCGGGGCGCAATGCACGCGGAGTCGGGGCGACCCGACCTGGGCACCGGTCGGCGACCGGCCGGCGCCCGTGCGCGAATCCCCCGCATGTCGTGCGCAACTCGGATGACGGGCGAGCCGCCTACCCATCTCGGCTGACTGCGCGGCGCCGCTCGAACCTCCATGCTGTGACGTACACGGCGGTGTCCGCCGGACCAGCGTCCGCTGCAGCGGACAGGAGGCATGGATGGCCACGCTCATTCGCACCAACCGCGACGTCGACGAAGCATTCCTGCCCACCGCCAGGACGATGAAGGCGCTCGTCTTTGCGAAGCCGGGCGTGGTCGAGCTCCGCGAGAAGCCCATTCCCGCCGTCGGTCCGACCGACGCGCTCATGCGCGTGACGCTCACGACGATCTGCGGCACCGACGTCCACATCCTCAAGGGCGAGTATCCCGTCCGCGAGGGGCTCACGATCGGCCACGAGCCCGTCGGCGTGATCGCCGCGCTCGGGTCCGCGGTCACCGGCTATCGCGTGGGGCAGCGCGTGATCGCTGGCGCCATCACGCCGTGCGGCCAGTGCGGTCCGTGCCTCGACGGCGTGCACTCGCAGTGCGGCGGGAAGGCGATGGGCGGCTGGCGGTTCGGCAACACGATCGACGGCTGCCAGGCGGAGTTCGTGCTCGTGCCCAGTGCGCAGGCCAACCTCGCACCGATTCCCGACACGCTGACCGACGAACAGGTGCTGATGTGCCCCGACATCATGAGCACGGGGTTCGGCGGCGCGGAGAGCGGCAAGATCCGGATCGGGGACACGGTGGCGGTGTTCGCGCAGGGGCCGATCGGGCTGTGCGCCACCGCGGGCGCGCGGCTCCGCGGCGCGTCGCGCATCATCGTCGTGGACCGGCTCGCCGGGCGCCTGGCGGTGGCGCGCACGCTCGGGGCCGACGACGTCGTGGACGCGAGCACGACGGATCCCGTCGAGGCGATCATGACGCTCACCAAGGGGCGTGGCGTGGACGTGGCGATCGAGGCGCTCGGCCTGCCGCAGACGTTCGAGAGCGCGCTGCGCGTGCTCCGGCCGGGCGGGACGCTCTCGAGCCTCGGCGTCTACTCGGGCAAGCTGACGTTGCCGCTCGACGCGTTCGCCGCGGGGCTGGGCGACCACACGATCGTCACGACGCTCTGCCCGGGGGGACACGAACGGATGCGTCGGCTGATGTCCACGCTCGAGCACGGACGGGTGGACCTCCGGCCGCTCGTGACGCACCGGTATCCGCTCGACCGGATCGTCGAGGCGTACGACCTGTTCGGCGCGCAGCGGGACGGCGTGCTCAAGGTGGCGATCACGCCGTGACGTCGCGATGACGCCAGGGTGACGGGCGGTCGCGGCGCACGGGGGCCGCGACCGCCCGGCCGGGTGAGAAGGCCCCGGGCCCCCAACGCGTTGCGGGCGGCCGTCTTCGGCGCGCGGGTGCGGGGCGACTCCTCCCCAACACTCGCCCCGCCTCGGCCGTTTATTCTGGGCGAACCAACGATTTCCCCGACCGCGCTGTCAGAGTCCGTGGGCGCGGCAGGCGATCGTGGCGACAGGCGTGTCGACATCATCGGGGCCGCTCGTCCGCGAGCTCGGCCCCTTCTCCTTTTTTTCGTGGCGTTCATGCTTGACCGTTCCCTTTCGTGGCGCGCGCCGTGCGCCGCGTTCCTGCTCGCGCTCGTCGCGCCGGCCGCCACGGCCCAGCGCGGCGGTGGTCCCGGCGAGATCCGCGGCCGCCTGGTCGGCGCCGGGGTGCCGAAGCCCATCGGCACCGGCACGGTCTCGGTGCGCCGCGGCAGCGACACCGCGGTGGTCGCGCGGGTCCCCGTCCACGCCGACGGCAAGTTCGAGGTCACGGGCCTCGCCGTCGGCCGCTACGGCATCGCCGTGCGCGCGCTCGGCTTCGCCCCGCTCACGCGCCTCGCGATCGCGGTGACGGCGGAGCATCCGGTGGTGGAACTGGGCGACCTCGCCCTGACCGAGGTCGTGGTGCAGCTCGAGGGGCAGAAGGTCGTGGCCGAGAAGGAGGAGGTCGCGCTCTCGCCCGACCGGAACACGTACAGCGCGAAGAACATGACGTCCACGGCCGGCGGCACGGCGGTGGACGTGCTCCGCAACGTGCCGTCGGTGGAACTCGACGCCAACAACAACGTCTCGCTCCGCGGCAACACGAACGTCGTGGTGCAGATCAACGGGCGCCCGACGCCGCTCAAGGGCGACCAGCTGGCGGCTTTCCTCGCGCAGCTGCCGGCCAGCATGGTCAAGCACGTGGAGGTGGCCACCAACCCGTCGGCCAAGAACGATCCCGACGGCTCGGCGGGGCTCATCAACATCGTGCTCGACCAGGAGGCGGACATCGGCCTGTCGGGCGGGTTCAACTCGTCGGTCGGCACCACGGGGGCCGCGCAGCTCTCCGGCAACATCGCGTCGCAGACGGGCCCGTGGACCTGGTTCGTCTCGGCCAGCGGCTCGCTCGACGAGCGCCCGCTCGAGTCGTCGACGGACCGCAGCAACCATTTCACGACGTCGCCGGCGACGTCGTTCACCAACGGCGACGGCGCGAACCGGGGGCGCTCGGGCGGCCTGACGCTGCGCGGCGAGTACCGGCTGACCAAGAAGGACGCCATCACCTTCGACGGGATGTCGTTCGTCGGCATGAACCGCAACGAGAACGGACTCACCCTCGCGAACGCCGACAACTCCGGCACGCCGACGGGGCTCGTGGACGAGTCGAACCTCGGGCAGTCGCACGGCTGGTCGCAGAACTACAACCTCGCGCTGCGCCACCTGGGCGACCCCAAGCAGACGGCGTGGTCCACGGAGCTCCGCTACAACGACAACGACAACACGAACGCGTCGGACCTCGCGAACCTGATCCTGCTCTCCGACCCGACCGTGTCGTCGCTCATCCCGTTCGAGCACGACCTCGCGGCCGGTCGGCAGACCTCGCTCTCGCTGCAGGGCGACTACACGCACCCGTTCGCGTGGGGCGGCAAGCTCGAGATCGGCGCGAAGGGGGTCGGACGCAACTCGGCCTACCAGTTCAACCCCGCGGTGGCGTCGGGCGTCGGCATGCCGCTCCTGCCCGACACTGCGCGCGCCACGGCGTCGTCGTACCACGAGCGCACGGCATCGGCGTACGCGGTCTGGTCGCAGCCGCTCGGGCCGTTGGAGGTGCAGGCGGGGCTCCGGCTCGAGAAGGCCGACAACAACCTCGAGGTGCCGGCGACGGGGAAGCAGTACGACGTCAGCTACAGCAGCGCGTTCCCGAGCGCGATCCTCCGGTGGAACGCGACGCCGATGCGCCAGTTCAAGCTGAGCTACGCGCGGCGCATCTCGCGCCCGGACGCGTTCCAGCTCTACCCGAGCGCCGTGCGGCAGGACGCGCGGAGCGTCTTCAAGGGCAATCCGTCGCTCCAGCCCGAGTACACCGACTCGTACGAGATGGGCTGGCAGGAAGCGCTGCCGTGGGGCTCGATCCAGGTGACGCCGTTCCTGCGCAAGTCGATCCAGTCGGTGCGCAACATCCAGACGATCGACTCGGCGGGCACGCTGATCAACACCTTCGACAACCTCGCGGGGACGACGACCTACGGCGCCGACGTGAACGTCAACGTGCGCGCCGGTCCGCTCACCGTGAACGCGGGGGGCAGCGCGTACCACTACGCGAGCGACGCGTCGAACCTTCCCGGCAACCTGTCCACGACGGCGAAGGTGTGGAACGTGCGCACGGGGATCACCTGGCAGGTGACGACCAAGGCCGACTTCCAGGCGTGGACGTCGTATCGCGGCCCGCAGGTGCGCGAGGGCGGCTCGAACGACGCCTTCATCTGGATGAACCTCTCGGCGCGCTACAAGCTGTGGGGCGACCAGGGGAGCATCACGCTGCGGGCGAGCGACCCGTTCGGGCTCACCTACTTCGGCTACCGCACCAACACGCCGCTCATCACCGAGAGCGGGGTGCGCTACTTCGGCGTGCGCGGCGTGTTCATCAGCGTCTCGCGCAGCTTCGGTCGGGCGCCGCAGTTCCGGCCGAAGGGGCGCGACTCGGGCGACGACACGAACACCGAGCGGCCGCCGACGGCGGGGCCGCCGGGGGCGAAGTAGCCGTCGGCGCGCGCGGTCGGGCGTGCGCCGTCGGGCGTGCGCCGTCGGGCGTGCGCCGTCGGGCGCGAGCGGGTGCGCCCGGGCGATCGCGCGACCGCCCGCGCCTACGCGCGGCGCAGGCGCGTCGCGAGGAGCACGAGCCCGGCGCCCGCGACCATGAACGCGGCAATCACGTAGAGGCCCGACGCCGCGTCGCCGGTCGCGTCCTTCGAGACGCCGACCACGTACGGCGCGAGGAAGCCGGCCAGGTTGCCCACCGAGTTGACGGCCGCGATCCCGGCGGCCGCCGACACGCCGCGCAGCGCCGCGGTGGGCAACGTCCAGAAGAGTGCGATGTTGGTGAGCGCGCCCGACATCGCGGCGGTGGTGGCCGTGAGGCCGATGACCAGGTCGCTGCCGAACAGGCCAGCCACGACCAAGGCCCCGGCGCAGAGCAGGCAGCCGCCGACCAGGTGCCAGCGCCGGTCGCCCGACCGGTCGGAACTCATGCCGGCGAGCACCATCACGATGGCGGCCACCCCCGAGGGAATCGCGCTCAGGAGCCCCAGCCGCCCCGTGTCGGCGACGCCCATCGTGCTGATGAGCTGCGGCAGCCAGAACGAGATGCCGTAGAGCCCCGTCACGAGGCAGAAGTCGCACGCGGCGAACAGCAGCACGGCCGGGTCGCGCAGCGTGCGGAGCACGCTCACGTGCTCGGCCCCATGCGCTTCGGCCGCGAGGTTGCGCTGGAGCACGGCCCGTTCGTCGTCGGGCAGCCAGCGCGCTCCGGCGATCGAGTCCTCGAGCGCGACGTACACGACCACGCCCATCACCACCGACGGGATCCCCTCGAGCAGGAAGAGCCACTGCCAGCCGGCGAGGCCGTTCACCCCCGAGAGGCGATGCAGGATCCAGCCCGAGAGCGGTCCGCCGATCACCCCCGACACCGCGACGCCGGTGAGGAAGATCGAGAGGATCCGCCCGCGCCGCGACGCGGGATACCAGTGCATCAGGTAGTACACGATGCCCGGGAAGAACCCCGCCTCGGCGACGCCGAGCAGGAAGCGCAGCACGAGGAACGACGGCGTGCCGCGCACGAACATCATGAGGGCCGACAGCACCCCCCACGTGACCATGATGCGCGCAATCCACCGGCGCGCACCGGTGCGATGCAGGATCAGGTTGCTCGGCACCTCGAACAGGAAGTAGCCGATGAAGAAGATGCCGGCCCCGACGCCGTAGGCCGTGTCGCTCATGTGCAGGTCGGCGAGCATCTGCAGCTTGGCGAACCCGACGTTGACGCGGTCGAGGTAGGCCACGAGGTAGCAGACAAACAGGATCGGGACGAGGCGCCAGGTGATTCGGCGGTAGGCGCGGGCCTCGAGGGCGGACGCCGGCTTGGTCGCCTGCGCGATGGTGCGCGCTGGCTCGCCGGACGGAGCTGTCACTTGAGTCCCAGCCGGCGCCCGGCGCGCAGCCTCTCGAGCGATTCGCGGATGCGCCGGTCACGCGTCTCGTCCGTGCGCGCCGTGTGAATCCAGACGACGAAGTTGCGGCGCTCGCGCGACGGAAGGGAGCCGAAGAAGCGCCACGCCGGCGCATCGGCCCTGAACGCCCTCGCGATGTACGCCGGGAGCACGGGAACCACGGGCTTGGGTGCGGAGCGTCGCGCCGAGGGCGCGGTGGCCAAGCCCGCTGGCGCGAGGCGCCCCGCCGCCTTGAGCTCCGCCCAACGGCGTCGGTTGACGTCGGACCATCGGCTCCCGGGGCGGCGCGGGGTCATCTTCACGGCGTAGCGATGGTCATCGAGCCGCTTGATGAGGCTGTCGATCCAGCCGAAGCACAGCGCCTCGTGCGCTGCGTCGTGGCGCGAGAACCCGGTCGGTTCCGCGGGCGCCTTGCGGAACACGAGCCAGACGCCGGTGCTCCGCGCGTGGTGCCGCGTGAGCCACGCGCGCCACGCCTGGCGCGTCGTGCTGTCGAGAAGCGGAAGGGACGTCACGCGGTGCGCCGCATGACGTCCCGCATCGTGCGTCGGCCTCGCGTCACGGCGCCGCCGCGCGGGCGTCGGCACCGCGCCCGAGGCGCGGCAGGCCGAACCCCACCTTCATCGACACGTTCGGCACGCGCGCCGCGACCACCTCGAACGCCACGCGCGCGCCCCACGCCTCGAGCACGGCGCCCACCGATGCCTGCGCGCCGAGCACGGTCTCGTCGTGCACGCTCACGAGCGCCGACTTCGCATGCGAGCGCGCCATCGTGCCCGACGCGGTGACGTACGGCGACAGGTGCGCGCGGTTCGAGAAGAACGCGAACGACCGGCTCGCGAGCAGGTCCACGCCGCTCACCGAGAAATCGAGGTCGTCAGGACCGAACATGGAGACAAAGCTTACGCGCGCGGCCGCCGACCAGCCACTCGTAGCGTCATCCACGAGGGCGTGCTGCACCTGCACGCCGTACACGCCGTAGTTCGCGTGCGAATTGCGGGTGAAGTAGACGCCGACGTCGGTGCGGTCGGTGACGCCGACGCGCGCGGTGATGCCCGGGACCTTGAGGCCGGGGCCCTCGTAGAGCCAGTGCGTGGAGTCGGGGTGGACCATCGTGTCGTTCCACGCCGCGTCGTTGTCGTTGATCCCCGACTGCCACTGCAGGAGCGAGAGTTCGACCGCGCCGCGCCCCATCGGGCGCGCGTCCACGAGCGGCCGGAAGTACGTGACCACCGCCGCCTCGCCCGTGAACTGGCGCCACGCCGCCTGCGTGAGCGACGGGTCCAGCTGGAAGGAGCACTCCGTCCAGCGCTTGTTGACGTGTAGCGTGGGGCCCTCGTGGCTCATCACGGTCGTCGTCCGGACCTGGGCCCGTGCCGGCGTCGTGGCCAGGACGGTCGCCAGTCCCGTCGCCAGTCCGACCGCCAGGGCGCGCCGCAGGGGCTGCGCCGGGTACTGCCTGCCGATCTGTCGCATACGTCCCTCACTCGGTGTCTGCACGAGGACCGACCACCGGTCCCGCGTGAGCCGAGTGTACGAGGAACGAGGGGGCCGAGCGCTCGGACCGGTGGGCCGGGACGTCCAGTCCGGCCGGATCGGACGCCGGGCCGCGTGCCGCCGCGCGATGAGCGATGCGAACGACGGGCTACACTGACCGGGTCGCGGTCACCACCAGATCCGGATCGAGCACCGACACGGCCGTCGCGCGACCTCCCGCGACCGTGAAGCGGATGCGCACCGCCTCCGCGCCGATCGGGAAGAAGGTGAAGTCGCCGAGATGCCTCAGGTCCCTCGGAAAGGGCAGGCCGGGCCGGAAGATGGAGAGCGCGCCGGGTTGGGACGAGGTGATGTCGAGCCGATCGTTCGGGCTCGTACCGAAGGTGTAGGTCCCGACGCAGGCCGACACGGCGCCGGCGTCGACGGGCGCCAGCGGCGGCCCCGCGTCGGCGTCACCCAGCTGCTCGAGGAACTGGCGCACGCCGCGGGCGCGCTCGCCACCCACGCGCGCATGGTGCAGGAGCGTGAGGCTGTGGGGGCCGAGGATCCGCTGCGACCCTGGCGCGGCGGCGATGATGGCCTTCACGGTGTCGAGCTGCCCGAGCATGGTGGCCGAAAAGAGCGTGGGCCGTGCCCCGCGTGCGAGCAGGAGTTCGGCGATGTCGGCGCGTCCGACGTGCGATGCCGCGCCCAGCGCATCCTCCCAGTCACCGAAACCCCAGTCGATCGCCGCCTTGGCCAGCGCGGGATGTGCGTCCAGCAGCTGCTTCACGCGCGCGAATCCCCCGTGCGACACCTTGAGCATCTCCTCCACCATCTCCGCCTCCTGTCGCGGAAAGCCGGGGGTGATGCCCGCGACCGCACGCCGCTCCGCGCGACGGAGTCCGAGCGCCGCTCCCGCAACTCCGGTCATCGCAATGCCGAGGAAGGTCCGGCGTTCCGGCGTGTCCGCCATGATCGTCTCCACGTGCTGAAGGTGAGTGCTGGCAAGATGCAGCGAGGCGGCCGCTCGAACACGCGCCTCGCCACAAAGGTTCCGTCACGCGTGCGCGACATCGAGCAACGACGTGGAAGCGGGCGCCGATGCGCCGTCCGAGGATCACGGATGCGACGCTCCATCGCCGGGCCGACGACGCGTTCCATTCGGCACCTCATCGTGCTCGTGATCATCGGCGCCCTGCTCGCGTCGAGCGCGTGCGCGGCGCGCTTCGCGGTCGCGGGCGCGAGCGTGGCCTATCCGAGCGACGACGTGCGCCTCGCGGGCGCGTTGTACGAGCCGCCAGGCGCGGGCCCGTTTCCGGCCGTCGTCATGGTGCACGGGGCCGGCCCGGCGATCCACGACGACCCGTGGTTTCGCGTGCACGCGAACGCGTTCGTGCGACGCGGATTCGCGGTGCTCCTCTATGACAAGCGCGGCAGCGGCCAGTCGACCGGCCGGCTCGAGGAGGCCGACTACGATGACCTGGCCCGCGACGCGCTCGCGGGCGTGCGCTTCCTGCGATCGCGCCCCGAGATCGCGCCGATGGAGATCGGCGTGCTCGGCCTGAGCGAGGGCGGGTGGGTCGGTCCGCTGGCGGCGCGACGCGACTCGACGCTGGCGTTCGTGATCATGTGCTCCGGTTCGACGGTCCGTCCACTCGAACAGGTGGAATACTGGACCCGGACCGGCATGCGCGCTCGCGGCGCGCCCGACAGCCTGATCGCGCGCGCCTGGTCGCTCAAGCGGGCGGTCTGGGACTACTATGCGGACGTGGCGCGCGACAGCATCGTCGCGCGCGGTCCCGCGGGCCTCGCGCGACACGACACGCTGGCGCGTGCGCTCCGGGCGTTCGAGGCGTACGCGCCGCACATGATGACCGGCCTGGCCAGTCCGGCGCGACGGCCGATCGGCTTCTTCCGGGCGAACGCCAACATGATGTCGCATGATCCGATCGCGACGCTCGACGCGCTGCGGAGCCCCGTGCTGGAGTTGCTCGGCGCCGACGACGTCACCGTCGATCCGGCCACGTCCGCGGCGGTGCTCGAGCGCTACCGGTCGCGGGGACGCGACGTGACGGTGCGGGTGTTCCCGGGCGTCGGGCACTCGCTCACGCGATTCTCGCGGATCGAGCCGCTCGGGGAGGGCCGCTTTCCGGAGGGATACATGTCCTTCGTGACCGACTGGGCCGTGGCGCGCGTCGGTCGCATTCGGGGCACGTCGTAGCGCGCGCGAGATGGCCGCGTCGCCCGCCGCCGCCACGATCCACGTCGTCCGCTTCCCGCGGCCACGCGACGACGACTAGCGATCGGCGGTCGCGCGGAACTCGGTCGGCGTGCGTCCCGTGTGCTTCTTGAACACCTGGTTGAAGGTGCTCTTGGAGGCGAAGCCGGCGTCGAGCGCCAGCGCGAGCAGCTTCCGCGAGTCGGCCTCGCCGGCGCTGATGCGGCGCTGGACCTCGCGCACGCGGTACCCGTTCACGAAGTCGTAGAAGGTCTCGCCGACCTCGAGGTTGAGCACCTCGGAGAGCTTGTGCGGCGTGGTGCCGAGGGTGGCGGCCAGGTCGGCGAGGGTCAGCTCCGCATTGGTCCACGGACGCTGCTGTTCCATGGCCTCGAGCAGTCGCGCCTTGATGCGGCGCGCCTCGGGGGCGGAGAGGCCGGAGCGTTCGTAGCGGGCGGCGGCCGCGGGTTCGGGCGGCGACGCGGACGCCACGATATTCGCGGACTCGGCCATCGGCTCCGGCGCGGGCGCGGTGACGGCGACACTCGAGGCCGTGGCGCCCGGATCGGGCGGACTCGTGAACGCCACCGCGATCGGATACTCCGCCGTCTCGAAGCGGTAGACTTCGCCCTGCCGGAGCCCCATGTAGCCGATCGCATAGACGATCATCGCCACCGCGAGCGAGACCACGTCGTCGCCGCGCGCCGCACCCGGCCCACGCGGGATGACGTGGACGAAGACCGCGATGAGCCAGACGGCCGCCGCGCCCGCTCCCAGCCAGAGCAGCCACCGCAAGTTCACGTGCTCCGTGTGCGAGTAGCTCTCCTTCACCCGTTCGGCGTGCCGGCGCAGGAAGAGGATCGTGGCCACGCCGTAGCCGACGCCGAGGAGGTACCTGATGGGATCGGCCGCGCGCATGAGCAGCGTGCGCTCGCCCATGAGGATGCGCTCGTAGAACGCGCGCTTCCCCTCGGCGTCCATGAGGAAGACCGGCAGCGCGGCGACGACGACCGCGACGAAGGGCACGAAGTGGAGCGCGTCCACCGGCCGCAGCGTGCGTTGGCGATCGGCGGCGGCCTGCGCGTAGAGCAGCACGAGCGGCCCGAACAGGAAGGGGAGCGGATAGCCCAGCCCGAAGAGCTGCGGCCAGCGCACCTCGAGGCCGGCGGCGTAGTAGACGTTGGAGGCGAGGAACGCGGAGAACGCGAGCATGGCCACCGCCAGCAGCCGATTGGCCGTGCGATTGCGGCGCCGCGTGGCGAGCGCGCCGGCGAGGACGACACCCTGGATCGCCCCGAGGAGGACGATCAGGTGGAGGGGGTCGAGGGTGAGGGAGGGCATCGCGCGCAGGGAAGGTAGCGCGCACGGGGCCGAGGGCTCCAGCGGGGGGTGCGTCGAAGGCCGCCGACGCCGTCGGCCCGGGCCGTCAGGACTGCGGGTCGAACATGAAGACGCGCAGCTCCTGCGCGCAGCGGCAGGCCGTCGCGATGCGCGCGGCCCACGTGATCGCTGCGTCGCGCGTCGGGACCTCGAGCACGCAGAAGCCGCCATCGAGCGTGGGCGCCCACGGGTATCCACCGTCGGTGACCTGGCCGTCGCCCGAGACGAGCACGGGCGGCACGGACTCGTCGATGCCGCCACCGAAGACGTAGACGCCGGCGGCCTTGGCATCGTCGATGACCGCGTGTGCGTCGCGGCTGACGGCTTCCAGTTCGCCGGGGGCGACGTGCATGGCGGCGCTGGGGAAGGAGATGAGGTACTTGGACATCGGAGGTCGCGACTGGATGAGGATGCGCGCACGCTGCCGCGCGCCGGGTGACTCGTTCGCGTCGAGTTACGGCGTCAGGTACGCCGCCGCCGCGACTTCTCCCAACGCCTGCCCCACCACCTTCGTCACCTCGTCCGGCCCGCGCGCCACCGCGACGCGATTCACGAAGATCGCGAGGATCAGGTGTCGGCCGCTGGCCGTCGTCGTGTAGCCGGCGAGTCCCTTGGCCGTGACGAGCGTGTTCTTGTTGAGCGGATCGCCCACGGCGAACGTGCCGGTCTTCGCGTGCACCTGGCCCGCGGCGGGACTGTCCTTCTGGATCGGCGCGAGCGTGCCGTCGCGGCCCAGGATCGGGAGCGCCGCGTGGAAGGCGGCGAAGTCGGCGCGCTTCGACATCATCTGCAGGTAGCTCACCATGAAGGCCGGCGTGTAGTGCGCATCGCCGCCGGCGCCGTCGCCCTGCTGCGCGCCGCGCGTGTCGAGTCCCGCCTGCTGCAGCCACTCGCGCTCGATGTCGAAGCCGTTCTGCTTCTTCGCCTTGCCGTAGAGGGCGCCCATGAGCATCGGCATGGCCGACGCGTGCATGTTCTGGCTGACCTTGAGGATCACCTTCACGAGCTCCGTGGCCGGCGCCGACACGTGCTCGGCCACCACGTTCGCGTCGGTGTAGGACGGCGCGAGCTTGGCGAAGTCGGGGACGCCGCCCTTGGATTCGGTCACGGCCACGCCCTGCGCACGCAGCGCGTCCACGAGCGCGGCGGTGGCGAAGCGCGTGGGCGACGGCACCGCGTAGGCGTAGAGGATGGCGGGGGTGCCGAGCGGCACGTCGCCGGTGATCGTCACGGTGATGAGGCTGTCCTTGTCGGCCTTCTCGTCGAAGTCGAGCGTCTTGGGTGCGTCGACGGCCACGGTGCGCGCCTTGTTCACGAAGCGAACGAGGCGCGTGGGCGGTGAGACGGTGAACGCCGGCGCGTCGCCTGCCTTGGCGCCGGGCCCAACGGTCACGTCGAGCACGTTGTCGTTGACGCTGATGGGTGACACCACCACGCCGGTGCCGAGCTCGCGGGTCCCTTCATTGAACAAGGTCGCGTCCACCAGCACGCGGCCGGTGATGCGCTTGACCCCCTTGGCGGCCACCTGCTGCGCGAGCGCCTTGATGACCACGAGCGGATCGCCCGGCACGGCGCGCGTCGTGACGTCGCCGCCGTAGGAGTGGTCGTGGTCCTCGAACGCGAGCGTGCCGTCGGGCTTGAGGCGCTGCGACAGGTTGGGGTCGCCCGACGCGACGAGCACGAGGTCGCCGCGCAGCACGCCGCCGGTGACGGGACCCGTGCGATAGACCTTCGTGTGAAAGCGGTGATCGGCGCCCAGTGTCGCGAGCGCCGTGCCGGCCGTGAGGAGCTTGGTGGTCGAGCCGGGGAACATCAGCTTGTCGGCGTTCAGCGCGTAGATCGCCTTCCCCAGGTCGGCGTCGTACACCTCGATGCCCCAGATCGCGTGCTGGAACTCGGGCCGGTTGATGATGCGCTCGATGCGCGCGGACAGCGCGGGATCGTTCTGCGCGCCGACAGTGGCGGGGACGGCGAGCAGCGCGGCGGCGAGGAGTACCGAGAGGCGAGGCAGAGGCATGCGCGGGCGAGGCGGGAGGCGAGGCGGGGGTCCGGCAGGTCCGGAACCTTCACCCCGACGGCGCGGGGGCGCAACCAGCGCTCGCGCCACGGCCGCGCTCTCACCCGTGCAGCAGGTCCAGCGCGGCGTCCACGTGAATGGACGTGGTGTCGAGCAGCGGCAGATCGAGCGCGCCGGCGCCCGGCAGCGCGAGGGGGAGTTCGGTCCCGCCGAGAATCAGGGCCTCGAAGCCGGTGTTTCGCCGCCAGCGCTGCACCAGCTCCCACAACAGCGCGGCCGTCTCGGGACGGTAGACGCCATGCACGAATTCCTGCATGTAGCGCGCATGGATCAACTCCTGGTCGGCCGGCGGGGGCACCACGCACGTGATGCCGGCGCGCGCAAGGCCGGCCTGGTAGTAGCCGCCCTGCATCGTGAATCGCGTCCCGATGAGCCCCACGTGCCGGAGTCCCAGCGCCCTGGTGGCCTCGACGGTCGCGGTCACGATGCTGATGAGCGGGACGGTGGTGGACGCCTCGAGCGCGTCGAACAGCAGGTGGGGCGTGTTGGAGGCGAACAGGGCGGCGTCCACGCCGGCGCGCTCGACCTTCCGGAGTTCACCGGCCAGCAACGTCGTCGCGTCGTCGTACCGGCCCGCGTGCATGAAGGCGAGCATCGGCGCGAGGTTCATGCTGTTGATCACGACCTGCGGATAGCTGCCGTCCGTCGCGCGGGCGCGATGACCGCTCACCAGCTTCCGGTAGTACTCGATCGTGGACGACGGAGCGATGCCGCCGACGATGCCGAGCGTCTTCATGCGAGAACCGGTCCCGTGAGGTGGCGCCCGTGCACCCGCGGGCAGGGCGATACCGAACCGATTGAGCCAATCACGCCGATCACCCCGATCACGCCGACCGCGCCAGCTTGCCGCGCCGTCCCGGCGCCCGCCGCGTCGGCGGGCCGCCCGGCACGATCTCCAGCACGCTCGGGCCCGTCGCGAGCATGTCGACCAGGGCGCGCACCGCGGCGCGCGGCCTGGCGTGGCGCAGGGCGACGGCGAACCATTGGCGATGCACGCCGGCGCGCGTGAGCTTCACGGGCACCACGCGGCCGGTCGCGATGGCCGGCTGCACCGCCCAGCGCGCGAGGACGCTCACGCCGACGCCGCCGGCGACGAGTTCGAGCGTCGCCTCCGTGAGCATGATCTGGGACACGCGCCGCGGCGCCAGCCCGGCCTCGCGCAGGAGCTGGCCGAGGAACGACGATCCGGCGGACAGGGACGAATACACCAGCAGGTGCTCACCGCACAGGTCACCGAGCTCCACGTGTCCGCGCTCCGCAAACGGGTGGTCCGGCGCGGTGACCACGACGAGCTCGTCGCGGAACAGGGGCCATGCCCGGAGGTGACGGCCCGCATGGCGATTCATCATGATGGCGACGTCCACGGAGCCCTCGGCGAGCGCCGCGAGCGGGTCCGACGTCGCCTCCGCCACGATGCGCAGCTCCACGCCGGCGTGCGTGCGCTCGAAATCGTGCATCACGCGGGGAAGCCAGTGATAGGTGGTGTAGCACTCGGTGGCGATCTTCAGGCGATCAACCTCCCCCCGCACGACATTCGTGAGGTCGTCCTCGGCGGCGCGCAGCTCCTCGAGCGTGCGCTGCGCGGCCAGCAGCACGCGCTCGCCCGCCACCGTCAGGGTCATGCGCTTGCCCAGGCGACGGAAGAGGGGGGTGCCAAGCCGGCGCTCGAGGTTCCCGAGCATGTGACTGAGGGCCGACTGGCTCAGGTTGAGGTCGCGCGCGCTGCGGGTCATGGTGCCGTGCTGCGCGATGGCCGCAACGAGCTGGAGGTGTCGCGTTTCGAGGATCATGGCACGTCTCGACGGCTCGGGAATGTGCTGCAACTGGCGGGGCGGGCCGGGCGCACGCCCCGCGACGTCGGCCTCACGCGCGCATGGCGATCGTGGGCGAGATGCGGATGGCGTGGCGCGCCGGAAGCCACGCCGCGATCAGGGCCAGGACGACAAAGACGATAACCACGAGCAGGACCACGGGTGCGTCGGACGGCCGCACCGGCTCGCGCACGTAGGCCTGCAGCCCGGCGACGGTCGGCACGGCGAGGACGACCCCGGCGCCGAGGCCGATGATGGCCGGACGCACCGAGCCCACGAGCGTGTCGACGAGCAGCGAGCGCGGCGTCGCGCCAAGCGCGGAACGGATGCCGATTTCGCGCGTGCGGCGGACGACGGCATGCTGCGTGGTGGCGTGCACGCCGGTCAGCACGAGCAGCAAGCCGGACGCCCCGAACAGTCCGACGAGCATGGCGCGGAGCCTCGGCTCGGCCACCGAGCGCGCGACGAGTGCCTCGAGCGGCAGGGTGCTCTCGATGGCCTGGTCGGGGTCCGCCCGCCAGATGGCCCGCCGCACGGGATCCGCGAGCGCGGCCGGATCGCCCGGGGTGCGGGCCACCACGGTCACGCGCGCGGTCGGCGTGTTCTGCTGGAGGTACGACACGTACAGCGTCGGACCGAGCGCCACGCCGGCGCCGGCGTCGGCCACGTCCTCGACGACGCCGACGATGTCCATCCACGGGGCGTCGGCGCGGTTGGCCCGCCGGATCCGTGCGCCGAGCGGCGGAGCCCCGGCGAGGAGCTGGCGGGCGAAGCTCTCGTTCACGACGGCGACGACGCGCGCGCCCTCGCGATCCGTCTCGTCGAAGGTCCGCCCCGCGACGAGCCGCGTCTTGAGCACGGCGAAGATCGCCGGGGACACGTGCCGGATGTTCGCGGTCAGCTGCGACCCCGCCTCGGCCGGCCGTCCATCGATGTCGATCGCCGACTGCATGTTCTCGTTGAGCACGAACCGCGTCTGGATCGTCGCGGCGTGCGCGACGCCGGGCACCTGCTGCACCTCCGCGAGGATGCGCTCGACGCGGCGGGCCCGGTCCTGCACGGTCTCGCGCGCGGCGCGCGACGGCGCCAGAGGCGCGACCACGACGCCTCGCTGCTCGAACCCCGGCCACCGATCGAGCAGGGCGCCGAGGTTGCGCGTCAGGAGCGTGGCCGCGACGAGCAGCACGACGGTGATCGCGACCTGCGCGCCCAGGATCACGTCGCGGCTGGCCCGCTCGCGCCGGGTGCCGGTGGCCTTGCTCGCGGCGCCGGCGAGCGACGCGATCTCGAGGCGCGCATCGGCGAGGGCGGCGGGCAGCATCGTCAGCACCCCCATCACGGCCACGGCGCCCACGGCGTAGGCGATCACGGGCAGGTCGGCCAGCGCCTCCGGGCCGACGATCAGCCCCGGGTTGAGCGCGCGCGCGGCCGCGAGCAGGAGGGCCGCGCCCGCGAGCGCGGGCGGCAGCGCCAGCAGCGCCAGCACCGCGCCCTCGGCCACGCGGAGCGACATCACGTGGACGGGATGCGCGCCGAGCGCGAGGCGCATCATGGTGGTCGTCTGCTGCGCCACCGCGTCCGCCGCCGACAGGCCGGCGACGTTCATCGCGCCAATGCCGACGAGGAGGAGGACCGCGACCAGGAGGATGCTGATCGTGGCGCGCTGGTTGCCGAGCAGCGCCTCGCGCAGCGGCGTCGCCACCGGGGTGGCGCCACGATAGACGTCGGGCTCCTCCTGCACGAGCGTCGCTTCCAGCTGGGCGAGGTCGGTCGCGAGTTGAGCGGCGGACACGCCGGGGCGCAGGCGTCCGACGGCAGAGAAGGTCCGCACGGGTCCGCGCAGCCGGTCGGCGGAGAGCACCATCGGGAGCCAGACGTCCGCGGGCTGGAAGAAGAGCGAGAATCGCGCCGGCATGACGCCGACGATCTGGCGCGCCTCGTTGTCCACCATGAGGGTGCGCTGCAGGACGGCGGGGTCGCGGGCGAATCGCGTGGCCCAGAGCCTCTCGCTGATGACCGCGACGGCGCTGGTGGCGACCTCCTCGTCGCGCCGGAACTCGCGCCCGAGCTGTGGCGAAGCGCCCACGAGTTCGAACAGTCCGGCCGAGACGAGCATGCCGGCGACGGCCTCGGCGGAGCCGTTCCCCGTGACCGCGACGGTGGTGGGCGCGTAGCCCCCGACGGCCGCGAGGGTCCGGGACGCGCCGCGCCACGCGACCAGCTCCCGCGCGGAGATCGCGCTGCGCTGTGCGACGCGCGCGGACTGCCGCAGGTCCACCGCGAGGTCGTGCAGCGCCTCGGGCTGGCGATACGGGAGCGGGCGCAGCAGCGTGGCATGCGCGACGGCGAGGATCGCGGTCGCGGCCGCCGCCCCGACGGTCACCAGGGCGAGGGCGAAGCCGGCGAAGGCGGGACGCCGGCGCAGCATGCGTGCGGCGTGGACGAGCGTGGCCGCGCGGATGGGGCGCGTCATGCGGCGCCTGCGGGCGCGGCGAGCGCGCCATCGAAGAGATGGACTTCGCGATCCGCCAGCCGCGCGTAGCGCGGGTCGTGCGTGACCATGCAGATCGTGCTGCCCGCGCCGTGCAGCGCCGCGAGGAGCGCCATCACCTGCTCGCCATTCGCCGAGTCGAGGTTGCCGGTGGGTTCGTCGGCCAGCAGGATCGCCGGCTTGCCGGCCACGGCGCGGGCCACGGCCACGCGTTGCTGCTGGCCGCCGGAGAGTTGCGCCGGATAGTGCTTGAGCCGGTGGCTCATGCCCACGCGCGCGAGCGCGTCGGCCACGCGCTCCCGCTGCTCGGTGACCGTCATGCCGCGGTAGGTGAGCGGCAGGGCGACGTTTTCCTCGACGGTCAGCTCGCCGATGAGGTTGAACGCCTGGAAGATGAATCCGATCTGGCGGTTGCGCACCCGCGCGCGCTCGGTCGCGGTCAGGCCGGTGACGTCCTCGCCGGCGAGGCGATAACGGCCGGCGCTCGGCGTGTCGAGCAGGCCGAGGATCGACAGCAGCGTCGTCTTGCCGCACCCCGAGGGTCCGGAGATGGCGACGAACTCGCCGACCGCGACGGTGAGGCTGACGTCGACGAGCGCGCGCGTCTCGACCTCGTCGGTGAGGAAGGTCTTGCCGAGGCCTTCGAGCGTGATCAGGGCGTCGCCAGGTGTGGTCATGCCGGTCTCCGTCGGGGAGGAGCGAAGGGTTGAGGGGCGGATCGAGATGCCGCCTAGCGGATGCGCACGCGATCGGTGTTGTCCCACTGGCTCATGTCGGACAGGATCACGCGATCGCCCGCCTTGAGTCCCGCGAGCACCTGCACGGCATTGACCGAGCTCACGCCCAGCCGAACCGGCACGCGCTGCGCGGTGTGGCCGTCCTCGTCCAGCCGGAAGAGGCCGACGACGGCGCCGTCGGCACCGGTCGCGGGTCGGCCCGTGTAGAGCACGGCCGGCAGCTTCTGGACCTGGATGACGCCATCCACGCCGAGGTCCGGCCGGGCGCCTGCGGGCAGTGGTCCGTCGAGCGCGATGTCGACGGTGACGGTGCCGCCCGAGGACGCGGGGTCGATGCGCGAGACGTGTCCGCTGACGACGCCGTTCCGCGTGTCCACCGTTGCCCCGAGGCCGATGGCGAGGTCCTTGGCCTGCGTCTCGGGAATGCGCACGACCGCCTTGAGCCGGCCGGGCTGCACCACCTTGGCGAGGGCCATGCCCGCATTCACCCACTGGCCGGGCTCGAGCAGGGGTCCGCCGGCGCCCGCGGAGAGCTCCTGCAGCGTGCCCGCGTCGCCGGCGCGCAGCACCATGGCGGCCTTGAGCGACTCGCGGAAGGCGGCGATCTGGCGCAACCGCTCGACGCTCTGCGTCTGCACCGCGATCTGCGGCTCGATCGAGGCGCGCAGCAGTTCGAGCGTCCGCTGGGCGACGCGGAACCGGACCGCCGCCTCCTCGGCCGTCGCCTTGAGGCCGTCGCGCTCGGCGGCCGCCATGAGGCCGCGCGCGAAGATGGAGTCGGCCCCCCGGGCGCGGTGTGCGGCGACGACGTGCGCCGTGTTGGCGGCCGCGACCTCGGCTTCCTGCTCGAGGAGGCCGCGCTGCAGGCCGAGTTCCGAGGCGGCGAGCTGCGCGCGGGCGTCGTTGTAGGCCTGCTGGGCCTGCATCGCCTGGATGTCGACGTCGGGATTGGAGAGTTCGGCGATGACCGTGGTCGGGGTGACGGCCTGACCGACGTGCGCGACGAGGCGGTCGACGCGGGCGGAGACCACGGCGGGAATCCAGCGGATGTGCTCGGCCACGAGGGTGCCGGGGCCGCGCACCTCGCGCACCATGTCGCCGAAGCGGACGGAGTCGACGGTGACCGCGCCGCGGTCGAGCGTCGGGGCCGCGGGCCTCAGTCCCATGAGGAGGCCCGTGAACGCGACGGCGACGGTCAGTCCGGTCGCCACCAGCAGGTGACGACGGGTCCGGCGGGGGGGCGTGCGGGCAAGGTCGACCAAGGCGGCAGCGGCGGTTCGGGCACGGGCGATGTCGGGGCTGCCATGAAGCTGTTGCACGTACATCCGACATTCCAATGAAAAGAACGCATGCTGCGTTCTCGCACCGTTCATGCGCGCCCGGGCTGCGTGCCGACCGGCGCTCCGCCGGCCAGCCGGTCGGCCCGCGGCGCCGGAGCCGATCGACCCGCGGCGCCCTAGCCGGTCGGCCCGCGGCGCCCTAGCCGATCGACCCGCGCTGCGCGGACGTCCGCCCCGCCGTGGCGGGCACCGCTTGCGGTCGCACCACCGGCCCGCCCGCCAGCGACGTGCGCAGCAGGTCGCGCAGGTCGAGGAGGTAGGCTGGTGCCGGATCGTCGGCGCGCACGGCCATGAACCAGGTGCGCGGACACCCGCGCGGCGTGAACCGCACGGCCGCGAGCGTGCCCGCGCGCACGAGCGGCGCCACCGCCCAGCGCGCGAGCACGCCGACGCCGAGCCCGGCGGCGACGAGCTCGGTGATCGCCTCGGTGAGCTGGATGCGCGTGAGACGCGCGGGCACGACTCCGGCCGCGTCCAGCACCTCCTGCACCATCGACGGCGCGTCGGCGCTGCCGCCGTACAGGATGAGGTGCTCCCGCGCGAATTCCGACGCCGCGACGTGGGTGCGGCGGGCCAAGCGATGGTCGGGCGCCATGATCACGACGAGTTCATCATCGAACAGGCGCTCGAGGCGGAGGCGCCGGTCGCGGGGATTCCGGTGGAGGAGCGCGACGTCGAGCAGGCCGTCGCGCAGGGCGAGGGCGGGATAGTTGGTGTGCTCGGGCGCGATCCGGACGTCGATGCCGGGCCACCGCTCGCGAAACACCTTCAGCACCCCCGGCAGCCAATGGAAGCTCGTGTAACACTCCGTGGCGAGGCGCACGGCGCCGGACACGTTGGCGAAGGCGCCTCCCGCCACCTGGCGTTCGAAGCTCTCGACCTCGGCGAGCACGCCGCGCGCGAGTCGCAAGATCCGCTCCCCGGCCGCCGTGGGCTCGAGGCGGCGCGGCGTGCGCACGAAGAGCGGCGTGCGGAGGCGCGTCTCGATGTCGCGCAGTTGGAGGCTGGCCGCCGGCTGCGTGATGTGGAGGGCGCGGGCCGCTGCGGTCAGGCTGCCATGCGCGGCGATGGCGGCCACGAGCCGCAGGTGCCGGAGCTCCACGGCGGCGGACCGATCGGCGGGGGACGGGGACATGGCGTTCTCGCGGGTGGAGGCGACGGGCGGGGCGCGACGGCGCCGGGCAGCGCGCCGACGAACATAAGGCACAATTATGGATAGTATCACGACCCATACAGTGCAAGGATGGCGTGCGGCCGGTGATCGTTGTCCGCATGACCGAATACCGCCCGCACGCCCACGGCCTGCCGCCGGCCCACACCGAGCACGCCGCCTTTCCTCCGCTCCTCGTCGTGGACCTCGCCGCCACGGCCGCCGCCGTCCGCGTCGCCTATCGCAACGACGTCCTGCTCGACGTCAACGACCACTGCCTCCGGCTGGCCGTGATGGTCGGGGGCGAGTCGCGATGGCACGCCCATCCACGGTCCGACGAGTGCTTCGTCGTGCTCGAGGGGGTCCTGCACGTTGAGCAGGCCGATGGGCGCGATGCGCGCGTGGGCCCTGGCCATGCGTACGCGGTGCCGGCCGGTGTCGTGCACCGCACGCGCGCCGAGGGCCGCACGGTGCTGTTGTGCCTCGAGCACCGCGCGGCGTACACCGACGTCGAGTTCGCCACGGAGGACGCGTCCGGTGCTCGGCCTGCCGCTCTCCCGCCCGCCGAGGCGCCGCCACGGCAGGCGGGCGCGTCATGAACGTCGGCGTCATCGGCGGCGGCACGATGGGGTCGGCCCTCGCCGTGCGCCTGGCGCGCGCGGGGCACGAGGTCCACGTCGGCACGCGATCCGCCACCACCCCGTGGCCGCTCGCCGCGATCCCCCGCGTCACCTATCAGCAGGCCCTCGAGGGCCGCGACCTCACCATCATCGCGCTGCCGTGGCCCATCAGCGTCGACGTCCTGCGCGCGCTGGCCGTGCCGCGCGGGCGCGTGCTGGTCGACGTCGGCAACCCGGAGACGCCCGACGGCCGTGCGCTGGCCGTCGGACACGACACCTCCGGCGCGGAGGTGCTGGCCGCCGCCGTGCCGGGCGCGCGCGTGGTCAAGGCCTTCAGCCATTACTACGCCGAACTGCTGCGCGAGGACGTCGCGTTCGATGGCGGGCCGGCCAGCGTGCTCTACTGCGGCGACGATGCCGACGCGAAGGCCGGCGTGCACGCGCTGATCACGAGTTGTGCGCTCGATCCCGTGGATGCGGGACCGCTCGCGATCGCGCGTTTTCTCGAACCGATGGCCATGCTGACCGTGGCCCTCGTGCGCGCGCAGGGCTGGGGACCGACCGGCGTGGCGTGGCGCCTGATGCGCCGGCGCGAGGTGGCGTCATGAGCGGCGCCCGCGCGCGGCGCCCTCGGCGCGCGCACGCCCCGCGCGCCCTTCCGATGCATGGCGATGGCGCAACGGCCACCATCGTCCGCACCGTTCACTCCGGCGTGGTGGGCCTGACGGCCGCGGTCCCGGCGCCATTTGCCCGCCGGCTCGGTGGCGTGCGGTTCGTGCAGCGCGGCAGCGTCGAGGAAGCGGTGCACCTCGCGCAGGGGATGGCCGACAAGTGCGCCGCCAGTCGCGTGCCCCTCGGTGGGCAGAAGGCGCTCATCATCTGCGAGGCGGGGGTGAGCGCCGATCCGGCCGTGCGCGCGGACATGCTCGCCGCTCACATCCGCGCCACCCTCGCGCTCGAGGCCCGCGGATTGTACGGGCCGGACATGGGCTGCGGATCGGAGGTGCTCGACCGGCTGGCCGGCCAGCCCCCCTTCGCTGACCACGTCACGGGACTCTCCGAGTCGTGCTTCGGCGTGGACATCAACGGGCGCGCGCTGACGGCGCACGGCGTGGTGGCCGCCCTCGAGGCGTTCGAGCGCCTGGCGCGGCCGGTTGGTCGCTCGGCGGCGATCCAGGGCTTCGGGATGGTCGGCGCTCCGGTGGCGGCGGAACTCGTCGCGCGCGGATTCGCCGTGAAGGCGGTGTCGAACGCGCGGGGCGTCCTGCACGATCCGAACGGTCTCGACATCCCCGCCCTTCTCGAACTGTGGCGCGCGCATGGGGATGGCTGCCTCGACGCATACCAGGCCCGGCCGGTTGCGGGCGCCCGTGCGTCGACCCTGCGTGCGGACCCCGATCTCCTGTTCGCCATTCCGGTGGATGTCCTCGTGCCCGCCGCCCGCACGACCGTGCTGGCCTGCCGGGACGAACTGACGTCGGCTCGGGACGAGAACCCGAACGTGGTCGCGATCGAGCGCTTTCTCGACGACACGGGCTGCACCCTGATCGCGCAGGCGGCCAATCGTCCGTTGTCCCCCGCCGCGGAATCGGCCGCGGAAGCGCGCGGCGTGGCCCTCCTGCCCGACGTGCTGATCAACCACGGCGGGATGGTCGGCTGCTACGCGGAATGGCGCTACCGCCACCTCCTCGCCGACGGGACGATCTCCGCGGATGAACTCGCGGCGCAGTGCCGCGCGTACTCGGCGCGCGTCGCGGAGGAGAACGTGCGCGCGCTGCTGGCACACGCGGGCCCGGCGCGTACCGCGACGGCCGACATCATCCAGGCCAACCGGCGCGCGATGGACTCGCTCGACTCGTACGACGACCTGTTCACCCTCGAGCCCACCTGACGGACCACCTACCGGGGATCCACCGATGCAGCATCGAACGATAGCCTTTCCCGCGTACTCCGAATACTCGAACGCGACCCTCCTCGCCGCGTTCACGGCCGGTGCCGCGCGCCTGCGCGCCTCGCTCGCCGGGCTGTCCGACGCGCAGTGCCATACGCGGGTGCGCGGGCCCACGCGCTGGTCCATCCACGAGATCGTGCTGCACATTGCCGACTCGGAGACGCAGGGCACGTTCCGCATCCGCAAGGTGTGGTCCGATCCGCCCGCGACCTGGCCGATCTTCGACCAGGACGTGTGGGCCAAGGAGCTGGACTATGCGGCCTCGGGTGCACCGGCGCGCGAACGGGCCCTCACCCTGCTGGAACTGCTGCGCGAGCGCACGGCGCCGCTGTTCGCTCGCGCGACCGACGCGGACTGGGCCAAGTGGGGCACGCACCCCGAGTTCGGCCGGATGACCCTGCGCAACCTGCTGGAGCTGTACGCCGACCACGTCGAGCGTCACATCGAGCAGGTCCTCGAGTCCCGGCGGCTGCTGGGTCACCCGCTGGAGATGGACGCCCCGTTGCCGCGCCGGCTCTACTGATCCGTCGGCGCCGGTGCGGCCGCGGGCGCGTCGGCGAGGGCGGTCGGCGCGCCCGCGACGTTACGTCGCGGAGTCCGCCGGGCGATATTCGGGGACGTCGTCGACCCGAGCCCCGCGTCGCCATGAACTCCGCCGGCCGCCTCGCCCTCCTCGCCGCGACCCTGTTCGCGAGCGCCCCGTCCGCCCACGCGCAGCCGCAGGCGCCGACCGCCGAGGCGCAGGCGCGGCTCCGCGCACGGCGCGACTCCCTCGAAGCCGAGCTGCAGCGCGTGGCGGTCGTGGACCGCAAGCGCATGGTGGCCATGCGCGATGGCGTGCGCATGCAGGCGGACATCTACCGCCCGAAGAACGCGACCGACGGCGTGCCCGTCATCTTCAGCCGCACCCCGTACAACTTCAACTGGTGGGACGTGCGCCTCGGCGCGCCGTCGGACATGAGCACCGCGCTCGAGGCGGTGAAGCGCGGCTACGCGTACGTGATCATGAACGAGCGCGGCCACTTCTACTCCGAGGGGAACTACGACATCCTCGGCGCGCCGCTCTCCGACGGCACCGACGCCATTCAGTGGATATCCGGACAGCCGTGGTCGAACGGCAAGGTGGGGCTGATCGGGTGCTCGAGCACGGCCGAGTGGCAGATGGCGGTGGCGGCGCAGGCGCCCAAGGGGCTGGCGACGATCATTCCGCAGGGCTTCGGTGCGGGGGTCGGGCGCGTGGCGCCCTATTTCGAGCAGGGGAACTGGTACCGGGGCGGCGCGGTGCAGATGCTGTTCATCGCGTGGCTGTATGGCGAGCAGAACCAGGTGCGGCCGATGTTCCCGCCCAACGCCACGCAGGCGCAGCTGATCCAGGCGTCCAAGCTGTTCGACCTGGCGCCGCAGATGCCGCCGGTGGACTGGGACAAGGCGCTGGCCAAGCTGCCGAGCATCAGCATCATGGAGGCGGTGGGGGGCCCCCGGGGGATCTTCGCCGACTCGATGGAGGGGATCGCGACCGGCGGCGCGATGATGAAGCGGAAGCCCAACGACCCGGCGTGGTACAAGGGCGGGCTCTTCCACGACGACATGGTGATCAACGTGCCGGGGCTCTGGTTCATGTCGTGGTACGACGTGAGCGTCGGGCCGAACCTCGCGACGTACAACCACGTGCGGAAGACGGCGCGCTCCGAGATCGCGAACCAGCAGTACGCGGTGATCGCGCCGGTGCTCCACTGCTCGTACAAGCGCGCGACGGAGAACACCATCGTGGGCGAGCGGAGCGTGGGTGACGCGCGCCTGGACTATGACGCGCTCACTTTCGGGTGGTTCGACCACTTCCTCAAGGGGGAGCAGAACGGGCTGCTCGACACGCTGCCCAGGATCCGCTACTTCACGATGGGCGCGAACAAGTGGCAGACCACGGACACGTGGCCGCCGCGCGGCGCGGAGACGCTCGCGTTCTATCTCTCGAGCGACGGCGGCGCGAACACCAAGGACGGCAACGGGCAGCTCACGCTCACGCCCCCGAAGACGGACAAGCCCGACACCTTCGAGTACGATCCGATGCACCCGGTGCCGAGCTACGGCGGCAACGTCTGCTGCACGGGGAACGCGGTGAGGGGCGGCGCCTTCGACCAGCAGCAGATGGAGGCGCGGAAGGACATCCTCGTCTACACGAGCGAGCCGCTCAAGGAGGGGATGGAAGTGAGCGGCCCCGTGGAGCTCACCGTGTACGTGAGCACCAACGTCAAGGACACCGACTTCACGGTGAAGCTCATCGACGTGGGCCCCGACGGAAAGGCCTACAACCTGGACGAGTCCATCCAGCGCGCGCGCTACCGCGAGGGCTACGACAAGGAAGTGTTCATGGAGCCGGGCAAGGTGTACCCGGTCAAGATCGGGCCGCTCACCACGAGCAACTACTTCGCGCCGGGGCACCGCCTCCGGATCGAGGTGTCGAGCTCGAACTTCCCGCGCTTCGACCGGAACATGAACACTGGCGGCAGGAACTATGATGAAGTGACGGGGCCGGTGGCGACGAACGTGGTGCACCACTCGACCAGGTATCCCACCAAGCTCACGGTGACGGTTGTGAAGAAGGCGCCGCAGCCGTAGGCCACCCGCACGCCGGAGGACGTCCCATGCAGTCGCTCGAACACCGCATTCCGCCGCCGCTGGTCGCCCTCGTGACGGGGGTGCTGATGTGGCTCGCCGTGCGCGGCGGCGCCGCGGCGCCCTTCGCGTGGGACGCGCGTCACGTCGGCAGCCTCGTGCTCGCGGGCGCGGGGTTGCTGATCGCCGTGTCGGGCGCGCTCACCTTCCGCCTGGCCGGCACGACGCTCAATCCGCACACGATCGAGAAGGCGTCGTCGCTGGTGACGCACGGCATCTTCCGCGTCACGCGGAACCCGATGTACCTCGGGCTCACCGTGGTCCTCACCGCGTGGGCCGGCTGGCTGGGCTCCCCGTGGCTCCTCGCGGGGCCCGCGCTCTGCGCGCTCTTCCTGAACCGCTTCCAGGTCCTGCCCGAGGAGCGCGTGATGCGCGAGAAGTTCGGCCAGGCGTACATGGACTACTGCGCGCGCGTCGGACGCTGGATCTGACCGCGCGCTCGATCGGTGCGGGGGCCGGCCTCACGTGCGCGCGGGCGGCGCATACCATGCGGGCGCGCGTGCGCACCGAACCGGCGCGTCGTCACGGCACCCGCGCCGCCGCCTCCGGCGACGTGATCGCCGGGTGCACCTCGAACTCGACCAGGTCGGCCCAGTTGGCCATCCACTGGTCGAGCAGCGCGCGATCGTCGCACGCCATCACCTGCCAGCACGTGGTCATGTCGTCGCTCACCCAGCTCGTGACGTAGGTGAGCCCGTCGGGGGCGAGGCGCCCCTGGGCGCGGAAGCGGTGGTAGACGGGGACGGGGTTCCCGCCCTTGAACCGCTCGATCACCATGTAGTGCATCGGAGCCTCCGGGCGCGCTACGGCAGCACGCTCAGTTCGAGGTGCGACGGTGCGCTGGCCGAGTGGTGCACGCGGTGTTCCTGCGCGCGGTAGTCGCCCGGCTTCGCGCGGAAGATGTTGGGGACGAAGGTCTGCGGGTTCCGGTCGTAGAGCGGGAACCAGGTGCTCTGCACCTGCACCATGAGCCGGTGCCCCGCCTTGACGGTGTACGCCTGCTGGTGCAGGTCCACCGTGTACGGGAGCACGGCGTTCGCCTTGATCGGGCGCGCGACGTCGAACCCCTCGCGGTAGCGCCCGCGCAGGATGTCGCTCGCGATCATCAGTTCGTAGCCGCGCATCGGCGCGCGGTCCACGCCCGAGTCGGGGTACACGTCAATCAGCTTGACCACCCAGTCGGCGTCGGTGCCGGTGGTCGAGGCGAAGAGCCTGGCCACCACGCCGCCCGCGATCACGAGGTCGCGCTCCAGCGAGGCCGACTGCCAGGTGAGCACGTCGGGGCGCCCGTCCACGAACCGCTGGTCGCGCACGAGCCACGTTTCCCACTCGACGTACGAGGGGATCGGCCGCGGGCGATAGGGCACGGGTGACGCGGGATCGGAGGTGAAGCGCGTGAAGCCCGACGCGGCGGTGCCGGGCTCGAACGCCAGCGTGCCGTGCTCGCGGAGGTACAGCTTGCGCACCGCGGCCGCGCGCGGCGGCCACGCGTCGAAGGTGCGCCACTGGTTGGTGCCGGCGTCGAACACGGTCGCGACGGGGATCTCGCCGTCCACGCGATCGTGCAGCCACCGGCGGAAGAAGCGCGCCTGCAGCGCGCGGAAATCGTCGCCGGTGTTGCGGCCGAAGCGGATGGCGCCGAGCGAGTCGCCGGCCTCGTCGTACCACTCGCCGTGGAACCAGGGCCCGATGACGATGCGGCTCAGGCCGGCCGTGTCCGTCTTCGCGAGTGCCCTGAACGACGCCTGCGGCCCGTAGCCATCTTCCTGGTCCCAGAAGCCGCCGACGGTGAGCGTCGGGATGGTGGTGTGCGTGAGGTAGCGGTCCACGGCGCGGTCGCGCCAGACGGCGTCGTACGCCGGGTGCTCGACGAAGCGCTGCCAGGTCGGCCACCTGGCCGCGCCCGTGAAGGCGGCGAGCGAGTCGAGCGTCGGGAACGCGCGATACCAGTCGTAGGTGTCCCAGCGGGTGATGCGGAGCGGCCCGGTGCCCGCGGCCTTCGCCTCGCGACCGTGCACCCACTCGATGCCGTACGACTGGCGGAACGCGCCTTGGTGGAAGAAGTCGTCGCCCATCCACGTGTCCACCATCGGCGCCTGCGGGCTCATGGCCTTGAGCGCGGGGTGCGGTTCGACCATCGCCGCGTTCACGAGGTAGCCGGGGTACGAGATGCCGAGCATCCCCACCTTGTGCGCGGCCTGCGGCACGTTGGCGAAGAGCCACTCGATCGTGTCCCACGTGTCGGTGGCCTCGTCGATGCTGCGCGGGTCCCTGCGGTCGCGCGGCGGGCGGTTCATCACGAACGTCCCCTCGGACTGGTGCTGTCCGCGGATGTCCTGGAAGACGAACACGTAGCCGTCGGCGATCAGCTCCTTGAAGGCGACCGCGATGTTGACGGTGCCGCCCCATCCCGCCGTGCCGTACGGGGTGCGCGACAGCAGCACGGGAAGCGCCGCGGACGCACGCTTCGGCACGAGGACCACCGTGAACAGCTTCACCCCGTCCCGCATGGGGATCATCGCCTCGCGCCGCTCGAACAGCGCGTCGACGCGGGGATCGGCCGGGCGCTGCGCGCCGACGGCCTGCACCGATGCGGAGACGAACGCGAGGGCGGCGAGCGGGGCAATCAACGAGCGCATGGCGGGTCCAGGTCGGTGAAAGGATGTCCCTGCGAGAACAACGGAGCCTCGATCTCGCCGAGCACGCATCCCGGAAACGATACGTGCGCGACGCCGACGGCAAGGCGCGACGCCTCTTCGGCCCGTCGCACGCCCCCACCGAGGAGCGCGCGCCCGCCGCGCGCCGACCGCGTCAATCGAGCCAGCGTGCGAGCGCCGCGAGGTCCGGGAGCACGGTGAGCGCGTCGCGCTGCGACGCGCGCACGAGCCCGGCGCCGGCGGCGTGGGCGATGAACGCGAGCAGTCCGTCGTAGAAGCCGGCCACGTTCACGAGCGCGATCGGCTTGGCATGGAGCCCCAGGTGGCGCCAGGTCCAGACTTCCATCAACTCGTCGAGCGTGCCGATGCCGCCCGGGATCGCCACGAACGCGTCGGCCAGTTCGGCCATGCGCGCCTTGCGCTCGTGCATCGAGTCCACGAGTTCGAGTCGCGTGAGGGCCCGGTGCCCCACCTCGCGGTCGGCGAGATGGCGCGGCAGCACGCCGACGACCTCGCCGCCGGCCGCGAGGGCGGCGTCGGCGACGACCCCCATGAGCCCGACGCTGGCGCCGCCGTAGACGATCGCGATGCGGCGGGCCGCCGCCTCGCGACCCAGCGCGCCCGCGACCTCGGCGAAACGCGCATCCGTCCCGAGGGCGGAGCCGCAGAACACGGCGAGGGCACGCATCCGCGGGTCAGGTCGGAGTCACGCGATGCGTGGCGGCGACGACGCACGCCGCGTGTCCGAGCACGCGCTCGCCTTCCTTGAGCCGCGTCGGCGTCGGCTTCCACCCGCGCGCGAGCCGGTCGTGCAGCAGCGCGTCCGCATCGGGCATCACCGGCCAGACGGCGACCGCCGTCACGGAGCCGAGTCAGGTGGTGTCGAAGGCGAGCCAGCGCGCGGGACCGAGGGCGAGCACGACATCGTGCGTGTACTCGTCCTGCGTGATGATGGCCTCGGGGGCGCGGGGCGGGGTGAGCGCGCGTGCCCACGCGAGCACGTCGCCCAGGGTGTGCAGGCGGACGAGCGCCTCGCGCTCGGTCTCCGCGCAGGTGGCGGTGCCGACGGTGCGGATCGGGACGTCGCGACCCGACGGCGTGCGCGCATGGCGCCGGCCGTCGTGCTCGGGCTCATGACCCAGGGTGGTAGCTCCGCTCGGCGTGGCCCACGAGCTGGTCGGGATAGAAGTAGACCTCGCGCAGCCCGCCCGTGGTGTAGCGCTGCGCCTGGTCGTTGAAGTGCTTCGAGGTGCGGTCGCCGCTCTCGCCGCCCGCGGTGATGGCGCGGGCGCGCACCTTGGGTCCGAACTCCACGATCGCGACGAACGAGTTGCCGCTCGTGCCATACCACTTCTTCGTGCCGGGCCAGGGCCGCGAGCCGAACGCGGCGAGCGAGCCCCAGCGCGACGACGTGAACGCCACCGGGAGGCTCGGTGCCTTGTCGTCGAACGGATGCACGATGTCGTCGGTGAGGCGCTGGAAGCGGTTGATGTCGCCCCACGGCGTCTTCCAGGTGCCGAAGTCGCGGGTGAGCTGCTGGACCGCGGCCTGCAGCGACGCGATCGCCATCTCGGCCGGCGCCGCGGCGGGAATCTGCGAGCCGCGCTTGGGGCCCGTGGTCAGGAAGTCGGAGACGGCGAGGTCCTCGGACTCGGCGTCCGCACGCGCACGGCGCCAGACGTCCTCGCCCCAGAAGATGGCGACCGACGTGGCGATGGAGTTCGCACCGAAGCGCATGTCCCACTTGCGGAGCACTTCGATCGGCTCGGCGAGCTCGGCCTTGCGCTTGTCGCTCGCGGGGAGCGCGTCGTACGCCTTGAGGAGCGGCGGCAGCAGCTGCCAGAAGGCGGGGAGCTCCGAGTCGAACGCCGCATCGATCACGCCCTGCGGCGTGAACGCCTTGCCGGCGGAGAGGACCTTGATCGCGTGGAGGCCGCGCGGGCTCTCGGTGCCCATCTCCATGTACGAAGGAAATGCCCGCTTCTTCGGGCTCGCGTCGCCGGCGGCGGAGAATGGCCAGTTGTTGACGTTCTGGATCCAGCCGGTGGACGGGTTGATCACGTTGGGCGACTCGTCCACGGCATGGACGCCCTTCCACTCGGTGGCCGGGTTGCTGCCGTCCACGGGGCGGCGCCAGTTGAAGCTGGTGTCGCGCTTCGGGATGAAGTTGGCGTGGAAGTAGGCGATGTCGCCGTCGGCGTCGGCGAAGACGGTGTTGTTCGACGAGTTGGTGTGGAACTCGAGCGTCTGCCTGAACTCCTTGAGCGACCGCGCCTTGGTGCGCAGGAACGACTGCTGCAGCGCCTTGAGCGGCTCGTTCATCATCCGGATCGCGATCCACTTGCCGCCATCCTCGCGGACGACGGGGCCGTGGTGCGTGTGCCACGTGGTGACGGTGCGCGTGGCGAGCGAGCCGTCGGCGGCCTTGTAGCGGAGCGTGACCGGCTTCGCGGTCACGGCGCGCTGCTGCCCGCCGTAGGCGTAGGTCCAGCCGCTGCCCTTGGCGGTCACCGTTTCCACGTACTCGTCGATCGCGTCCACGCCGCTCGAGGTGTGCATCCACCCGGTCTTCTCGTTGAAGCCCTGATAGATGAAGAACTGGCCCCAGGTCGAGGCGCCGTAGGCGTTCAGTCCCTCGTCGCTCGTGACCTGCAGCTCCGAGCGGAAGAAGAACGACGTGTGCGGGTTGATCCAGAGCATCGCGTGCTTCGACGCCGAGCGCGACGGCGCGATGGCGAAGCCGTTGGAACCCGTGGGCTCCTCGGGGGGGCCGTCGCCGCGGCTCGCGGAGGCGGGGCGCGGACCGGTCACCTTGTACAGCGCCGCGAGGCGCCCCTCGTCGACGCGCTCGATGTCGCCGCCGATCGAGCCCTCGCTGAACGAGAGCGCCATCCACGGCTCGAAGCGCGCGAGCACGCGCGGCTTCACGGCCGGGTGGGTCGAGAGATAGAAGTTGAGGCCGTCGGCCCACGCATCCATCAGCGCCCTGAGCCACGCGGGCGCCTGGCCGTAGTAGCCCTTGAGCGTCGCCTCATCAATGAAGAGCCGCTGCCGCAGGTCGCGCGCGAGCAGCGCCTCGCCCTCGGCTTCGGCCATGCGGCCAAGCGCGTTGAGGTAGTTCACCTCGATCCGGTTGAAGTCGTCCTCGGCCTGGGCGTAGATCATGCCGAAGACGGCATCGGCGTCGCTGGGGCCCTTCACGTGGGCGATCCCCCAGTCGTCGCGCGTGATGGTGACCCTGGCGGCCCGCTGGGCCCAGCGCGCGCGCTCGGCGTCCTGGGCATGGGCGCGCGGGGCGGCGCAGGCGACGAGCAGGGCAAGGATGGCGACGGTTTTGTGCATCCCGAATGGTCGCAGGGCGCCCGGATGCCCGCAACGCCCGCGCGACGGGCGACAGAATCCCGACAGGCGCGGTGCCGGGCGCCTGACAGCGCGGCGGGCCGGGGCGGGGCATCGTGGACGGGGGCCGCGCGACCGGGTCCCGGCGGGGAGGAGGCCATGGTTCGACCGCGCGTCCGGCTCGTGCAGCTGCTGCGCCCGCACGCGCCGCTCCTGGGCGTCGCGCTCGCGGCGATGCTGGTCGAGGGCGGGGCGAGCCTGCTCGAGCCGTGGCCGCTCAAGGTCGTGGTGGACAGCGTGCTTGGCACGCGGCCGGCCCCCGCGTGGGTGCACGCGCTGGGGGTGCGCACGCCGTCGGCGCTGCTGGCGCTCTCGGCCGGCCTCGTGGTGGCGATCGCGCTCGTCGGCGCGGCGAGCGGCTACGCCGAGAAGTCGCTGGTGACGGTGGTGGGCAAGCGCGTGGGGTTCGACCTGCGGCAGCGACTGTATCACCACGTGCAGGGGCTCTCGCTCGCCTGGCACGAACGCCAGCGCGCCGGCGACCTGATGATGCGGCTCACGGCCGACGTGGACGCGGCCGAGTCGTTCGTGACGGGGGCGGTGCTGGGGATCGCGCTCGACGTGCTGACGGTGGGCGGCATGCTCGCCGTGATGTTCGCGCTTGCGTGGCGGCTCAGCCTGGTGGCGCTGCTCGTGACGCCGCTCCTGTTCGCGGTGGCGCTCGCGACGACGCGGCGCGTGAAGGCGGCGGCCGGGGCGCTCAAGGCGCGCGAGGCCGAGCTCGCCTCGGTGGCGGAGGAGGCGATCGCGGCCGTGCGCGTGGTCCAGGCGTTCGGCCGTGAGGCGTTCGAGGAGGAACGACTCGCACGGGAGGGGCGCGACGTCGTGGCGCTGGGGCTCGCCGCGCGACGGGTGAAGGCGCTGCTCCCGGCGCTCGTGAACGTGCTGGTGGCCGTGGGCACGGCCGGCGTGCTCGTGGTGGGGGCGCAACAGGTGCTCGCCGAGCGCCTGAGCACCGGGGAGCTGCTGGTGTTCGTGCTCTACCTCGCGCAAACGTACAAGCCCGTCAAGGACCTCGCGAAGATGACCGACAGCTGGTCGCGCGCGGTGGCGAGCCTCGACCGGATCGGCGAGGTGCTCGGCGAGGCCACGCGCGTGCACGACGCGCCGGACGCGCGCGCGGCGCCGCGCTTCCGCGGGCGGATCGCGTTCGAGCGCGTGACCTTCGGGTACGACGACGGGCCGCCGGTGCTGCGCGACCTCGACCTCGTGATCGAGACGGGGCAGCGCGTCGCACTCGTCGGGCTCACGGGGAGCGGGAAGTCCACCTGCATCCGCCTGATCTCGCGCCTCTACGACCCGCTCGTGGGCCGGGTGACGATCGACGGCGAGGACGTCCGCCGGTTCACGCTCGCGTCGCTCCGCGGCCAGGTGAGCGTGGTGCTGCAGGACGCGGTGCTCTTCCACGCGACGGTGGCCGAGAACATCGCGTACGGCCGGCCGGACGCGACGGCGGCGGAGATCGAGGCGGCGGCGCGGCTCGCGCACGCGCACGCGTTCATCGAGCGGCTGCCGCGCGGCTACGCGACCGTGCTGGGCGATCGCGGCGAGACGCTCTCGGGCGGACAGCGGCAGGCGATCGCGATCGCGCGCGCCCTCATCCGCGACGCGCCGATCCTGCTGCTCGACGAGCCCTCGGCCGCGCTCGACGCGGAGTCGGAGGCGCGGATCTTCGCGGGGATCGAGCGGCTGACGGCGGGGCGCACCTCGGTCACGATCGCGCACCGGCTCGCGACGGTGCGGCGCGCCGACCTGATCGTGGTGCTGGACGGGGGGCGGATCGTGGAGCGGGGCACGCACGCGTCGCTGCTCGCGCAGGGCGGCTTGTACGCCCGCCTGCACCAGATCCAGTTCGCCGCGGAGCCCGCGCCGGTCGGCTGAGGCGGCGGCCCGCGAGTCTCGACTTCGCCGCGCCGGGGCGCAATGTTCCACGGACCTCCGGCCCCGCTTCCGTGCCCGACGCCCGTCCCCTGTCCCTCCTCAATCGCGCGCTGGCCCTCGCCGTCGCGGGGAGCGTGCTGTCGGCGTGCGGCGGTGGCGGCACCGACCCGCGCCCCGTGGCCGTGGCGTCGGTGTCGGTGAGCCCGCCGACGGCGACGCTCGCGGTCGGCGCGACGCAGCAACTGACGGCCGTGACGCGCGACGCGAACGGGAACGTGCTGAACGGGCGCGCGGTCACCTGGAGTTCGAGCGCGACGGCCGTCGCGACGGTGAGCGCGAGCGGGCTCGTGAGCGCGATCGGCAGCGGCAGCGCGACGATCACGGCGACGGCGGAGGGCGTGCCGGGCTCGGCGACGGTTTCCGCGCAGGGATTGCCCGTGATCAACTCGGTGACGCCGGCGGTGCTCGTGCCGGGACAGACCATGACCATCACCGGCAGCGGTTTCGAGCCGATCGCCGTCGACAACACGGTGACGGTGGCGGGGGTGCCGGCCGTGGTGCTCTCGCCCTCCCCCACGCAGCTGATCGTCTCGGTGCCGTGCGTGGTGTCGGGGCCGGTGGGGGTGCGCGTGACCTCCAAGGTGGGCGCGAGCGGGCTCACGAACACCACGGCGCAGGGCACGCCCCGCACGATCGCCACCGGGCAGATGTACGTGACGCCGGACGCGTCGAGCGCGCTCTGCACCGAGATCGCGACGGGGGGCGCGACGTCGCGCTATCTCGTGGCCGTGTTCAGCAACGCGCCGGGCCAGAACACCCTCGTGGACTTCGACCTGGCCGGCAACCCCGTGCCCGGGTCGGCGGAGCCCGCGCTCGTGCGTGCGCCGCAGCCGGCGCTGCCGCCGGCGAGCGCGCCGGGCGTGGCGGAGGCCCGGTTCGAGGCGGCGCACCTCGCGCAGCGCGAGCGCGACCGCGCGTGGTACGCGGCCACTCGCGCGCGGCTGCCCGTGCGCAACCTGCAGGCGCGCGTGGCGCCGGCGCGGCTCGCCGCCGTCGGCGACAAGCGCACCTTCTACTTCAACTTCAACAGCTGCAACGACAGCACGCAGCTGATCGGCGCCCGGGCGATCTACGTCGGGAGCAAGGCGGTGATCTGGGAGGACACCACCAACGCGCTGCCGTCCACGTCCTCGGCGGCGCTCGCCACGTACTACCAGCGCATCGGGCAGATCTTCGACGCCGAACAGTACGGCGTCGTGGCGGCCAACTTCGGCGATCCGCTGCTCCGCGACGCGGTGACCGACAACGACGGCCATCTGCACATGGTGTTCACGCAGCGCCTGAACGGCACCGGCGCCGCGGCGTACGTGACGGGATGCGACCAGTTCCCGCGCGGGCCCGGGTTCTACGGGAGCAACGGGGGCGAGTTCTTCTACGGCTTCGTGCCCACGCAGGCGGCGCTCGACGTCAACTCGACGGCCGCGCCCGACGGCTGGTTCGCCTTCATGGGGCGCACGGTGGTGCACGAGGTCAAGCATATCGCGTCGGTGGCGGCGCGCGTCGCCAACAACGCGCCGGTGTTCGAGGAATCGTGGCTCGAGGAGGGGACGGCGCGCCACTCCGAGGAGCTGTGGGTGCGCGCCTTCCTGCACCACACCACGTTCAAGGGCAACGAGGGGTTCGGCACGGCGGCGTCGGGCGGCGTGTTCTGCGACTTCAGCCTCGCCGACGCGACCTGCCTCGCGAACGACGCGACGCACCGGCCGGGGTGGGGGGTGCGGCGCCAGCTCAACGAGATCCTCCCCAAGATGCAGCAGCCGTGGAACTGGTCGCCGTTCGGCGACGCCACGGGACAGAGCGGCAGCGTGTTCTACCAGACCACCTGGTCGCTCGTGCGCTACACGATCGACCGCTACGGCGCGAGCGACGCGGCCTTCCTCACGGCGCTCACCAGCGCCACGACGAGCGGCACGGTGAACCTGTCGGCGCGCGCCGGGGTGAGCTTCGACCAGCTGCTCGGCGGCTGGGGGCTCGCGCTCTACGCCGACGATTACCCGGGGCTCGCGGGCGCGAGCCCGGACATCCAGTTCGCGACGTGGAACCTCCGCAGCATCTACGCCGGGCTGAACGCGCAGGCGGCGTGGGTCGGCCGGTTCCCGACGCCGTATCCGCTCGCGCCGGCGCCGCTCGCCTTCGGGTCGTTCACGCAGCGCACGACGGGACTTCGCGGAGGCGCGCACATGCTCTTCGAGATCAGCGGCGCGTCGGGGGCGGCGCAGCTGGTGGCCCTCCGCTCCACGGCACCGGGCGCGCTCGCGTCCCCCTTCCTCCGCGTGGCGATCACGCGACTGCAGTGAGCGCGCGCGGCGGGGCATGCCAGCCCGTGAACGGTGGGCCGACCGGGCGACCGCGCTCGGCCCGGCGCGTGCTCACGGGCCTCGCGGGCGTGTCGTTCCTCGCGGCCCTGGCCGCCTGCGGCGGTGGCGCCGGCAACGCGCCCGCGCCGGTCATCGCGCGCGATTCGCTGCGCGGCGTCGTGCGCGTGACCGGCAGCGCGCCGCTCACCGCGCTGCTCGTGGTGCCCGCAGGCGCCGATCCCGTGGTGCCGCGCGGCCCCGACTCGACGCGGCTGCGCAACCTTACCGGGCTCGAGGTCGTGCTCAAGGGTGCCTACTCGGAGGACTGCGCCGCGGACGCCGGGCCGCGCGGTGCGCGCTTCTTCGACGTCACGCGCTTCATCGTGCGCGGGCTCGACGGCCGTCCGGCGGTGGACGGGATCCTCGCGCAGGTGGACGGGCGCTGGCAGGTCACCGACACCGAGGGCACCGTGCACGCGCTGGCCGTGCTGCCGCCGCTCCTCGAGAGCATGGCGGGGGCGCGCGTGTACCTCGTGGGGCCGCTCACCAACCTGCCGATCGCGTACGGCGTGATTCGCTGACCGGCGAGCAGCGGCGCGCAGGCGCGCGGTGCCTCCCTCACCGACGCCGAACGCGCCGCGGGTTCGTTGCCCTTCAGGCGTAGAGCGCCGCCGGGTCCGCCGCCGCGAGCTCGACGAGAAACTCCCCCAGCTGCACCGCGACGGCCTCGAAGAACGCAGCGCCCTTCTCGCGCGTCGCCTGCGCCGGGTTGCCGACCCCCGTATCGTCGGTGACCGACACCCAGTGGCGCGGCGTCCACGCCCACCCCTCGCGGAAGCCGCGCACCACCGACGGCCGCGCGGCGCCGGGTCCCGCTTCCGACACAGGGCGCGTGATGTGAGGGGCCAGGTGCAGCATCACGCTCGTCTCGAGTTCGCCGGCATGGTCGCCCGGTTCCGCGAAGTGCCGTGCGGGCTGAGCGAGCGTCCACCAGTTCACCAACGCGAGCAGGAGTCCCGCCGTCGGCTGCAGCTCGCGGATGATCGGCTTGAACTCGTTGCCGCCGTGGCCGTTGATGATCACGAGCTTCCGCACGCCGTGCGCGGCCACCGTGTGCACGATGTCGCGCAGCACCGCGAGCTGCGTGCTCGGGTTCATGTTGAGGCAGAACGGCACCTCGCGCTGCGTCGTCTGCACGCCGAACGGGACGGCGGGCAGCACCAGCACCCGCGCGCCGTGCTCCCACGCGCGCCCCGCCCCCGCGATCGCCACCTGCTCGGCCTGGATCGTGTCCGTCGCGTACGGCAGGTGGCGGTTGTGCGCCTCGGTCGCCCCCCACGGCAGGAGCGCCACCTCGTAGCGCTGCGTGCGCAGCGCCTCCCATGTGCACTCGGCGAGGACGTACGGACGCGCGCTCACGCGAACCACCCGCCTCGCACCACCGCGCGACCGTCCATGTGCACGCCCGGCTGCGCACGCCCGCGCGTGCCGCTCACGACTCGTACACCCAGCGCCCGCCCACCATGGTGCGCTCGATGGGGACGTTCACGATCTCGATCGCCGGCACGGTACGCGGGTCGCGGCCGAGCACCACGAGGTCGGCGAGCTTGCCGACGGTGAGCGATCCCTTGAGGTGCTCCTCGTACGACGCGTACGCGCCGTTCATCGTCAGCACGGTGAGCGCCTCGGCGAGGGTGATGCGCTGGTTCGCGCCCCAGGTCGTGCCCTTGAGGTCGGTGCGCGTGGTCATCGAGGTGAGCGCCATCATCGGCTCGAAGGGGCCGGGCGGATAGTCGCTCCCCATCGCCGCCCGGATGCCGGCATCGAGGAACCAGCGCATCGGGAACATCCGCCCGGTCCGCTTCGCGCCGTACTCGCCCATCTTCTCGCCGTGGAAGTACACGTAGCTCGCGAACGGCGTGGGGATCGCGCCGAGCGCCTTGATGCGCGCGATGAGCTCGGGGGTGAGCACCGTGCAGTGCTCGTAGCGGAGGCGGGGGTCCTTGCGCGGCATCGCCTTGATGAGCCGCTCGTACAGGCCGGTCACGATCTCGATCGCGGCATCGCCGTTCGCGTGCGTGCCGATCTGCCACCCGGCCGCGTGCACCTTGGTGAAGATCGTCCACAGCTCCTCGGCCTTCATGACCTCGATGCCGCGATCGCTCGGGCGGCCCACGTACGGCTCGGCCAGGAGCGCGGTGCGCTCGGAGATCGAGCCGTCACTGATGCACTTGACCGCGCCGACGCGCACCCACTCGTCGCCGAGCCCGGTGCGAACGCCGGCCGCGATCATGCGGTCGACGAAGGCGTAGTTGATGTGGCAGTACGCGCGATGGCGCAGTGTCCCAGCCTCGCGCGCGTCCTGGTAGGCGAGCAGCTCGGTGGGCGTCCCCTGCGCTTCGGTGGCCGATGTCACGCCGGTCGCCACGAGCCGCCGCGAGATTTCGGCCGCTCCCCTGGCGTAGTCGTCGCGCGTGTAGTCCTTGGCGTCGGCGGCGCGGATGACCCCCGCGGCCGTCTCGGCCACGCGCCCCGTGAGCTGCCCGTTGGCGTCGCGCTCGAAGCGGCCCCCGGCCGGGTTCGGGGTGTCGGCGGTGACGTGCGCGCGCGCGAACGCGAGCGAGTTCACGTAGCCCGTGTGTCCGCCGCGGTGCTCGACATAGATCGGATGCGTCGTGCTCACGGCGTCCAGGTCGGCGCGGGTGAGGAAGCGCCCTTCCTTCGTCTTCGTGTCGTCGTACTTGAAGCCGCGGATCCACTCACCGGCGGGGGTCCGGGCTGCGCGCTCGCGCAGCGCCGCCTGGATCGCGCCGATCGAGCGGAGGTCGCAGTCTACCTCGTAGAGGTGGCGAACGCCGGCGTACACCGGGTGGTTGTGCGCGTCGATCACGCCGGGAATCACGACCTTCCGTCCGAGATCGGTGATCGTGGTGCCGGCCCGGGCGAGCGCGCGCATGTCGGCGTTGGAGCCGATGGCCACGATCCGCCCCCGGGCGATCGCGAGAGCCTCGGCGCGAGGCAGGGCCGGGTCCTGCGTGAGGAGATCGCCGTTCACGAGCACGAGCTCGGGCGTCTCGAACGGCTGAGGCGGCAGCGTGGGCCGGAGCGGTGCGAGCGGCCCGTGCCCGCCGTCGCGCGGCACGGCGCCGAGGGCGCGGGCGGTCGCGGGAAGTGCCGCGAGCGCGGCGGTCTGTCCCAGGAAGGTACGGCGCGACGTCATGGCACTCTCCGGAGGTTCAGGCGGCGCCGTACTGGAGGCCCAGCTGGCGCAGGTACTTGCGATAGGCGATCGCGACGCGATCCGACTTGAGGTGGAGTTCCGCCTGCAGGTCGAGCGGCAGCAGCTCGGGCCGCTGCCCCATGACGACGGCGCGATCCTCCTCGAAGATCGCGGTGATGCGCTTCGTGTAGTCCACCTGCAGCGCGGCCGGATCGGTCCAGGCGTCGGACGCGATCAGGAACCACACCGTGGAGTCCATGTCGCCGTGCGGCGTGATGGTGAGCATGAGCCCGTGCGACGCCGCGGGCGAGTCGGGGGCCCACCAGCCGGCGGGGACGCGCTTGTGCATGTGCGCGGTGTACGGCCGCTCGACGCGGTACGTGTAGCTCACCCGCCCGCCCGCCTCCGTGCCGTGCTGCACCGGCTGCCAGATGAGCACCGGGTCCGAGCGTACCCCGGTCGCGTCCACGTGGCACTCGTAGTCGCTCATGTCGGCGTGCCGCTTGTCGCCGAGCACCCCCTCGTGCACGAACGGGAAGTGCGCGACGTCGAGGAAGTTCTCGATGAGGCGCGGACCGTGCGCCTGCACGTGCTCAATCGGGTCGCACACGGCGCAGGCGTAGCCGACCTTGCCCCACTCGGGGAACGCGGGCACGTCGTGCCCTGGCTCGCCGAGCGAGACCCAGAGTAGCCCGTAGCGTTCGGTGATGCGATAGGCCGTGGCGCGCGCCTTGGCGGGCGGCACCTGGTCGGGGTGCGCCGGGATGCGCACGCATGCGCCGCCCGCGTCGTAGGTCCAGCCGTGGTACGGGCAGTGCAGGCAACCGTCGGCGATGGTGCCGCCCGAGAGCCGCGCGCCGCGATGGACGCAGAGGTCGCGCCACGCGCGATAGCCGTCGGGCGACTTCCAGAGGACGATCTCGACGCCGAGCAGCCGGGCCGCTAGGAGGCCGCGCGCGTCCACCTGCGCGGGGGTCGCGACGGGATGCCAGTCGTGGACGAGGACGGGGTCGGTGATCATCGAGGGCATCGAGTGCCCGTGGAGCCGCGCTTTGGGGTGAAGGCGAGTGCGTGGACAGTCCGTCAAAGGTGCCGCGCGCGCGGCGACGCGGACAGGGGCTTGTCTGGCGAATGCCGCGCGCCCCGCCGTATCGTTGGGGCGCGCCCCGCGTGGGGTGATTCCCCGAGCACGGAGTGGTGGCATGCGGCAGGTGATGACGCTGGGCGTGCTCGCGCTGGTCGTGGCGGTTCCCGCGCGGGCGCAGCACTCGACGCGCGGCGCGGAAGCGGATGCGTACACGCGCTACGAGCTGCTCGCCCCCGGGAGCGCGAAGTTCAAGATCATCTATGAAGTCACCGCGGTGACGCCCGGTGCCGCCTACTACTTCAACCCGATCCGGCAGGGGAGCGTCGCGAGCGACGAGAGCGTGTTCGACCGTGCCACGGGGAAGCCGCTGCCGTTCACCGAGGTGGGCGCGGCGGAGGCGCGCGCGGCGGGGCTCCGCGTCGGCGACTCGACGCAGCGCTACATCCGCGTGACGCTGCCGCGCGCCGTGCCGGCCAACGGCGGCGAGTCGCGCGTGCTGATCATCAAGACGTACTACGACACCACGAGCTACAAGACCAGCGGCGACACGGTGACCTTCACGCGGCCGCTCGGCATCAAGCGCAACGCGGTGGTGCTGCCGCCGGGGTACGAGCTCCTCACCTCCACGTACCCGGCGCAGGTGCTGCAGGAGGCCGACGGGCGCGTGGGGATCTCGTTCTGGAACACGACCCCCGGCGAGGCGCCCGTGACGCTGCGCGGCGTGCGACGCGACACGCGCGCGCTCGCGGCGAACGGTGCGTCGAGCCAGGCGAAGCGGCTTGGCGAGCGCGCGCACCAGGACCGCGAGATCGTCTACGAACTGCGGCAGCCCGAGACGCACGCGTTCGACCTGTACCACGACTACACCGAGTCGCGGCCCGGCGTGGGCACTTACGTGAACGTGGTGCGCACCGGCAGCACGGTGTCCAACCCGAGCGCGCGCAACCTCGACACGGGCGAGCCGCTCGTGACCGAGACGCTCAAGGGCGACGCGATCAAGCGGGCGAAGCTGGGCGACCCGGACGCCGAGAACGCGGCGGAGGTGGTGGTATTCCGCTTCCCGCCCGTCGCGGCCGGCGGCTCGACGCGCATCCGCATGAGCGAGACCTACACCGACACGGCGCGCTTCACCCTGCGCGGCGACGAGCTCGCGTGGGACCGGAGCTTCAGCCGGCCGATCAACACGGTGGTGCTGCCGCCGGGGTGGGTGCTCACCAACAGCTCGATTCCGGCGGTGGTGAGCACGCGGGCCGACGGGCGGGTGCAGCTCGACTTCGTGAACCCGCGGCCCGACGACATCGCGGTGCTGATCACGGCGCGGCGGCGGTAGCGGCGCGATCGCGGCAATCACGGCGACCACGGCGATCACGGCGACCACGGCGTTCACCGACGCCGCCGCCGACGCCGCCGACGCCACCGACGGCAGGGGCGCCGGCGCGCCGCGCCGCCCGCGCCGTCAGGCCGAGAGCCGCACCGCGTACGGCACCGACGTGCCCGATCCCGCG
>JACQES010000306.1 GCA_016200495.1 Gemmatimonadota bacterium
CCGGATGGTGGCGGCGGCGCCGCGCTTCCACGAGATCGCCCCGCAGATTGGCGCCTTCCTGGCGCAGGGCACCTTCGTCGCGCACAACGCGCCGTTCGACTGGGGGTTCGTGACAGCCGAGCTCGGGCGCGCGGGCGTCCCGCTCGCGGACGAGCCGCGTCTCTGCACGGTGCGCCTCGCGCGACGGCTGCTGCGCGAACTGCCGCGCCGCTCGCTCGACGCCGTGTGCCGGCACTACGACATCACCATCGAGGCGCGCCACCGCGCGCTCGGCGACGCCGCCGCCACCGCGCAGGTCCTCCTCCGCTTCATCGACGAGTTGGGCCGCCTCGGCATCGATACGCGCGGGGACCTCGACCACTGGCTCCTCCGGCGTACCACGCGCCGCAAGCGCTCGGCGCTGCCGCGCCCCACCGACGACACCTTCGCCGCCTGATCCCATGTCCCAGCCGCTTCCGCTCCTCCAGACCACCACGCTCGGCGACTGGACCGTCCACCTGATCCAGGCCGGCGGCCAGCAACTCGACGGCGGCGCGATGTTCGGCATCGTGCCCAAGCCGCTCTGGTCCAAGCGGCTGCCGGCCGACGAGCGCAACCGGATCCCGATGGGGATGCGGACGATGCTCATCGAGCACGAGAGCGGCCTCATCCTCGTCGACACCGGGGCAGGGAACAAGGAGAACGAGAAGTTCTACGACATCTACGGCATCGACCCGGCGGGCCCGGCGGGGTTCAGCGCCTTGGAGGCCGGCATCCGCGCGGCCGGGCACGCGGTCGAGGACGTGCGGCTCGTGATCAACACGCACCTCCACTTCGACCACGCCGGCGGCAACACCACGCGCGACGCGAGCGGCGCCGTGCGGCCGTCGTTCCCCAACGCGCGCTACGTGGTGCAGAAGGGCGAGTACCACTACGCCACGCACACCAACGAGCGCACGGCGGGGTCGTACTTCGACCACAACTTCGTGCCGCTGGCGGAAGCCGGCCTCTTCGACTTCGTCGACGGCGACGTCGAGGTGGTGAAGGGGATCCACCTGCGTCGCACCCCCGGACACGTGCCGCACCACCAGAGCGTGTTCCTCGCCGGCGCCACGCCGGCCATGTTCCTCGCCGACGTGATCCCGACGGCGCACCACCTTCCGCTCGCCTGGATCATGGGGTACGACGTCGAGCCGCTCCGCACGCTCGAGAGCAAGCGCGAGCTGCTCGCGCGCGCCGTCGCCGAGGACTGGACGCTGGTGTTCGAGCACGACGCGCACACCGCGATGTCGCGGGTCGCGCACGACGGCAAGAGCTACGTGATGAAGGGCTAGGCCGGCAGCAGCCCGGCTCCCGCACGATGCTGGCGCCGGCGACGGCGCCGCGCGGCGGTGCGAGAGTAAAGGACTGGGTCGCCGTCTGCCTACTTGATGTTGATCGCCACGTTCTGCACGAGCCGCGAGTAGAAGCGCACGAGGTCGGGCAGGTTGTTCACCGCCACGCGCTCGTCGGTGCCGTGCGCGCGCTTGAGGTCGCTCGCCGAGACGTGCGTCGGCGAGAAGCGGAACACGTTGCGCGAGAGCGCGCTGTAGTGGCGCGAGTCGGTTCCGCCGATCACGAGGTAGGGCACCACGACGGCGGCGGGGGTGATCTCGCGGATCGTGCGCTGCAGGGCGTCGTACTCCTCGGAGGTCACGTCCGACACGGGCGACGGGTCGGACCCGATGCCGGTGAACGCCACCTGCACGCGGTCGTCGTGCACCGCCTCGACCACGTGCTGCTTCACCGTCTCGCGCGTCTCGCCCGGGAGGATGCGGAAGTTGATCACGGCGCGGGCCGTGAGCGGCAGCACGTTGTCCTTGGGGCTCCCGCTCAGCATGGTGGGCGCCGTCGTGGTGCGCAGCATCGCGGCCGACGCGGGCGACTTGAGCAGCTGCGCCGTGAGCACCGGGCCGAACAGCCACCGGTTGTGCATCGCGAGCTTGAGGCCGAACCCCATGTGGGGCGCCATGCCGTCGAGCATCGCCTCGGTCGGGCCGGTGAAGCGCGAGGGCAGCTGCGCCGCCTGCACGCGCGCCACGGCCGCGGCAAGCACGCCGGCGGCCGTCTCGTCGGGTGGCTGCGACGAATGGCCGCCGGCGCCCTTCACGATCAGCTCGATGCTCTGGTAGCCCTTCTCGGCGATCCCCACCACGGCCGTCGGCTTGGCGAGGCCGGGGAAGACGGAATCCGCGAGCGCACCTCCTTCGTCGATCACGAGGTCGAGGCGCACGCCGCGCTGCTCGAGCGCCTTGGCGATGGCGCGCGCGCCGGAGCCCAGCACCTCCTCGTTGTGCCCGAAGGCGAGCAGCACCGTGCGCTTGGGGGTCAGCCCCTTGGCCAGCAACCCTTCGATGGCTTCGAGCTCCGCCACCGCGTTCACCTTGTCGTCGAGCGTGCCGCGGCCCCACACGTACCCCTCGGCGATGTCGCCCGAGAACGGCGGGTGCTTCCACGTCCCCTCGGACCCCTTCTCCACGGGCACCACGTCGAGGTGCGCCATGAGGAGCACCGGCGCGGCGCGCGAGTCGGAGCCCTCCCAGGTGTAGAGCCAGCTCTCCTCGATCTTCTCGACCTTTAGAGTGGCATGGACTCGCGGGAAGGTCTTCACCATCCACTGGTGGAGCGAGTCGAGCGCCGGGACGTTGGGCGGCAAGGTGTCGGACCAGGACACGGTGCCGAATCGCACGGCCTGTGCGAGGTGCTGCGCCAGGGTGTCGGCACTGGGCGCCTCGACGGTCATGGCCGGCGCCGTCACCGCCTCGGGGGTCTTGAGGGCCAGCGTCCGCGCGACGGCAACGCCAAGGAGGATCAGCCCGACGCCGCCGAGGGCGCCCAGGGCACGGAGCAAGGTGCGCATAGATCGAAGATGGTACGCCTTGACCCGGGCGCGAGGCAAGGGTAAGCTTCGCTCCTACAACGCACTAAGTGGACCGACCAGGCTTGTCGGTCCCACCCTCTGGCCTTCGGTGCTTGCACCGCTGCGCTGCAGGAGTTCTCGCCTCTCCCAGTCCTGCCGCTTGAAGTGCGGCCGGGGCTGGGCGTGTCACGCGGACTCCGTCAAACAGGGTCCGCGTTTCGTTTTCCCTTTCCGGAGTATCGCCGATTCAGGACCCGACAAAGCGTATCCGCGTGAACAGGCAGATTCGCATCAGCCCGCTCCGCGTGATCGCGCCCGATGGCAGTCAGATGGGGATTCTCGACCTCGACGCCGCGCTCGCCGCGGCCGTGGAACAGGGGCTCGATCTGGTCGAAGTGGCACCGCTGGCGCGCCCGCCCGTCGTCCGCATCATGGACTACGGCAAGTACAAGTTCGAGCAGGCCAAGATGGCGCGGCAGGCCAAGAAGAAGCAGCACGTGATCCAGCTGAAGGAGGTCAAGTACCGCCCCGGCATCGAGGATCACGACTTCGAGACGAAGACGCGCCACGCGCGTCGGTTCCTGCAGGAAGGCAACAAGGTCAAGGTGACCATGCAGTTCCGTGGCCGTCAGATCGCCCACCCCGAGCTCGGCAAGGCGGTGGTGGACCGGGTGGCGCAGGAACTGGTGGACGTCGCGAAGGTCGAAAGCGACGCGAAGCTGGAAGGGAAGTTCATGACGATGATCCTCACGCCGAAGTGACCAGGGGCGACCGATGCCGAAGATGAAGACACACAAGGGCGCCAAGAAGCGCTTCTCCGTGACGGGGAAGGGCAAGGTGCGGCGCCTGAAGGCCTACAAGAGCCACATCCTCACCAAGAAGACCGCCAAGCGGAAGCGGAACCTGCGCCGCGCCGCGATGGTCGCCACGTCGGGCGACCAGAAGCGGATGAAGCGCCTCGTTCAGGCGTAAGGAGACCCGACCATGCCTCGCGTTCGCTCGAACGTCGTGCGCCTCAAGCGCAAGAAGCAGATCATGAAGGCGGCCCGCGGCGCCTTCGGCGCCCGCTCCAAGCTCTGGGGCCCCGCCAAGGAGACCGTGGAGCGCGGCTGGCGCTATGCCTACCGCGACCGCAAGAACAAGAAGCGCGATTTCCGCCGCCTCTGGATCGTCCGCATCAACGCGGCCGCCCACCAGAACGACCTGAACTACAACCAGTTCATGAACGGCCTGAAGAAGGCCGGCCTCGAGGTCGATCGTCGCATCCTGGCCGAACTGGCCGTGACCGACCCGGCCGCGTTTACGGTGCTTGCCGACAAGGCGCGCGCCGCGCTGACCGCCGCGTAAGCGGCTCCGGTTCTTCACCGACCCAGCGGCAGCGCACCGGACTCTCCGAGGCGCTGCCGCTCGTCGTTTCGCCCCACCACCGCCCGTGACCCTCCAGGAATTCCTCGCCGCCGCGAGCACCCTCGAGACCGAGGGACTCGCGGCCGTTGCCG
>JACQES010000307.1 GCA_016200495.1 Gemmatimonadota bacterium
CCATCACCAGCCGCTCGACCTGCCCGCGCGTCACATTGCCCACGACCACGAGCAGCATGCGCGACGTGACCAGCTGCTCGCGCTGGAACGCGCGCAGCTCCGCGCGCGTGATGTGCGCGATCGAGCGCTCGGTGCCGGTCTCCGAGCGCGCGTACGGATGTCCCTCGTAGGCGAGCGAGTCGGCGAGGAAGTGCACGAGGGCGTCGGGGTCGTCCCGGCGCTGGCGGACCGCGCTCAGGAGCTGCGTGCGCACGCGCTCGACATCCGTCGAGTCGAGGAGGGGCGCCATCAGGCGATCCGCGAACACCGCCCACGTCGAATCGAGGGTGGGGCGCGTCGCCCGGATGCCGACGGTGGTCCAGTCCTGGTCCGCGTCGGCGCCGATGCTGGTGCCCAAGCGCGCCATGGCCTTGCGGAGCTTCTCCTTGGGGTACTTCCGCGTGCCCTGCTCGCTCGCAAGGAACAGGAAGGGTTCGATCCCCGCCGTGGAGTCGGTGGTGAGCCGGACGCCGCCGAGAAGGTACAGGTTGGCGGCAATGACGTCGTTGGCCGTGTTGCGGCGCAGAATCACGCGCACGCCGCCGACGGTGAACTCGGCCGTCCCGGTGTCGTTGGCGGTCGGTGCGTCCGGTGGAGCACTCGTGGGCGCAGGCGTCGGTGCCGGGCGCGCGGGGCGCGGTCGCGCCTGCGCGTCCGCGGCCGACGCGGCCAGCAGCACGCCGAGGGCCAGCGCGCCGCCATGCCTCGAGAACGGTCGCATGCTCAACGCCCCACCAGCTGCACGAGTTCGGCCTCGGTGATGCCGAGCGCCTTCCGGTCTTCGGGCGAGATCAGGATGCTGATCAGGCGCGGCTTGCCGGTGATGTACGTGTCGGCATACCGCTTGAGGTCCGGCAGCGTCTGGCGTGCCATGTTGTCCACGTAGCCCATGAAGTAGTCGAGGCTCGCGACCGCCCACCAGAAGCCGATCGTGTGGGTCAGCTCGGAGGCGCGCTCGAGCCCGAAGGCCGACGAGACGCTCCGCTCCGCCTTCACCTCCTCCAGCGTCTCGCGCGGGATGTACGTCGGCTCGTTGATGTGCGTGAGCTCGGCGCGGAGCGCCTTGAGCGCCGCGCGCAGCCGTTCGCGCGAGGTCTGGCCGCTCACCGTGATCGGCCCGATGTGGTTCAGCGTGTAGTAGTTGAACCCCACGCCATCCCACAGGCCGCTGTCCACGAGCTTCTTCTGCAGCGTCGAGGCGGGCTGATTGAGCGCGTCGGAGAAGACGTCGGCCGCGTAGGTGGCCGCCGGATCCTTGCCCACGCTCGGTCCCTGCCACTGGACGAGGACCGTGATGGCACTCACCGGCTGCTCGATGAGGAGCGCCGTGTCCTTGGTGAGCGCCGGCATCGGCGGGATGGGCCACTTCGCGAACGGTTCCTCGCCGCGCTTCCAGTCGCCCAGGATCTCCTCGGCGAGGCGGAACACGCGCTCGGCACTCACGTCCCCGCTCACGATGAGGGCCGTGTTGTTGGGCACGTAGTAGCGGTACTGGATCTCGCGCATCTTCTGCGGCGTGGTGCCGCGGATGACGCCCCGCTCGCCGATCGTGTTCTTGCGCGACCACTCGGATCCCCAGAGCACCTGGCCCGAGCGCTGCGTCAGCTGGAAGAAGGGGTTCGACTCCTGACGGTCGTACTCGCCGATGACCACTTCGCGCTCGCGCGCCAGCTCGTCCTCGCGGAAGAGCGGCTCGCGGAGCTGTGCCGCCATGAGGCGCATCCCGCCCTCGATCGAGTCGGCGAGCGTGGTGAGGTAGTAGTTGACGCGCTCCTCGGTCGTGGTGCCGTTGAACTCGGCGCCCAGCTCGCCGGCGCGATTGCTGAAGGCGCCCGGCTCGGCATACTGGCGGCTCGCCTTGAAGAACATGTGCTCGTACAGGTGCGGTAGCCCCGCGTAGTCGGGGGTCTGCGTGAACGAGCCGTTCTTCACGTCGATCTCGATCGTCACCAGCGGCACGCCGCGGTTCTCGATCACGATCACCTCGAGCCCGTTCGCCAGCACCTTCTGCCGGATCACGCGCGCCAGCTCGGCGCGCGACTGCGCGCCCAGGGCCGGCGCGGCCAGCAGGAGCGCGCCCACGACCTGGCACGCACGCGTCGCGGCCCGGCGCCAGGGTGCGCGTCGGCTGGCTTTCACGAACGCAGGGACGTTTCTTTCGGGCACGTATGGTCCTCGCAAGCGCTTCGACATCCGCCCTGGAGCGTGTGGCGGCCCAGCTCGACTCCACGCGCCTCCGGCGCCACGAGGCGCTGGGGCCGTACACCACGTTCAAGATCGGCGGTCCCGCCGACCTCTTCTACCCCGCCGGTTCCGCCGACGACCTCGCGCACGCGCTCACGGTGGCTCGCGCCGGACAGGTGCCGGTCTTCGTGCTCGGACTCGGCGCCAACATCCTGGTCGGCGACCGGGGCTTCCGCGGCCTCGTCATCCGGAACGAGGCGCGTCGCGTGTCATTCCACGACGACGGACGCGTGGATGCGGAAAGTGGCGCCATCGTCGGCGACCTGATCCATGCCGCCGTCGCGCGCGGGTGGTCCGGCTTGGAACACTACATCGGCATCCCTTCCACGGTAGGGGGCGCCGTCTGGCAGAACCTGCACTTCCTGAGCCCGGCGCCGGCGCGCGAGCGCACGATGTTCATCGCCGAGGTGACGGAGTGGGTGGACGTGCTCGGCGCCGACGGCACCCGCCGCCACGTGGATCGTGACGGCATGCGGTTCGGATACGACCAGAGCCTGCTGCACAACGGCGAGGACGTCGCGCTTGCCGTGCGATTCCGGCTCGAGCGCGGCGACCCGGCGGTGCTGCATCGCATCCTGCAGGAGAACCTGAGCTGGCGCGGCAGCCGCCATCCGTGGCTCGAGCATCACCCGAGCGCGGGGTCGATCTTCAAGAAGATCGAGGGGGTCGGCGCCGGGCGGCTCATCGACCAGTGCGGCCTCAAGGGGTTTGCCATCGGCGGCGCCCAGATCTCCCATATCCACGCGAACATCATGGTGAACCTGGGGGGCGCGACCGCGTCCGACGTCCGTGCGCTCATCGCCCATGCCCAGCGTGCCGTGGCGGAGAAGTTCGGCCAGCACCTCGAGCCGGAGATCGGCTTCATCGGCGAGTTCTAGGGCTCGGCGCCCGGCCCGGCGGCGGCATCCCGCCGCTCGCGCAGCAGTGACAGGCCCACCGCCCCGAGCAGGATCGCGGCGATGAGGGCGAGCAACCACTGGTTCACGACGGTGCCGTAGCGTTCCACGAGCCAGTCGCTCGCGAGGATCTTGAGCCCGACGATCCCGAGGATGAGCGCGAGTGCCGTCTTGAGGTGGACGAAACGGTCGAGCGCGCCGGCAAGTGCGAAGTACAGCGAGCGGAGCCCGAGGATCGCGAACACGTTGCTGGTGAAGACCAGGAACGGGTCCGTCGTGATCGCGAAGATCGCCGGGATCGAGTCGAAGGCGAACAGGAGGTCCGTCGTCTCGACCAGCAGCAGGCAGATCGCGAGCGGGGTGAGCATCCAGCGTCCCGCCTCCTTCACCGCGAAGTCGTGCCCGCGTTCCGTCGAGGTCACCGGCAGCACCCGGCGGAAGAAGCGCACCATCGCGTTCTCGTCGGGCTCCTCGGCCGCGTCGCCCCTGGTGAGGAGCATCTTCGCCGCCGTGTAGAGCAGGAACAGCCCGAAGCCCCACAGGATCCAGTGGAAGCGCGCGACGAGACTCGCGCCGACGGCGATCAGGCTCCCGCGCATCACGAGCGCGCCCAGCACCCCCCAGAAGAGCACGCGGTGCTGGTAGACCGCCGGCACCCGGAGGTGCTGGAAGATGAGCGCGATGACGAAGACGTTGTCGCTCGACAGCGACAGTTCGACCACGTACCCCGTGAGGTACTTGACCAGGGCGAGGCGGCCGGTGTTGGTCGCCTTGTCGATCGCGTCGGGGGTGGTGCCCAGGCCGAACCACTGGTGGTCGTACGCCACGTAGACCAGGCCGCCAAACAGCAGCGCGACCACGGCGAAGAGGGCGGTGTTCCGGAATGCCTCGCGCACCGTGGGGGCGTGGTCCCCCTTGTTCATGACCCCGAGGTCGAACGCGAGCAGCCCCCCGACCAGCGCGAGGAACCCCAGCCAGACGAGAATCACCGTCCGCCCTTCTTCATGCGCTCCAGTTGGCGCTTGGCCGCCTGCACCTCTTTCGAGGACTGCTGCACCTCGCGCGCCGACTCGGCGTCCTTCCCCTTCCGCGCATCGCGCGCGCTCGAGGTTGGCGCAGCCTCGGCCTCGTCGTCCTCGCCCGCCTGGATGGCCTCCCACTCGGCGAACGGCCCGTCGAACTCGTGGATCTTCCGGTCGTCGAGGCGCCAGACGCGCGTGACCAGCGAGCGCAGGAGCGCCCGGTCGTGGCTCACGAGCAGGACCGTCCCCTCGAACCGCTCGATCGCGTCTTCCAGGGCTTCGATCGACTCGACGTCGAGATGGTTGGTCGGCTCGTCGAACACCAGCAGGTTGCTCGACTCGAGCATCATGAGCGCGAGCGCCACGCGCGCCTTCTCGCCCCCCGACAGCGTGGATGCGCGCCGCATCACCTCGTCGCCCGAGAAACCGAAGCGGCCGAGGTGCCCCTGGATCGCGCCGCGCTCCCAGAGGGGGCGCTTCGCCTGGATGATGTCGTAGAGCGTCTTGTCCCCCGGCACCTGTGCCAGGTCCTGCCGGTACCACGACATCGTGATCGATCCGCCGAGCCGGAGCTCGCCCGCCGTCGGCGGCCGGTCGGCGGCGAGGGCGCGCAGGAGCGTCGTCTTCCCCGTGCCGTTGTGGCCGATGAGGCCGACGACATCGCCCCGGCGCACGACCCCCGTGAACTCCTCCAGCAGCGTGCGGTCCTCGACGTCGAGGCGGAGCTTCTGGGCGATGATCACCTGGTCGCCGCCACGCTCGCGCAGGTCGAACCGCACCGACATGGTGCTTTCATCGGTCACCGGCGGGCTCAGGCGTGGCAACCGCTCGAGCCGCTTGCGGCGCCCCTTCGCCTGCGAAGAGTTCTGCCCCGCGAGGTTGCGGCGGATGTAGTCCTCTTCCTTGTTGATCACCGCGCGCTGCTTGTCCACCGCGCGCTGCAGGGCGAGTCGCCGCTCCGCGCGCTGCTCCACGAAGTGCGTGTAGCCGCCGTTGTACGGCGTGGCCGTGCCCCCCTCGACGTGGAGGGTGTGGTCGGTGAAGGCCGCGAGGAAGGCGCGATCGTGGCTGATGACGAGCACCGTGCGTTCGGTCTCGCGCAGGAACCCCTCCAGCCACTGCGTCGTGTCGAGGTCGAGGTGGTTGGTGGGCTCGTCGAGCAGCAGCACGTCGGCGTCGGCCACGAGCTGGCGCGCGAGCCCGACGCGCGCGCGTTCGCCGCCCGACAGCGTCGCGAGCGCGCGCGTGCGGGCATCGGCCGGGTCGAACCCGAGGCCGTGCAACACCGCATCCACGCGGGCATCGAATTCGTAGCCGCCCTCGCGCTCGAACCGCTCCTGGTCACGCGCGTACTTGTCGAGCATCTGGTCGGTGACCTGGTCCCCGGCGACCGCCATCGCCTCGCCCTGCGCGTGCAGCGACTTCTCGAGGTTGAGCAGGTCCTCACGCGCCATGGCGGCGCCATCCCAGACGCTCTCCGCTCCCTCGAAGGCGCGGTGCTGCTCCATGACCGACCACTTGAGCCCCGGGTGGCGCGCGACGACACCCACCGTCGGCTGCTGCTCGCCGGTGAGGATCCGCACGATCGTGGTCTTGCCCGAACCGTTCCGGCCCACGATGCCCCACTTCTCGCCGCGCGCCACCGTGAAGGTGACGTCCTTGAGGAGCGTGGTCGCGCCGAAGCTGACGCCGAGGCCGGACGCGCTGAGGAGCGTCACGCGCCCGCCTTCGCGGCGGCGATCCAGGCCGTCCACGTCGTCTCGGCCGGCCCCACCGTCACCTGCTGCTTGCAGCGCACGAGGGGCTGCACGAGCAGGCCCGGCTCGTCGGCGAGGAGCTGGATCCAGCGCTCGTCGCCGTACCGCGCGGGTCCGAGGCCCAGTTCCGCGAACCGCTTCGACGTCCGATCCACCAGGGCCTCCGTTCCGTGTTTCTGGGCAAAGCGCTTGAGTTCGCCGGGCGCCGCGGCCCGCTCGGCCAGGTCCACGAAGTGCGTTCGGACGCGACGCTCGGAGAAGAAGCGCAACGCGGCGCGCGTCTGGGGGTGCTTCTTCGTGCCGAAGACCTGCACCTCGAGGGTGCCGGGCGGTGTGCTCACGTTAGAAATTCTGGCGCATGGAGAGTGGGGTAATCTATCGAGGGCACGAGCCTTTCCGGGCCGCGTGGTGGCTCTCGAATCCGCACCTGCAGACGCTCTGGGGCAAGGCCGTGCGACGTGGGCGGCTCGTCGAGACGCGTGCGGAGCGCTGGGACATGCCCGACGGCGATTTCCTCGATGTCGAGCGCCTCGACGCCCCCGCGCGCGCCCCCCACCTCCTCATTCTCCACGGCCTCGAGGGGACAGCGGCCAGCCACTATGTCCGCGCCACGTTCGCCGAGGCTTCGGCGCGCGGATGGGGCGCCACGCTCATGCTGTTCCGTGGGTGCTCGGGGACACTCAATCGCGCGCGCCGGCTCTATCACTCCGGCGAAACGACGGACATCGCGCATGTCGTGGGACGCCTGGTCGCCGAAGCACCGGGTCGCCCCTTGGCCGTCGCCGGCTTCTCCCTCGGCGGCAACGTCACGCTCAAGTGGCTTGGCGAGCAGGGTGACGGCGCGCCGACCGAGCTCCGAGGCGCCGCCGTCGTATCGGTGCCGTTCGATCTCGCGCGCGGGTCGCGATTCCTGGAACGCGGGTTCGCGAAGGTCTATACCGATTCGTTCCTGCGCTCCCTTCTCCTCAAGGCCGAGGCCAAGCTCGCCCAGTTTCCCGACCTGCCGGTCGACGTGGCGGCGGCCCGGCGCGCGCGCACCCTGTGGGCGTTCGACGATGCAGTGACCGCCCCCCTGCACGGCTTTCGCGACGCGGGCCACTACTACGCGGAGTCGTCGTCGCTCGGCTACCTGGCCCGGATCCGGCGCCCGGCCTTGCTGCTCAGCGCCGTGGACGACCCGTTCGTACCTCCCTCGGTGCTCGACGACGTGCGCACCATCGCGCGGGACCAGTCGCACCTCACGTGCGAGTTCCCCGCCAACGGCGGGCACGTCGGCTTCGTTGGTGGCGCGTGGCCGTGGCGCCCCTTCTATTTCGCTGAACGCCGCCTCGTACAGTGGCTTGCCGGGGTATTCACCACGGACCACGCACCAGCGGCGTCCTCCTCCCGGCTCGTCGGTCCTTAAACCGGAGTCTCCCCATGTCCCTCGCTCGTTCGTTCGCCTCCGTCGCCCTGCTCACCCTCGGTGCCTGCCAGATGAAGCACTCGGCCGCGCAGGCCGACGACCACGCTGGGCACGATCGCGACGGCACGGCCGTGCCGGCCATGGCCGGCCACGACATGGGCGCCGCGCAGGATCCCTCGATTCCGGCGGGCAATGCCGACGCCAAGGCGCGCCTCGCCGCGTCGCCCCGCCATGGCGAGTGGGCCAAGATCGCGTGGGAACCGGGGAGCGCCGACTCGCTGATGGCCTGGGTCGTGTACCCGGAGAAGAAGCGGAACGCCCCCGTGGTGGTCGTCATCCACGAGATCTTCGGCCTCTCGACCTGGGTGCGCGGCGTCGCCGACCAGCTTGCCGCCGACGGGTACATCGCGGTCGCACCGGACCTGATCTCGCAGAAGCGTGGCGGGCCCTCGAGTGACGAACTCCCGGGTGACTCGGCCGTCAAGCTGATCCGCGGCGTCACCACGGACGAGATGAACAAGGGCGTGGCGGCCGCGGCCAGGTACGGCATGTCGCAGCCGGCCGCCATGAAGAAGTACGGCGTCGTCGGCTACTGCTGGGGCGGCTCGGCCTCGTTCAACCACGCGGTGTTCAACGCGCCCGGCCTCGGCGCGGCCGTGGTGTACTATGGCACGACGCCCAAGGCCGAGGCGCTGCCGAACGTGCGCGTGCCGGTGCTGGGCCTTTACGGCGAGAACGACCAGCGCGTGAACGCGACGATTCCGCTCGCCGACAGCGCGCTCAAGGCGCTCGGACGGACGTACGAGAAGGAGATCTTCGCGGGCGCCGGGCATGGATTCCTCCGTGCGCAGGACGCGCCAGGCGGGGCCAACCTGAACGCCGCCAAGGCTGCATGGCCGCGCACGATCGGGTGGTTCCGCAAGTACCTCGGCGCCTGAGGAGGGGCACGAGATGCTCGTGTTCTACGTGCTGTCGTTGTTCGCCGGCTTCGCCCTGGGGGTCCGCCTGATGCAGGCGGGAGTACTCCGGGAGGGGCCGGCGGAGCGCGCGCGCGAGGCGACAGCTCCGCGCGCGCAGGCACGGCTGGTTTCTCCGATCGCGGCCGCCATGCTCGCGACCTTCGGCCTGGTTGGCGGCGTGCTGACTCGGCTGTCGGTGTGGGGCCCTGGTTTGCGGTTCCTCGTTTCGTTCCTGGCAGCCGGTGCGGCGTTGGCCCTCGCGGCGCTCGTCCGGCGGTGGGCGCTCGATCCCGACGCCCCCGCCTCCACCGACGAAGATCCGCGGTACGTCGTGCAGGGATTGCCGGCGCTGGTCACGCGGGCCATCGAGGCCGCGCGGTCCGGCGAAATCACGTGGCGCCGGGACGGGCGCACGGAAGTGACGCCGGCCAGGACCATCGACGGCGCGGACCTCGCGGCGGGAACCGAAGTGGTGATCGAGCGCCTTGAAAATGGCGTGGCGTGGGTCGAGAGCTGGCGCCGGGTGGAAGCGCGGCTCTAGGCAACACGCTCGCGACCCGCGCCTTGATCGTGCGGCGCACCCGAACGCTGAGGTCGCATGTCGGACGCAGCCATCTTCATCGGAGTCTTCGGCGGCCTGTTCGTGGCGCGTTTCATCGCGGCCACGATCGTGTTCGTCGTCCTGCTGCCGGAGGGGGATCGGTGTCCCGTCTGCGACGGGCCGACGCTCCGCGTGGCACATCCGGTCTGGAATCGCGTGGCGCCCTTCTTCCGCACCAGCTGGTGCCATGGCTGCGGCTGGGAAGGGATGCTGCGTCACGGCAAGGTGCGCCCTTCCGATCGCGCGAGGTCGCTCACCAGCACCCGTAACGTGACGCGTTAGCGCACGACCAGCATGGCTCGCGCGAGAGACGCGAGGTGCCGGGTCATCAGTCCGTCAGTCGGCGCGGGCGAAGAGGCGGAGCCATTCAGGCCAGTTTCCGCTCATTTCAAAGACATCTTCGAACCACTCCAGCCCAATCTTCTCGAAATCGGCGATAAGTGCGCCCAGGGCGTCCTCGTCGAGGATCGGTCCGACCGCAATGAGCCCGCCTTCGACCTGGAACTCGTCAGGGGTGAGGCCGAGCCGCTCGTCCAACTGGGCGCGTGTCAGGCCGACGCGCTCGAAGGCCGACCGGCGAATGAGGAGCGTGGTGTGGTCGGGCGACAAGGGGATCGGCATCGGACGGGAAGGGGGAGGGACGCGGGGGAGGGTGAGGCTATTGGGCCCCGGCGACGTGTGCAAGTTCCAGAGGCCGGTTCGTCCTCAGGGTGCGGGGCTGCCGGGCGGCGGACCTCGTTTCGTCGCACTCTGAACATAAATAGCCGCCTTATTTGTGCTTTTTCGCTACTAAATGGCGCCTCCGGGCGCCCGAGGATTCCTCATGTCTCGACCTGCCATGCTCGCCCGCCATGCCAACTCCAGCGCTGGCCTCACGCCTGACGGCCGCATCGACCTCCGAGCCTGCGTCTCGTCGCCTTCCCCTTGGTCGCGCCGCTCGCCGCGCTGGGTGCGCCGCTGCGCCGCCTTTGGGGCGATGGTGCTCGTCCTCGTGCCCGCTCAGGCCCGAGCGCAGGTCGCTGCGCAGCCGCACGAGGCGACGCCGCAGGTAGTCGTCTCGGGGCGCGGCGAGGTTCGGGTCACTCCCGATCGCGCCCTCCTTTCACTCACCGTCGAGACGCGCCGGCCCACGGCCGCCGCGGCGTCCCAGGAGAACGCGCGCCTGCAGCGCCTCGTCTTCGATACCCTCCGCGCTGCGGGTATTGCGGCAGTCGACCTGTCGACGACCGACTACAGCGTTGCGCCCGAGCAGCGGTGGAACCAACAGAAGCAGCAATCGGAGCTGCTTGGCTACATCGTGCGCAACACGATTCGGGTGCGCATCCTCAACCTCGAGCTCGTGGGCCGCGTGATTGACGCCGCGCTCTCCAAGGGTTCGAACCAGGTCAGCAGTCTCGAGTTCTCGGCGTCCAATGTCGAAAGCTCGCGCCGGCAGGCCCTCGCACTGGCGGTTGAGCAGGCTCGCGCGGACGCCGAGGTCATGGCGAAGGCGGCGGGGGGCAGCATAGCCGGACTGTTGGAGATCAGCTCGATCGACGGAGAATCGCCGCCGATTGCGCCCATGCGCGTGATGTCGATGGCGGCCCGCGGAGCGGAGAGCGTCGAGACCCCCATCAGCGCGGGCCCGCAGACCCTCGTCGTCCGCGTCAGCACGCGTTGGCGATTCGCGCCTGCCGCTAGATAACTGCGTATCCCCATTTCCACTTGTGGAATCGCCGGGGGTGTTTCACGTGAAACATCCCCGAGCTTTCTTGGCGTCGCGGAGTATATTCGGACCTCGCTGACGGCCCCCTGCCGTCGGTGCCCGACCACCGAGTGCCGTGACGCGCATCCTCGCCATCGCAAATCAGAAGGGCGGCGTGGGCAAGACTACGACCGCCGTGAACCTGGCCGCTTCCCTCGCGGTGGCCGAGCAGCGCGTGCTGCTCGTGGATGCAGATCCTCAGGGAAACGCGACGAGCGGTATTGGGCTCCCGCGGGATCGCGTGGATCGAACGACCTACGATGTGTTGATCGGTGAGTGCGCGGCGCGGGACGCGATCGTACGCGAAGTCCAATTTCCGCATCTGGATGTCCTGCCCGCGACTCCCGACCTTGCCGGCGCTGAGATCGAGCTCGTGGGCACGAGCGATCGTGAGCACCGAATGCGCGACGCTTTAGCGACACTAAGGGGACAATATAATTACATCTTGATCGACTGCCCGCCTTCACTCGGGTTAATCACGATCAACATGCTCTCCGCCGCCGACAACCTGCTGATTCCGCTCCAGTGCGAGTACTACGCGCTCGAGGGGATCTCGCAGCTGCTCAATACGGTGCACGTGGTACAGCAGTCGCTGAACGCGGGGCTCGGCATCGAGGGAGTGCTGCTCACCATGTACGACGCACGCCTCAACCTCTCGCGCCAGGTCGCCGGCGATGCGCGCGAGTATTTCGGCGAGCAGGTCTTCAAGGCCAGCATTCCACGCAACGTTCGCCTGGCCGAAGCGCCCAGCTTCGGAAAGCCGATCATCCTGTACGACCTCCAGTCGCCTGGAGCACAGGCGTACATGGACGTCGCGCGCGAACTTCTCGCGCGCGATGCGGCGCGTGGTGAATCGGCCGGTGCCTCGTCGGTGACCTCCGCATGAGCACCGAGAAACCGCGCCGCCTGGGCCGCGGGCTCGAGGCGCTGCTCGGACGCGCGGCGGCGCCCACGCGCGAGGCGCCGCGCGACGGCGCGGCCGCCGCGGCGGCGCCGGCGCCCGTCGAGACACGGGGCACGCCGCTCACGCTCGCGATCACCGCGATCCGGCCGAATCCATTCCAGCCGCGACGCGAGTTCAAGCCGGAGGAACTTGCCGAGCTCGAGGCGAGCCTCAAGGCGAACGGCCTGCTGCAGCCGGTCACGGTGCGACCCGTGGCCGGACAAGCCGGACGCTACGAACTGGTCGCGGGTGAACGCCGGCTCCGTGCCGCGGCACGCCTCGGGTGGACCGAGATCCCCGCGCTCGTCCGCGAGTTCGACGATCGTGCGATGCTCACGCTCGCGCTGGTCGAGAACCTCCAGCGCGCAGACCTCAACGCGATCGACGAAGCGACCGGCGTCCGACGGCTGATCGACGAGTTCGGCCTGACCCAGCAGCAGGTGGCGGACGCGCTCGGCAAGGACCGCTCGACCATCGCGAACCTGATCCGCGTGCTGGCGCTGCCCGCCGGCGTGCAGACGCTGATCAGCACCGGCCAGCTCTCGCTCGGCCATGCACGCGCGCTGCTCACCGTCGCCGACACGCGACTGCTGGTGCAGCTCGCACGCCAGGCGGTCGACGAAGGATGGAGCGTGCGGGAGGTGGAGCGTCGCTCGCGCGAGGCCACCACGCGGCAGCCGACCAAGGGAGGGCGTCCGAGCCGAGAGGCTTCGGCGTCCGCCGGCCCCGGAGGCGGCAGCAGTGCTGCCGTGCGCGAAGCGAGCGACGCTCTGCGGAAGTACCTGCAGACGCCGGCCGCCATCCAGATGGATGGCGCGGGGAAGGGAACGATCACGCTCAACTTCTATTCCTCCGAAGACCTGCAGCGACTCCTCGAGTTGATCCTTCGGGCACGCTGGTCAGTCGAATAGGGCGGTTCCCGGTCGGGAACGCTTGTTTGCACAAACACGCCAACCGCATATCGTGATGTCATTTGCGGGATACGGCCATCGGGGTTCTGCACATGACCATTCGTCGTAGTGTCTCGCTCGCGTTCCTTGCCGTCGCCATCGCATGCACCAAGGGCGACGCACCCAAGGCGGGGACCAGCGCCGGTGGAAACGCGGGAACACTGCGCGTCGCCCTGCTCACCCCCGGCCCGATCTCGGACCAGGCGTGGAACGGCGGCGCATACGCAGGGCTGATGCGCATCAAGGACTCCCTGGGCGCGCAGGTCAGCCACGTCCAGACCAAGTCGCCGCAGGAGTTCGACGAGAACTTCCGTCAGTACGGCGTCCAAGGCTACGACCTCGTGTTCGGCCACGGCTTCGAGTTCCAGGAAGCGGCAGCGCGCGCGTCCAAGGAGTTTCCCAGGACGATCTACGTCACCACCAGCGGACACACCGTCGGCGCCAACCTCGCGGGTATGGACTTCGCGTTCGAGGAAGGCGCGTATCTCGCGGGCATGGTCGCGGGATCGCTCACCAAGACGGGGATCCTCGCGTGCATCGGCGGGACCGAGCTGCCGCCCGTGAAGGCGAGCTTCAAGGCCTTCGAGCTCGGCGTGCACGCGGTGAATCCGAAGGCGCAGGTGCTGACCGGCTACATCGGCAACTGGGATGACGTCTCCGCCGGCAAGGAACAGGCACTCGCGTACATCGCCCGTGGCGCCGACGTGGTCTTCCAGAACGCGGATGCCGCCGGGCTCGGCATCATCCAGGCCGCGCGGGAGAAGAAGGTCTATGCCGTCGGCGCCAACGCGGACCAGAACGCCATCGCGCCCGAGACGATCATCGGGTCGGTGGTCATCGACGTCCCGCATGCCCTGCTGAGCGTCGCCCGCGAGGTGCAGGAGAAGCGCTTCACGGCGCGCGTCATCTCGCTGGGCCTCAAGGAGGACGTGGTGCGCTGGACCGTGAACCCCGCCCTCGCGAGCCGCGTGAGCCCCGCGCTGACCAAGTCGGTGGACTCGGTGACGGCCCTCCTCCGCGCGGGAACGATGCGGCTTCCCGTGGGAGCCACCAGCGACTCGTCCAAGTAGGATGGCTGCCGCCCTGCCGCTGTCGCGTATCGTGCGGCACCTCGACGAGGTGCTGCGGACGCGCGAGTTCCCCGACTATCCGGGGGCCCTCAATGGCCTGCAGCTCGAGTCCGACCGCGACGTCGACCGCGTGGCCGTCGGCGTGGATGCGTCGCGGGCCGTGATCGAGGGCGCGATCGCCCAGGGCGCGCGGCTGCTGATCGTGCACCACGGGCTCTTCTGGGGTGGTACGCAGCGCATCGTCGGCCCCGTGCGCGCACGCCTCAAGCCCGCGTTCGACGCGGAGCTCGCGATCTACGGCGCGCACCTGCCGCTCGACGCGCATCCGGAGCTCGGCAACAACCCGCTGCTCGCGCGTGCACTCGGACTCGAACCCTCGGACGGTTTCGGGCGCTACCAGACCGCAACGATCGGCGTGAGCGGCACCTGCGACCTGCCCACGGGCGACCTGGTGGCGCGCGCCCGGGCGCTGGCACAGCGCGAGGGGGGCGACGTGGTGGTGGCAGGTCTCGTCGCGGGGAAGCAGACGCGGCGCTGGGCGCTCATCACGGGCGCCGGCGCCTCGAGCGACGCCTTGCGCGAGGCGGCCGCCCTCGGCGTGGACACGTTCATCACCGGCGAGGGACCGCATCACACGGCGATCGAGGGGCCCGAGCTCGGCATC